>NZ_CP157484.1:5177500-5477500 GCF_045348435.1 Alsobacter sp. KACC 23698 | reverse complement strand
GCCGAGAGCCACGCCCATGCGCATGCGTCCGCCCACGCCCATCCTCACGACCATGGGCCGGGATGCGGGTGCGGCCACGATCACGCGCACGACCACGGACATGACCACGCGCACGACCACTCTCATCGCCACGCGCATGACGGCGGCCCGGCCCACAAGCGCCCGCATGGCTGAGGCCGGCCTGCTGCCGCTGCTGGTCTGGCTCTCGCCGGCCTTTCCGGTCGGCGCGTTCGCGTATTCGCACGGCCTCGAATGGGCCGTAGAGACCGGGCAGGTATCGGACGCCGCAAGCGCGCAGGCCTGGATCGCCGATCTCCTCGACGCCGGATCGGGCCGGAACGACGCGGTCCTGCTGGCGGCCGCCCACCGGGCCGCCTCCGCCGGCGACCGGGGCGCCCTGGGCGCGGTCGCGGAGCTCGCCCTGGCGTTGCAGCCCTCGCGCGAGCGGCGCCTAGAAGCGGCCGCGCAGGGCAACGCCTTCATGATCGCGGTCCGGTCCGCCTGGCCCTGCGCCGCCGTCGACCGCTTCGCCGCGGAGTGGACCGACGACGTGGCCTATCCGGTCGCCCTCGGCGTGGCGGCTGCGGGCCATGGCGCTCCGCTGGGCGCGGTGCTCGAGGCCGCCCTGCTGGCCTTCGTGGGCAACCTCGTCTCCGCCGTCGTGCGCCTCGGCCCGATCGGGCAGACGGACGGCCAGAAGATCATCGCCGCCATGCTGCCGCATGTTCGCAGTGCGGCCTCCTTCGCGGAGTCGTCCAGCCTGGACGACGTCGGCGGCGCCGCGTACCGGTCGGACATCGCCTCCCTGCGGCACGAGACCCAGTATTCGCGGCTGTTCCGCTCCTGATCCCCAGCCCGCCCCGGCTCGGCTTGGCACAGGATGTGGATGGCCGCGCCTCAGCGACGCCGGGTCCCGACCTGGCCCCACCTGTCCGGAGATGCAGATGACCCCCACCCCCCATGGCCCGCTTCGCGTCGGCATCGGCGGGCCCGTCGGATCGGGCAAGACGGCCCTCATGGAGGCGCTCTGCAAGCGCTTCCGCGACGTCTACGATCTCTGCGCCATCACCAACGACATCTACACCAAGGAGGACGCCCGCCTCCTGACCGTGGCGGGAGCGCTCCCGGAGGACCGCATCATGGGCGTGGAGACGGGCGGGTGCCCGCACACCGCGATCCGGGAGGACTGCTCGCTGAACCTCGCCGCCATCGACCAGATGCGCCGGCGATTCCCGAAGCTGGACCTGATTCTCATCGAATCGGGCGGCGACAACCTCGCCGCGACCTTTTCGCCCGAGCTCGCCGACATCACCGTCTATGTCATCGACGTGTCGGGCGGCGAGAAGATCCCCCGCAAGGGCGGCCCCGGCATCACGCGCTCGGACCTGCTGGTCATCAACAAGATCGACCTCGCCCCATTCGTGGGCGCGGACCTCGCCGTGATGGACCGGGATTCCAAGCTGATGCGCCGGGATCGCCCCTATGTGTTCACCAATGTCCGCTCGGGCGAGGGCGTGGACGTGGTGGCCGACTTCATCGAGACGGCCGGCGGGCTGAGAGGCTAGCCTCCGGCCCACCGCTTGCATTCCGCCGAAACCCAGTTGTCGCCGCCCTGCCTGGAGAACCTGATGTCGCCGTTTCGTCTCGCCCCCCTCCTCGTCCTGGCCCTCGTGTCGCCGGCGCTGGCGCATACCGGCGCGCAGCCGCATGTCCACGGCCTGGCCGCGGGGTTGTGGCACCCCGTTTCGGGGCTGGACCATCTCCTCGCCATGACGGCGGTGGGCGTCTGGGCCGGCCTCGTCGGCGGCGCCGCGCGCTGGGCGTGGCCGCTGTCCTTCCTGGCCGCGATGGCCCTGGCGGCGGCGGCGTCCGCGTCGGGTCATGCGTCGGCCTGGACGGAGGCGGGCGTCGCGCTCTCGGTCGCGGTGCTGGGCGTCGCGATCGCCTGGGGCGTCCGGGCGCCGGTCGCGGTCGGCGCGGCGCTCTGCGCGGCCCTGGCGGTGGCCCACGGCCAGGCGCATGGCGCCGAAACGCCTACGGATGCGGCAGGGCTTGCCTTCGGTTTAGGCTTCATCGTCTCCACGGCCCTGCTGCACGTCTCCGGGATCGCCCTCTCGGCGCTGTTGGTGCGGACGGCGCCGCTCGCGGGCCGAGCCGTCGGCTTCGGGGTCGCGGCCGCCGGGGCGGCGCTGCTGGTCGGCTGAAGCAAGGCATTCGTCCGTTTGGGGCCAGTCCGGCCCGCCACGGCCGTTATGGTGCGTTGCAGGATGGCGCGCCTCGCGGTAGGTCGTGCCCGACCACGCGGCCGGAACCCTGAACGCCATGACCTCCGAGTCCCCCGTCCCCGCAACCGCCGAGGCGCCCGACGCCTTCGTGCTGAAGCTCTCGTGTCCCAACCGTCCCGGCATCGTGGCCGCCGTCTCGACGCTGCTGTTCGAGGCCGGCTGCAACATCCTGGACGCGCAGCAGTTCGACGACGTCGAGACCGGCCGCTTCTTCATGCGCGTCGTGTTCAACGCCGTCGCGGCCCGTCCCCAGGCGGCGGACCTGCGGGCGGCGTTCCAGCCGGTGGGCGAGCGCTTCGGGATGGACTGGACCGTCCGGGCCCGCAACGAGCCCCGCAAGGTCATGCTGCTCGTCTCCAAGTTCGACCACTGCCTCGTCGACCTGCTCTACCGCTGGCGCAATGGCGAGTTGAACATGGACATCGCCGCGATCGTCTCCAACCATCCGCGCGAGACCTATGGGCGCATCGATTTCGGCGACGCGCCGTTCCACTGCCTGCCCGTCACGCGGCAGACCAAGATGGAGCAGGAGGCGCAGCTCTGGGAGCTGGTGAAGAGCACCGGGACTGAGGTCGTCGTGCTCGCGCGCTACATGCAGGTCCTGTCGGACGGGCTCGCCGCCAAGCTGACCGGCCGCTGCATCAACATCCACCACTCCTTCCTGCCGGGCTTCAAGGGCGCGAAGCCCTACCATCAGGCGCATGAGCGCGGCGTGAAGCTGATCGGCGCGACGGCCCACTACGTGACGTCGGACCTCGACGAAGGTCCGATCATCGAGCAGGACGTGGAGCGCATCACCCACCGCGACACGCCGGAGGACCTGGTCCGCAAGGGCCGCGACATCGAGCGCCGCGTGCTGGCGCGGGCGCTGGCCGACCACCTGGACGACCGCGTGATCCTCAACGGCCGCAAGACGGTCGTGTTCACCGGCTGAGCGGCCTCACGGCGCCTTCTGGCACTCGACCGGCAGCACCGACGCTTTCGCGAGGGCGGCGATCTGCCCGGCCGTGAGCGGCTCGGCCGGCGCCCCCGCCGGCGCGGCGGGGACCGCCTCCCCCACAAAGCGCGCCACTGCGGCGGCGCTCACCATCGGCCAGCTCGTCTGGGGCGCCACTCCGGCGACGAGGCGCGGCTCGGGCGCGCTTCCGGCCACGAGGCCGACCACCTTGCCCTGGCGGTCGAACGCCGGGCTTCCCCCGGCGCCCTTCTGCAGCCCGGCGAAGACCCTGAGCGTGGAGGCGTCGACCACCCGCGCCTGCGCCGGCATGACGAAGAGCTGCGGGTCGGGCGAGCCCGAATAGCCGAGCGCGACCAGGGAGGCGGCGTCATCCGGCGACTCGGCCGCGAGTCCCACAGAGGCGGGCCGCAGTCCCGCAACCTCGAGCAGCGCGAGGCCGGCGGCCTTGTCCTCCCTGACGACGCGGGCGGGCTTGCGGGCGACGCTCAGCGCCTGGCAGCCTTCCAGGCGCGCCGCGGTGACGAAGCGGCCATTCGCCGCCGCCACGGCGGATCCGGCCAGCGTGGGCGCGGCCACAATCGGCGGAGCCGAGGGGGAGACGGCCTGCGGCGAGGCGGACGCGGACGGAACGCCGGCCGTCGCCGGGGCGGGCGGCTTGGCGGAGGCCGGGGGGAACGGCTCGAAGCTGTTGGCCACCGCGATGACGAGGCGGTCGAATTCGGGGCCGCCCGCGGCCGGGTAGGTGAAGGTGAAGCCGCGCAGCCCGCCGGAGCCGCTGGATACCCTTGTGTAGGTCTTGCGGCCGTCGAGATCCGCCGCGGTGACGAACCAGTCCGGCCGCAGCGCCTTGTAGGTCGTCCTGCGCCCCGGCCCGTCCGCCTTGTAGCGATCGAAAAGCGCGGGGAGATCCGCCTCGCCGCCGGGCAGGCTGATGGTTTCGAGCAGCATCGCGCCGTCGGCCGACAGATAGCGCGTTCCGCCCTGGACCGGTTGCGACCTCTCGAGCCAGCGCTGCGGCACGCCGATGCGGACCCCGCTGCGCGGGTCGACGAGCCGGACGAAGCGGGCCGCTTGCCGCGCCCTGTCCGCGGCGGCCAGCAATTCAGCCCGGTCCCGGGGCTGCAGGACGCCGTCCGGCGCAGCCTTCTGGCGCTTCTGGAAGGCGACGATGGCCCGGTAGGTCATCGGCCCGAACCCGCCCGCGCCCGCGCCGGAGAAATCGCCCGTCCAGATCAGGGCCTCCTGGATGGCCTTGCGATCCGCCTCCGGGAGCGGGTCGAAGGCGGCCTTAGCCGCCTCGTAGGCGGGATCCGGCCTGGCGGACGGCGCAGGGGCGGGCGGCGGGGTCTGGGCCGGCGCCGGCGTCCAGGGCGCCAGAACCGCAGCCAGAGCGAGGACCGCCGCCGAACTGGCGAGGAAGCAGGGAGAATGCGGCATGCGACGAGGCTCCGGCGCGGCGGCTCGCGCCGCTACAATTCGCGATTGTATGTTGTTCCACATCTTACACGCCCATGGCGAGATGCTAGGCTATAGCGCCGCCGTCCGGAGAGACCCCCATGCGCGTCGTCATGCTTCACCTGGCCCGTGCGCTGGCCTTCGCCCTGGCGCTCTCGACCGCCGGGGCGGCCTGGGCCCAGAGCGCCAAGAGCTTCGTCCGGGACGACCTGGCGAGCGAGGCGGTCCGGCTGGAGGAGCAGATCCGCAAGGACGGCGCCGCCGCCGCGCAAGGCAAGCAACCTGACCAGCTCCGGCGCGAGGCCGCGGCCCTGCTGGGCCGGGGCGACGCCCGCCGCGCGCTCGGGCTGCTCACGCAGGCGCTCGCGCTCGATCCGCGGGACGCGGCGTCGTGGCTGGCCTACGCCCGGGCGACGCTCGCGACCGACCCTAAGGACGCCAGCGAGAAGTGGCGCCTGACCGAGCGGGCGACCGCGTCGGCCTACATGGCTTATCAGCGCGCCGCCGCCCGGCCCGACGAGGCCGCGGCTTTGGCGGCGCTGGGCGAAGCCTATGGGGCGCGCGAGAGCTGGCGTGCCGCGCTCGACGCCTACCGGGCCAGCCTGCAGATCGCCGACAACGCGAAGGTCCGGCCCGCCTACGAGGCCATGCGCGAGAAATACGGCTTCCGCATCCTGGACTACAAGGTGGACAGCGACTCGTCGGCGCCGCGCGTGTGCTTTCAGTTCTCCGAAGGGCTGGCGCGCGGGAAGGTCGACTTCACGCCCTTCGTGGCGGTGTCGGGCAGCGCCAACGCGGCCGTGACGGCGGACGGCCGGCAGCTTTGCGTGGACGGGCTGAAGCATGGCGAACGCTACGCCGTGGTGCTGCGCCAGGGCCTCCCCTCCTCGGTCGAGGAGACGCTGCTGAAGTCGGCCGACTATGAGATCTACGTGCGGGACCGGTCGCCGCAGGTGCGCTTCACCGGCAAGAACTACGTCCTGCCGCGCGTCGGACAGGAAGGCGTGCCGGTCGTCTCGGTGAACACGTCCAAGGTGGCGGTCGCCATCTCCCGCATCGGGGACCGCAGCCTGCTGCCGACCGTCCGCTCCGAGGACTTCCTGTCGCAGATCGGCGGGACGCGGGCCAAACAGATCGCCGACGAAGAGGGCGTCAAGATCTGGAGCGGCACGCTCGACACCGCCATGGAGCTGAACCGCGACGTGGTCACGGCCTTCCCGGTCACGGAGGCGGTCGGCAAGCTCGAGCCCGGCGTCTATGTGATGACGGCCCGGCCCGTCGGAGAGCGTTCCGACTCCAACGACCAGGACGACTACGCGCTGCGCGCCACGCAGTGGTTCGTGGTGTCGGACCTCGGCCTGACCGCCTTCTCGGGCGAGGATGGGGTGCACGTGCTGGTGCGTTCGCTGGCCAGCGCCGAACCGCTCGGCGGGGTGGAGCTGCGCCTCGTGGCGCGCAACAACGAGATCCTGGCGACCCGGCCCACCGACGCGTCCGGCCATGCCGCCTTCGACCCCGGCCTGGCGCGCGGCCAGGGCGGCCTGGCGCCGAGCCTGGTGGTGGCCACCGACTCCAAGGGCGACTACGGGTTCCTCGATCTCGGCCAGGCGGCCTTCGACCTCACCGACCGCGGCGTCAAGGGTCGCGTGGCCCCCAAGGCGCTCGACGCCATGCTGTACACGGAACGCGGCGTCTACCGCTCGGGCGAGACCGTCAACGTCACCGCCCTGCTGCGCGACCTCAAGGGTGTCGCCATGCCGGGGCTGCCGCTCACGCTGGTGGCCAAGCGGCCGGACGGCGTCGAATACAAGCGCGCCGTGGTCGAGGACCAGGGGCTGGGCGGGCGCGCCTTCTCGCTGCCGCTGCTCCCCGGCGCGGCGCGGGGATCCTGGCGGGTCCAGGCCTTTGCGGATCCCAAGGCGCCAGCGCTGGGGGAGGTCACGTTCCTGGTGGAGGACTACGTCCCCGAGCGGATCGAGCTCGACCTGAAGCCGCGCCAGCCCAGCCTGCGCTCGGGCGAGCCGGCGCAGATCGACGTGGCGGCCCGCTATCTCTACGGCGCGCCCGGAGCCGAGCTGGACGTCACCGGCGAGTACAGCATCCAGCCGCTGGAGGGGCCGGCGCTGCCGGGCCTCGACGGCTATGTGGTGGGCCTGCAGGACGAGCCCTTCGAGAACGTCTCGGGCGAGATCGAGGACAAGGCCGTCACCGACGCGCGAGGGCGCGCCGCCGTGACGGTGGCGCTTCCCGACGTCGCCGCGCCGCGGCCCGTGCAGGCGCGGATCACCCTGCGGGTCGGCGAGACCGGCGGGCGCGCGGTGGAGCGGTCCGTGACGCTGCCGATCCGCCCGAAGGGGCCGGTCCCGGCGGTCAAAAAGCTGTTCGGCGACCTCGCCGAGGGCGCGGCGGCGACCTTCGACATCGTCATGGCCGGCCCGGACGGCCAGAAGCTGGCCCGCAAGGGCCTGCAATGGACCCTGCAAAAGGTCGAGCGCCGCTACCAGTGGTTCAACCAGGAGGGCCGCTGGAACTACGAGGCGGTCAAGTCCGCCCGCCGCATCGCGGACGGAGCCATCGACGTGGCGGCCGACCAGCCGGCGCGGCTCAGCATCCCGGTGCAGTGGGGCAGCTACCGGCTCGACCTGCGCGGCGGGGGCGAAGGCGGCGACACCAGCGTGACCTTCACGGTCGGGTGGTCGGGGGACGCCACTGCGGACACGCCCGACATGCTGGAGGTCTCGCTGGACAAGCCGGCTTACCGGGCGGGCGAGACCATGCGGCTCAAGCTGGCGCCGCGCTTCGCCGGCAAGGCCACGGTGGCGGTCGTCAGCGACAGCGTGCGCGAGCTGACCGTCGTCGACGTGAAGGCCGGCGAGAACGCCGTGGACGTCCCCGTGAAGTCGGACTGGGGCGCCGGAGCCTATGTGGTGGCCCTCGCGCACCGGCCGCTGGACGTCGCGGCCAAGCGCCTGCCCGGGCGCGCGCTTGGCGTCGCCTGGTTCGCCGTGGACCGGGACGCGCGCACCATCGGGGTGTCGCTTGGCGCGCCCGAGAAGATGCGGCCCCGCCAGAGACTGGAGCTGCCGATCAGGCTGGCCGGGCTACAGGCCGGGGAAGAGGCCTATGTGACGGTCGCGGCCGTCGACGTCGGCATCCTCAACCTGACGCGCTACGAGGCGCCGCGGCCGTTCGACTTCTTCTTCGGCCAGCGCCAGATGGGGACCGAGATCCGGGACCTCTACGGATTCCTGATCGACGGAATGCAGGGCGTCCGGGGCGCCATCCGGTCGGGCGGCGACAGCGCGGCCCTGTCGGGGGACGCCAGCCCGCCCACGCAGGAGCCGGTGTCGCGCTACTCGGGCGTGGTCAAGGTCGGGCCGGACGGCGAGGCCAAGGTGTCGTTCGACATTCCGGGCTTCAACGGGACCGTCCGGGTGATGGCGGCGGCCTGGGCCAAGGGGCGGGTCGGGAGCGCCACGGCCGACGTGATCGTGCGCGATCCCGTGGTGGTCGCGGGCACGCTGCCGCGCTTCCTCAATCTCGGCGACCAGTCGCGCTTCTTCATGCAGGTCGACAATGTCGAAGGGCCGGCGGGAGACTACGTCATCGACCTCGATATCCGGGGTCCGCTGGCCATTCCGGCGTCCGCGACGCGCTCCGTGGTGAAGCTGGAGGCGAATGGCCGGACCAGCGTCGTCATCCCGGTCACGGCCACGGGCGTCGGCCCGGCGGGCGTCGACCTGCGGCTCACCGGTCCGGGGCTCGACGCCACGCAGAGCTTCGCCATCCGGGTTCAGCCCGGCGCGAGCACGGTCTACAGGCGAATCGTCCGGCCGCTGCCGGCCGGAACGAGCCTCACGGTGTCGAACGACCTCGTGGCCGACTTCGTGCCGGGCACCGCCTCGGTCTCGCTGGCGGTCTCGCCGGCGGGGGCGATCGACGTCCCGGCGCTGCTGCAGGCCCTCGACCGCTATCCCTATGGCTGCTCCGAGCAGGTCGTCAGCCGGGCGATGCCGCTGCTCTATGTCAACAAGCTCGCCCGGGCCGAGGCCCTGGCGCTCGACGACAAGACCGACGACCGCATCCGCGACGCCATCGACCGCGTGCTGTCGCGCCAGGACGCCAACGGGGCGTTCGGCCTGTGGTCGGTCGGCGGGTCCGAGGACGCCTGGCTCGACGCTTATGTGACGGACTTCCTCACCCGGGCCCGCGAGCGCGGCTTCGCGGTGCCGCAGAAGGCCCTCGACATCGCGCTGGACCGGCTGCGCAACACGGTCGCCAACGCCTCCGAGGTGGAGCAGGGCAAGGGCCAAGAGCTCGCCTATGCGATCTATGTGCTGGCCCGCAACGGCCGGCCCGTGATGGGCGACCTTCGCTACCTCGCCGACACGAAGCTCAACGCCTTCGGGTCGCCGCTGGCGCGCGCCCAGGTGGCGGCCGCGCTGGCCTTGCTCGGCGACCGGGGACGCGCCCAGTCGGCCTTCACGTCGGCCGTGGACGCCATCCGGGGCCTCAAGGACGACCGGCTGTCGCGGCCGGACTACGGCACGCGGCTGCGCGACGGGGCCGGGATCCTGGCCCTCGCCGCCGAGGCGGGCCAGGGGCGCGACATGCTGCAGCGCGCCAGCGCCGTGGTGGACGAGGCGCGCAGCGCCACGACCTACACGAGCACGCAGGAGAACGCCTGGATGGTGCTGGCGGCCGAGGGCCTCGCCAAGGACGCCGAGACGCTGCGCCTGACCGTCGACGGCGCCCCGCGCGCGGGCGCCCTGTTCCGCAGCTGGAAGGGCGAGGCGCTCGAGGGACGTCCCGTGACGGTGGCCAATGCGGGACAGGTTCCGTCCCAGGCCGTGATCACGCTGTCGGGCGTGCCCTCCACGCCGGAGCCGGCCGCCAGCCAGGGCTACACGGTGGAGCGCAGCTATTACAAGCTCGACGGGACCAAGGTGGAGCCCGCCACGCTGCGGCAGAACGACAGGCTCGTGGTGGTGCTGAAGGTGACCGAGCCGGAGGCGAAATACGCCCGCCTCCTGCTGGTCGACATGCTGCCGGCCGGCCTGGAGATCGACAATCCCAAGCTCGTCGACGGCGACGCCCTGCAGGGCCTCTCCTGGCTGAAGCGGGACGTCGAGCCCGCGGCCTCCGAATACAGGGACGACCGCTTCGCGGCGGCGATCGACCGGTCGCCGGACCAGCTCGCGGTGTTCAGCCTCGCCTATATGGTCCGGGCCGTCTCGCCCGGGCGCTTCGTGCATCCGCCCGCCACCGTCGAGGACATGTACCGCCCGGACCGGTTCGGCCGGACGGCGTATGGCTCCCTCGAGGTGATGGCGGCCCGGTGAGGACCCGCCTGTGAGCGCGCCTGAACGCGACGAGCCGCCTTCCGACGCCGTGAAGAGAGGCTGGCCGAGGCCGGGACGGCTCCTCGTCCGGGGCGGGCTGGCGACGCTGGCGGCGGCGGGGCTCGCCGCGCTGGCGCTGTGGGCCTATGTGGACCGCCTCGGGCCGCTGGACCTGTCCCATGTCGGGGATGGCTCCGTGACGGTGACGGACCGGGACGGGCGGCTTCTGCGCGCCTTCACGACCCCGGACGGCCGCTGGCGGCTGCCGACTCGGGTGGCGGAGGTCGATCCCCGCTTCATCGCGCTCCTGACCGCCTATGAGGACCGGCGCTACCGCAGCCATGGCGGCCTCGACGGGCGCGCCTTCGCGAGGGCCGCGTGGCAGGCGGTCCGGCGCGGCCGCGTCGTCTCGGGCGGCTCGACGCTGACCATGCAGGTGGCGCGCCTGCTGGAGCCGCGGGAGGAGCGGACGCTTGCGGCCAAGCTGCGCCAGGCGGTGCGGGCCGTGCAGTTCGAGGCCCGCTTCAGCAAAGACCAGATCCTCGACCTCTACCTCTCGCTCGCCCCGTATGGGGGCAATCTGGAGGGGTTGCGCGCCGCCTCGCTCGGTTATTTCGGCAAGGAGCCGAAGCGGCTCACCACCGCCGAGGCGGCGCTGCTCGTCGCGCTGCCGCAGTCGCCCGAGACGCGGCGGCCGGACCGCTCGCCCGAGGCCGCCCGGGCGGCTCGCGACCGCGTCCTGGACCGCGCCGTGGCGCATGGGGCGCTTGGGCGCGCGGAAGCCGACCTGGCCCGGCGGGAGCCGTCCCCGACAGGCCGGCGAGCCGTTCCGCTGCTGGCCGCCCACGCCGCGGACGCGGCCGTGCGGCTGGATCCGACCAAGAGAATCCACCGCCTCACGCTCGACGCTCGGGCGCAGGCGGCGCTGGAATCCCTCGCCAGGGAGCGGGCCGAGGCGCTCGGTCCGCGCCTGTCGGTGGCGATCCTGGCGGTCGACAACGCCACCGGCGAGGTGCGGGCGCATGTGGGGGCCGCCGACTACGGCTCCGCCGAGCGGGCCGGTTCAATCGACATGGCCAACGCCGTGCGGTCGCCGGGCTCGGCCCTGAAGCCCTTCATCTACGCGATGGCCTTCGAGGCCGGCCTCGCCCACCCGGAGACCATCCTGGATGACCGGCCGTCGCGCTTCGGGCTGTACGCGCCGGAGAATTTCGACCTGTCCTACCAGGGCTCGGTGACGGCGCGCCGGGCGTTGCAGCTGTCCCTCAACGTCCCGGCCGTGGAGCTCCTGTCCGATGTCGGGCCGGCCCGGTTCCTGGCGCGCCTGCGCGGGGCCGGGGCGGACCTGGTCGTGCCGAAGGAAGCGGCGCCCGGTCTCGCCGTGGGCCTGGGCGGCCTCGGGATCAGGCTCACCGACCTGGTGCGCCTCTATGTCGGGCTGGCGCGAGGCGGGCAGGCGCCCCCGCTCGCGTGGAACGCGGACCGGCCTTTGGTCCCGGACCCGGGCGGCCGCATCGCCGAGCCGGTCTCGTCCTGGTACGTGTACGATGTGCTGCGAGGGGCGCCGCCCCCGGCCAACGCCCTCTCCGGACGGCTCGCCTTCAAGACGGGCACCTCCTATGGCTACCGTGACGCCTGGGCGGTCGGGTTCGACCGCCGCCTCACCATCGGGGTGTGGGTCGGCCGCCCCGACGGCGCGGCGGTGCCCGGCCTCATCGGCCGGCAGGTCGCGGCGCCGATCCTGTTCGACGCGTTCTCGCGGCTGGGCGGCGAACCCGAATCGATCCCGGCCCCGCGCGACGCCCTGATCACGACCAATCTGGGCCTGCCGCCGCCCCTGCGCCGGCTGCGCAGGGAGGCCCCTCGGCCGCTCCTCGCCGCCCTGGGCGCGCCGCTCAAAATCGCGTTCCCGCCCGACGGGGCGCGCGTCGACCTCGGCCTCGCGACGGGCGCGGGGGCCGATGCGAGCCTCACCCTGAAGGCGATGGGCGGCACGCCGCCGCTAATCTGGCTCGTGAACGGCCGGCCCGTCGGGGAGCCCGACAGCCGACGGCAGGGCGCCTGGAAGCCGGACGGCGCGGGGTTCGCCCGCGTCTCCGTCATGGACGCGGCGGGAGCCACCGACAGCGTCATGGTGCGGCTGGAATAGCCCGCTCAGCCCAGCCTGCGGACGACCTCGGCGGCGAGCGCCAGCGAAGCGGTCAGGCCGGGGCTTTCGATGCCGTACAGGTTGACCAGCCCGGGAACCCCGTGCTCGCCGGGTCCGTCGATGCGGAAATCCGGAGCCGCATCGTGCGGGCCGGCGATCTTGGGCCGGATGCCCGAATAGCCCGGGGCCAAGGCGTTCTCCGGCAGGCCGGGCCAGTATTTCCGGATGGCGGCGTCGAAGCCCTCGCCCCGGGCCGGGTCGACCTCGTAGGAGATGGCGTCGACCCATTCGACATCGGGCCCGAACCGCGCCTGCCCGCCGAGGTCGATGGTGAGGTGAACGCCGAGCCCATGCGTGTGCGGCGCCGGATAGATGAGCCGGCTGAAGGGCGCGCGCCCGGTCAGCACGAAATAGTTGCCCTTGGCGTAGAGGGTCTCGGGAACCTGGTCGGTTCGAAGCCCCTCGGTCGCCGCGGCCACGCTGGACGCATGCAGGCCGCCGCAATTGACCAGCGCTCCCGTCGTGATCCGCATCGGCTCGGCCCCGCCGGTCTCCACCACGATGGCGTTGCCGGTGGCGTCCGCGCGCAGGAACGGCGTGTGGAATGCGAAGGCGGCGCCCGCCTCCTCGGCGTCGCCCTGCAGGGCCAGCATATAGGCGTGGCTGTCGATGATGCCCGTGGAGGGCGACCAGAGCGCCCCGACGCAGGACAGCGCGGGCTCCATGGCGAGCGCCGCCCCGGCCGTGATCATCGTCAGGTCGTCGCAGCCATTCGCCTCGCCCTTGCGCCGGATGGCCTCGACGGCGGCGAGCTCCACCTCGTCGGTGGCGACGACCAGCTTGCCGCAGCGCCGGTGCGGGACGTGGTGGCTCTCGCAGAAGGCGTAGAGCAGCGCCTTGCCGTCGACGCAGAAGCGGGCCTTCAGGCTCCCGGTCGGGTAGTACAGCCCGGCGTGGATCACCTCGCTGTTGCGCGAGGAGGTCTCGGTCCCGACGCCCTCGGCCTGCTCCAGCACGATCACCGAGCGGCCGGACAGCGCCAGCTCCCGCGCGACCGCGAGGCCGACCACGCCGGCCCCGACCACGATGGCGTCGACGTCGCTCATGGGGCCGGCGGGCTCACGACAGCTTGCCGGCGCGCGGATCGCGCCGGGCGACCCGCGACAGCAAATATTCGATCTCGCCCTTGGCGGTCGCGCTGATCCCGGCGCCCGGCTTGCGCTGCGCGTCGGAGGCCAGCACGCCGCGCCGCTTCAGGATGTATTTGCGCACCGCGAGGCCGATGCCCGGCTGCTGCTCGTAGCGCACCAGCGGCAGATGCGCGTCGAACATGTCGTGCGCCGCGTCGCGCTCGCCCGCCGCGGAGAGGCGGACGACGTCGACCAGCATCTCCGGGAAGGCGTAGCCGGTCATCGCGCCGTCGACGCCGCGCTCCATCTCGAAATCGAGGAACAGGCCGCCATTGCCGGTGAGGATGGAGACCCGCCGCAGCGTCCCCTCCTGCTCGAACCGGCGCAGGGTGGAGATCTTCTCCAGGCCGGGCCAGTCCTCGTGCTTCAGCATCACGCAGGACGGGTTGTCGGTGATGATCCGCTGGATCACCTTCGGCGTCATCACCACCGTCAGGGTGAGCGGATAGTCCTGGATGCAGAACGGGATGTCCGTCCCGATCGCCTCGACGGCCTGCGCGTAGTAGCCGACGATCTGGTCGTCGGTGCGCAGCGAGGGAGGCGGCGCGATCATGACGCCTGCGGCGCCTGCGTCCATGACGGCGCGCGCCAGCGACCGCATGGCGGCGAAGCCGGGGGCGGAGACGCCGACCAGCACAGGAAGGCCCTGCGCCCGTTGGATGCACCGGGTCGCGAAGGCCAGGGCCTCGGCCTGGTCGAGCTTGGGCGCCTCGCCCATGATGCCCAGGATCGTCATCCCGGTGGCGCCGATCTCCCGGTACCAGTCCACCATGCGGTCGGTCGACGCGAAGTCGATCTCGCCGTCATCCGTGAAGGGGGTCGGGGCGATGGGGTAGACGCCCTTGGCGTGAATGCCGAACATGGAGCTCTCCGGGCCGATCCTGGTCTTGCGCGCCCCAGCCTCTAAGCCGCACGCGGCGGCGCGGCAAGGCCGCCCAGCGCAGGGCGGCTCCTCGCGCGCCGCGTCAGGAGCGGCCCACCATGGTTTCGGGCCGGACCAGCTCGTCGAACTCTTGCTCGTTCACGAGCCCCAGCCGGAGCGCCTCCTCGCGGAGGGTGGTTCCGTTCTGGTGCGCGGTCTTGGCCACCTTGGCGGCGGCGTCGTAGCCGATCTTCGGCGCCAGGGCCGTCACCAGCATCAGGGAGCGGCGCATCAGGTCGTCGATGCGGGCGGTGTCCGCGGCGACGCCGTCCACGCAATGCTGTCGGAAGCTGTCGCAGGCGTCGGCCAGCAGCCGCACGGATTGCAGCACGGCGTCGATGATCACCGGCTTGTAGACGTTGAGCTCGAAATGGCCCTGGCTGCCCGCCACCGTGACGGTGGTCTGGTTGCCGAACACGCGGGCGCACACCATCGTCATGGCCTCGCACTGGGTCGGGTTGACCTTGCCGGGCATGATCGAGGAGCCGGGCTCGTTCTCCGGCAGGATCAGCTCGCCCAGGCCCGAGCGCGGGCCGGACCCCAGGAAGCGGATGTCGTTGGCGACCTTGAACAGTCCCGCCGCCAGCGCGTTCAGCGCGCCATGGACGTAGACCAGCGCATCGTTGCTGGCGAGCGCCTCGAACTTGTTCGGGGCGCTGGCGAAGGGCAGGCCGGTCAGCTCCGCGATCTTCGCCGCGATGGCCTCGGCGAATTTCGGATGGGCGTTCAGCCCCGTTCCCACCGCGGTGCCGCCCTGGGCCAGCGGATAGAGATCGGGCAGGGCCCGCGCGATGCGTTCGCGGCCGAGCCGGACCTGCGCGGCGTAGCCGGAAAACTCCTGGCCGAGGGTCAGCGGCGTCGCGTCCTGGGTGTGGGTGCGGCCGATCTTGACGATCGAGGCGAACTCCCGGGTCTTGGCGTCGAGCGACGCCTGCAGCCGCTCCAGCGCGGGGAGGAGCCGCCCGTGGATCTCGCGCGCGGCCGCGACATGCATGGCGGTCGGGAAGGTGTCGTTGGAGGACTGCCCCCGGTTGACGTGGTCGTTGGGATGGACCGGCGTCTTGCCGCCGCGAGTTCCGGCGAGCGCCTCGTTGGCGCGCCCGGCCAGGACCTCGTTGACGTTCATGTTGGTCTGCGTGCCCGAGCCGGTCTGCCAGACCGCCAGCGGGAACTCTCCCTCCATCCGACCGGCCAGGGCCTCGTCGGCCGCGGCAGCGATGGCGCCGGCGATCTTCGGCTCGAGTTCGCCGAGATCGCGATTGACCAGCGCCGCGGCTTTCTTGACCAACACCAGGGCGTCGATCAGGGGCGGCGGCATCTTCTCCACGCCGATGTCGAAATTCTGCCGGGAGCGCTGCGTCTGCGCGCCCCAATAATGGGCGGCGGGCACCTCGATGGGGCCGAAGCTGTCGGTTTCGATGCGGGTTTCGGCCATGTCATCCTCCTGGCGGGCGGCGCGCGGGCGCACAGCGTCTCGCGCAAACGCGGCGGCCGAAAGACGGTTTCGGCGCGCGCGGCGCGGCGCCCGGCCCGGGCGGCGCCCATCCGTTGTGCACGACAGCCCTCCCGAGCGGCACGGCCCTTGCCTCAGGTCCCCTTGAGACTAACGTGAGCCGCGACGGCGGCTCTCCACCGTCGCGAACCGGGAAGAGCCTCGTGTCCATCGTCGCCGCGCTCCATCACGTCACGCACTACGTCTATGATCGGGACGTGGCGATCGGCCCGCAGGTGATCCGCCTGCGCCCGGCCCCGCATTGCCGCACCCCCGTGAAGAGCTATTCGCTCAAGGTTTCGCCGGCCAACCACTTCGTCAACTGGCAGCAGGATCCGCACGGCAACTGGCTGGGCCGGTTCGTCTTCCCGGAGCCGGCGCGCGAACTGAAGATTGAGGTCGACTTGGTGGCCGAGCTCGCCGTGGTCAACCCGTTCGACT
Organism: Alsobacter sp. KACC 23698; assembly: GCF_045348435.1. Lineage (GTDB taxonomy): Bacteria > Pseudomonadota > Alphaproteobacteria > Rhizobiales > Beijerinckiaceae > Alsobacter. Next base: position 5,461,266 of record NZ_CP157484.1, on the reverse strand, counting down.
TCTTCGTCGAGGACTACGCGCAGACCTTCCCGTTCGCCTATCCGGCCGAGCTCGCGCATGAGCTGAAGCCCTATCTGGAAAGCGAGGAGGACGGCCCCGCGCTCGACGCCTATGTGGCGGCCGTGCCGCGCCAGCCGACCGCGATCGTCGACTTCCTGGTGGGGCTGAACCAGCGCCTCCAGCAGGAGATCCAGTATCTGATCCGCATGGAGCCCGGCGTCCATACGCCGGACGAGACGTTGGCGCTGCGGTCCGGCTCGTGCCGCGACACGAGCTGGCTGCTCGTGCAGGTGCTGCGGCGGCTCGGCCTCGCGGCGCGGTTCGTGTCGGGCTACCTCATCCAGCTCAAGCATGACCTGAAGGCCCTGGACGGGCCGGCCGGCACCGACCACGACTTCACCGACCTCCACGCCTGGGCGGAGGTCTACATTCCCGGCGCGGGCTGGATCGGGCTCGACCCGACCTCGGGTCTGTTCTGCGGCGAGGGGCACCTGCCCCTGGCGGCGACCCCGCATTACCGCTCGGCCGCGCCGATCAGCGGCATGGTCGGCTTCGCCGAGGTCACCTTCGACTTCGCCATGGAGGTGACCCGCGTCGAGGAGGCGCCGCGCGTCACCCTGCCCTTCTCGGACGAGGCCTGGAAGGCGCTGGACGCCGTGGGCGAGCAGGTCGACCGCGACCTCGTCGCGCAGGACGTGCGCCTCACGATGGGCGGCGAGCCGACCTTCGTCTCCGTGGACGACTACGAGGCCGACGAGTGGAACACCGCCGCCGTCGGGCCCACCAAGCGCCAGAAAGCCGATGCGCTGGTGCGCCGGCTGCGCGAGCGCTTCGCGCCGGGCGGCTTCCTGCATCACGGGCAGGGCAAGTGGTACCCGGGAGAATCCCTGCCGCGCTGGACCTTCGCGCTCTACTGGCGCAAGGACGGCGAGCCGGTCTGGCGCGACCCGTCCCTGCTGGCGCTGGAGACGCCGGAGAAGCCCCTCGTGGCGGAGGACGCCGAGCGCCTCGCGCGGGGCGTGGCGGACCGTCTCGGAGTGGGCGCCGAGTTCGCCGTGCCGGCCTATGAGGACCCGGCGCACTGGATCCTGAAGGAGGCCGAACTCCCCGACAACGTCGACCCGCTCGACTCCAAGCTCGACGACCCGGAGGCGCGGGCGCGGATCGCGCGCGTCTTCGAGCACGGCCTGGGCCGCGCCACCGGCTGGGCCCTCCCCATCCAGGCCTGGAACGCCCAATCGGCCGACCGGCGCTGGAAGACCGAGCGCTGGACGCTGCGGCGCGGCAAGCTGCTGCTGGTGCCGGGCGACTCACCGGTGGGGTTCCGCCTGCCGCTCGGCGGGCTGCCGCATATCCCCAAGGCCTCCTACCCGTATGTGGTGCCGGCCGACCCGGGCGAGGACCGGCCGCCGCTGCCGCCGGCCGACGTCATCGCCGCGCATGTGCAGCCGCAGATCCACGCTCCGACCGCCGAGGGTGCGGCGACCCAGGACGTCGTCGAGCAGGTCGCCGTCGAGGGCGCGGTCAGGACCGCCGTCGCCTTCGAGGTGCGCGACGGCATCCCGTATGTGTTCATGCCGCCGGTCGAGCGGCTGGAGGACTATCTCGAACTGATCGCCGCCGTCGAGGACACGGCCCGGGCGACCGGCCTGCAGGTCCGCATCGAGGGATACGCGCCGCCCCAGGACCCCCGCATCAACGTGCTGAAGGTCACCCCCGACCCCGGCGTCATCGAGGTGAACGTGCAGCCAGCCGCCAGCTGGCGCGAGGCGGTCGACATCACCCAGGGCGTGTACGAGGAGGGCCGACTCGCCCGGCTCGGAACCGACAAGTTCATGATCGACGGTCGCCACGCCGGCACCGGCGGCGGCAACCATGTGGTGATCGGCGGCGCGACGCCGCATGACAGCCCGTTCCTGCGTCGGCCGGACCTGCTCAAGAGCCTCGTCCTGTACTGGCAGCGCCACCCGGCGCTGTCCTACCTGTTCTCCGGGCTGTTCATCGGCCCGACCAGCCAGGCGCCGCGCGTCGACGAGGCCCGGCACGATTCGCTCTACGAACTCGAGATCGCGATGCGGATGGTCTCCGAGCCGGGCGGACCGCCGACGCCGCCCTGGCTGGTCGACCGCCTGTTCCGCAACCTCCTGGTCGACGTCACCGGCAATACGCACCGCTCCGAGATCTGCATCGATAAGCTGTTCTCCCCGGACGGCCCCACGGGCCGGCTCGGACTGGTGGAGTTCCGCTCCTTCGAGATGCCGCCCGACGCCCGCATGAGCCTGGCGCAGCAGTTGCTGCTGCGGGCCCTCGTGGCGTGGTTCTGGCGCGAGCCGCAGCGCGGCGACCTCACCCGCTGGGGCACGGGCCTGCATGACCGGTTCATGCTGCCGCACGTGCTCTGGGGGGATTTCCTGGAGGTCGTGGCCGATCTCCGGCGGGCGGGCTACGACATCGACCCGGTCTGGTTCGAGGCGCAGCGCGAGTTCCGCTTCCCGTTCTGCGGGCGCATCGAGGCCGGCGGCGTCGACATGGAGATCCGCCAGGCGCTGGAGCCCTGGCACGTCATGGGCGAGACCGGCGCGATCGGCGGGACCGTGCGCTTCGTGGACTCGTCGGTCGAACGCCTGCAGGTGAAGGTGGAGGGCATGAACCCGGCCCGCCACGTTGTCTCGTGCAACGGCCGGCGCGTGCCGATGACCAGCACCGGAACGCCCGGCGAGGCGGTCGCGGGCGTCCGGTTCAAAGCCTGGAAGCCGGCCTCCGGCATGCATCCGACCATCCCGGTGCATGCGCCGCTGACCTTCGACCTCATCGATTCCTGGAACGGCCGCTCGCTGGGCGGCTGCGTCTACCACGTCGCCCATCCGGGCGGCCGCAGCTACGACACGTTCCCGGTCAACGCGTATGAGGCGGAGGCGCGCCGGCTCGCGCGGTTCGAGGCGTTCGGCCATACGCCGGGCCCGGTCGCCCCGCCGCGGGCCGAGCCGTCGACGGAGTTCCCGATGACGCTCGACCTTCGCCGCCCGCCAGGATGGGCCTGATGATCCAGGCGACCGGATCGGCCGGCGACGACGACCGCGCCAGGGCCTCGGTCCTGGTGGACGGCTACAAGCCGCTGCCGGGCATCCGCGACGAGTTCGTGGACGAGGCCGGCCGGCTGCGGCCGCATTGGGCGCCGGTGCTGGAGGGCTTGTCGGGGGATCCGGCCGAAGTGGACCGGGCCTTCGCGCTGGCGGACCGCCACCAGCGAGACTCCGGCGTCTATTACCGCGTCTATGACGCGGGCGAGAGCCGCGAGCGCTCCTGGCCGCTCAGCCATGTGCCGCTCGTCATTCCGGACGCCGAATGGGCGAAGATCGCGGCCGGGCTGGTGGAGCGGGCGGAACTGCTCGACGCGGTGCTGGACGACGTCTACGGACCCGGCCGGCTTGCGGCCGACGGCTCGCTGCCGGCCGCCCTGGTGGCCGGAAGCCCTGATTTCCTGCGCCCGCTGGTGGGCTTGCCGACCCGCGGCCGGCGGCGCCTGCAGGTCTACGCCGCCGATCTCGGCCGCGGGCCGGACGGGCGCTGGTGGGTGCTGGGCGACCGCGCCCAGGCGCCCTCCGGCATGGGCTACGCGCTGGAGAACCGGATCGCGCTGTCGCGCGCCGCTCCCGAGCTCTACGGCTCCATGAATGTCCGCCGGCTGGCGCCCTTCTTCCAGACCTGGCGCGGCGCGCTGGCCGAGCAGGCCGGACGCGAGGCGTCCCGCATCTGCCTGCTGACGCCCGGGGCGCTGAACGAGACCTATTTCGAGCACGCCTATCTGTCGCGCTATCTGGGGTTCCTGCTGGTGGAGGGCGGCGACCTCACCGTCCAGGACGGGTCCGTCTTCGTGCGCACCATCGCGGGCCTGAAGCGCGTCGACGTCCTGGTGCGGCGCCTGGATGCGGAGTTCGCCGACCCCATCGAGCTCGCCGGCTCCTCGCGGATCGGCCTTCCCGGCCTCGTCGAGGCCGTGCGCGCCGGCAAAGTCGTGCTCGCCAACCCGTTGGGGGCGGGCGTGCTGGAGACCCGGGCGCTGCTGGGCTTCCTGCCGTCGCTGGCCCGCACGATCCTCGGGCGCGATCTCAGCCTGCCCAACGTGGCCACCTGGTGGTGCGGCCAGCGGGCCGAGCGCGAGCATGTGCGCAATCATCTCGATGCGCTCGCCATCGCGCCGGCCTACGCCAGGGTCGCGGACTGGCCGTTCGGGGCCGAGCCCGTGCCGGGGGCCGATCTCGGCCGGGAGGACCGGGCGAGGCTGGACTCCATCCTGGAGCGTCGCGGCTTCGACGTGGTCGGGCAGGAGGTGGTGCGCCTCTCCACCATGCCGGTCTGGCGCGGCGGCCGGCTGGAGCCGCGCCCCTTCACGCTGCGGGCCTATGTGGTGTCCACCGCGAACGGGTGGGAGGTGATGCCGGGCGGGTTCTGCCGCGTCTCCGAGACCCAGGACGCCCGGGCCCTGTCGATGCAGTTGGGCGACCGGTCGGCGGATGTCTGGATCACGTCGGAGGAGCCTGTCGAGCAGGTCACCCTCTTGCCCAGCCCCGACCGCGTCGCCATCAAGCGGGTGATCGGCTATCTGCCGAGCCGCGCCGCCGAAAACCTGTTCTGGCTGGGTCGCTACCTGGAGCGGGCCGAAGCGACGGTGCGCGTGGTGCGCTGCCTCGCGGGGCTGCTGGTGGAGAGCACGGAGAGCTCCGGCCCGGCCCGGGAAGCCGTCACGCGGCTCACCGAGCTGCTGGTCGCCTGGGGGGCGATGCGGCCCCTGCCGGCGCACCAGAAAGGCGCCGCTCCGCTGGCCGTCGACGCCGCGCTGCGCAGCAAGGCGCGGTCCGGGTCGGCGCTGAGCCTGCTCGGCGAGGCGCGGCGCACGGCCTCGGTGATCCGCGACCGCCTCTCGACGGACGCGGTGCGGGCCCTCGCCGACCTCGCCTCCCTGTTCGCCCATGGCGGCGAGGCCGTCAGCCAGGCGGAGGCGCTGGACCTCTGCGACCAGTCGCTGCGGATCATGGCGGCGTTTTCGGGCCTCGTTCAGGAGAATATGAATCGCCTCTCGGGCTGGCGCTTCCTGGAGATCGGCCGGCGCATCGAGCGCGGCGTGCTGACCGGGCGGTGCGTCCGGCGCCTCGCCGACGCGAGCGCCACCGCGCCGTGCCTCGATGCGCTGCTGGAGATCACCGACAGCCAGATCACTTATCGGGCCCGCTACCTGATGGGCGCCCTGCGGCTCCCGGTGGTCGATCTGGTGGCCCTGGACGACGGCAATCCGCGTGCGGTCGCGTTCCAGGTGGCGCGCATCCAGGATCATCTGGCGGCGCTGAGCAACCTGCCCACCCATGCGGCGCTGGACTTGCCGCAGAAGATCGTTCTCCAGATCGCGACGTCGCTGCGCGTCATCGACGTCGACGACCTCCAGATGGACGACGTGCTGGCGATCGAGAACCGCCTGATGGAGCTCTCGACCGAGATCTCCAGCCGCTTCTTCTCGCAAAGCCCGCTCGATCCCGAGGAGGAGGGGGCGTGATCTACGAAGTCACCCACACGACGATCTACGAATACGAGTCGCGGGTCTCCTTCGCCCGGTGCCAGCTGAACATCGAACCGGCCGACCGGCCCGGCCAGCGGGTGCTGTCGCACGCGCTGCACATCGTCCCGAAGCCGGTCGAGATGGACCGGCACCGCGACTTTTTCGGCAATTGGAGCACCAACATCGCCTTCGCCGATCCGCATGACGAGCTCACCGTGCGGGCGGTGTCGCGCATCGAGGTCGATCCGCCGACCGCGCTCGCGCCGATGATGTCGGAGTCCTGGGAGCGGGTTCGCGAGGCCGCGGCGGAGCACCCCGACCTCGGGCCGGACTCGCCGGTGCACGGGCTTTTCCCGTCCCGCTTCGCTCCCGTGTCGGCCGATGTCACCGCCTATGGGGAAACGTCGTTCCCGCGAGGCCGCCCGGTCGTCGAAGCGGTCCGCGCGCTGATGGAGCGGATCTACGAGGACTTCGCCTACGACCCGAAGGCCACCGAGGTGTCCACGCCGGTCGCCGAGGTGCTCGTGGCCCGCCGCGGCGTGTGCCAGGACTTCGCCCATCTGATGATCGCCGCCCTGCGCGGGCTCGGCCTGTCGGCGCTCTATGTCAGCGGCTATCTGCGCACCATTCCTCCCCCCGGCGCGGAGAGGCTGGTGGGGGCGGACGCCACCCACGCCTGGGCCTCCGTCTGGTGCGGGTCCGGGGTCGGCTGGCTCGGCTTCGACCCGACCAACGCCGTGCTGGCCGGGGAGGACCACGTGGTGCTCGCGGTGGGGCGCGACTATGCGGACGTCGCGCCGGTCTCGGGCGTCGTGATGTCGGCGCAGGGCCATCGCCTGTCGGTGGAAGTGGACGTCGTGCCGCTGTGACGCGCTACGCGTCCTGCACGACCCTCGCCGGGGCCGCCGCCGGCGCCATGGGAGCCTGCACCAGCACGGGATTGGAGTCGGCGAAACGGACGCCGGCGTCCCGCAGGGCGGATTCAATGCGGCGATAGGCCTCCGAGCGCACCTCGAACTGGCGCCCAGGAGGGGTTTGCACCTTGCAGCGGAAGATCTTCACCCCCGGCTGGATGCGATAGAGCTTCGCCTTGAGGGGCTCCACGATCACGCCGGCGAAGGCGGGCTCCTCGAGCATCGCCTGGCCGATCTTCTTGACCATCTTGCGCACGAATTCGCTGTCGACGTCGATCGGCAGCGGAATCTCGAACTTGTCGATCACCCAGTCGCGCGAGTTGTTCTTGACCGAGCCGAGCACCCCGTAGGGAACGAAGTGCAGCGGCCCGTTCTGGTGGCGCAGCGCCACGGTGCGCAGCGTGATCCGCTCCACCGTGCCCTTCGCCGACCCGCCGCCCTCGATGTAGTCGCCGATGCGGAACACGTCCTCCACGAGATAGAACACGCCGGAGAGGATGTCGCGAACGAGGGTCTGGGCCCCGAAGCCCACCGCGATGCCCACCACCCCGGCGCCGGCCAGCAGGGGCGTGATCTCGATCCCGAACACCGAGAGCACCGACAGGACCAGCAGCACGGCGATGGCCACGCCCGTCGCCTTGCGCAGCAGCGGCAGCAGCGTCACGAGGCGCGCTTGGGAGCCCGTCTCGGGGTCGCGCCCGACGGCCGCGATGCGGTCGAGCTTGCTGTCGATCGCCCCGCAGGTCGCAGCCCACGCCATGTCGGCCAACAGCGCCAGCGCCAGCGCGCCCAGGATGCGGGAGGCCCAGACCCCGCCGACGCCGCCGGCCGCGTCCATGGAGAACAGAGGCGCGCCCCACACCCAGGCGCAGGCGCCCAGGCCCGCGACCGCGATGACGAAGCGGGCGAAGCGCAGGGTCAGGTCCCGCAGGACCGGCGATCGGGTCGGCGCGGCTTCGTCCGGATCGGACGGCGTCCCGGCTTCGAGCGCGTCGAAGACGAACAGCACGCAGCGGCGCGCGACGGATTCGGCGGCCGCCGTGAGGGTCAGGATTAGGAGCGTGGCGGCGGGCGCCTGGGCGTTTCCGGCCCAGAGCAGGCCGAACAGGCCGAGCCAGAGGACCGCCCAGAAGGTGCGCGGGACGGCGTGGAGCCGCCGCCGCGCGCTGCCGGGCGGAGGAGCGGGCCGACGCTTCTCGGAGGCGTGGGCCGCCGCATAGACCAGCGCGGACGCCAGGACCACGCCGGCGATCTGGATCGACGCCGCCAGATGCACGGCGTCCGATAGCTCGACCAGGAGGTCAGGCGCGAAGAATGCGGCCGAGAGCAGCGCCGCGATGGCGGTGACGGCCAGCGTCGCCCGCCTGGCCCGCCGCGAGCCCATGTTGACGAGCCTCAGGCGCGGCGCGCCGGGCTGGAGCACGCCGAACGCCACGGCCCTGACCACCCGCACGGCGGTGACCATCACCGCGATGGTGACGACCGCGTCCTGCACGCCCGGGGGCCACGCGAAGGCGGCGGAGGCGGCCATCAGCGCGAGCCCGAAGATGAGCGCGCCCGCCAGCCTGAGCGCGGTCGTGCGTAGCGCCAGCTTGAGGGCGGCCGCGCGGGGGCCGGGCGCGGACGCCTCGGCGTCCCGCAGCGCCGGGACCGCATAGGTCCAGAACATCCACTCCAGCCCGCCCGCGATGATGAAGATCACCAGCCCGAACGTGAAGGAGCGAACGCCCTCCCCGGTCTGCAGCGCGGCGCTCCACTCCGCGACGAGCCGGCGCGCGTCGGCTCGCGCCAGCGCCGCATGGCGGACGCTCTCGGCGAGGCGCCCCTGGGCGGTTTCGAGCAGCGGAAACAGGATGGCGAGCAGGCCGCGATCCATCATGGCGGTGGACGCGCCCGCCCCGGCCCATGCGGGCGCGTTCAGGCCCGCCCAGGCCGCCAGCGCCGCAGCCGTTCCGGCGCGCCTCATGCCGAGAGCTCCGCCAGCGGCGGATGCGCCGGCCTGTGCGGGACGGCCACGTCGGCGTCCGGCCGGACGAGGCGGGTCACCGCCGCCTCCCCGGCCATCAGCCTCGCCCGGCAGGCGAGCCGGACATCCGGACCGGTGCCATGCAGCACGCGCGCCTCGATGGCGTCCGCGGGGCTGAGATTCTCCGCCCCGGCGATCACCCGGACCCTGCAGGTCCCGCAGCGTCCCCGCCCGGAGCACAGGCTCGCATGCGGGACGTCGCTCAGACGGCTGATCTCCAGGATGGAGAGTCCGGCGCGGCCCACGCCGGTCAGGTCGTCGCCATAGTCCACCCGCACGGTCGAGCCGCGGGCCCGCAGGATGCGGGCCAGCATGGTGGCGAGCGCGCCCAGGGCGATGACCATGTAGACGCGCTGGATTGCGGCGTTCACGCCCATGAGCATCGGGAAGTTGGCGTTGAGCATGCTCCAGGCCTGCTCGACGGCGGTCCGGAACGGCGCGTCCTGCGCCATGCGGGCGACGATCTCCTTGCCGGCCTGCGCGAAGCCGAGCAGCGCCGCGATGGGCAGCCCGAAGAGGAGCGGGGTGACGAGCCGGTCCGCCCGGCGCCTCGAACCGGCCACCAGCCACATGTGCAGCCCGATGGCGGCGTGGACCCAGACGACCAGCACGACGAAGAGCTGCTGGAAGGCGTTGACGGGCGTCAGCACCCAGAAGCCGGCCAGGATCACCGGGTAGCTGATCTCCAGCGTCGGGATCAATGACCAGCTCACCCGGGCGACGACGACGTGCCCGGCCAAGAGCGGGATCACCGCGAGCCCCAGCACCACCTGCACCCAGTCGGTGCGCCGGAACGCGGCGCTGCGCCGGGCCGCGATGGAGGCGAAGCTCGTGGCGACGTGCACGATCCCGGCCGCCGCCAGCAGCGGCTCGCCCAGCCTGGTCTGCCACGGGGCGGCGAGCCAGGCTCGCCCGGCCTCCATGGCGTCGATGGAGACGAGGCCGAGCGCCAGATTGGTCAGGTGCCCCGTCACGAACAGCATCAGCACGAGGCCGCTCACGAGGCGGCTGGTTCTCACGATCAGGGATGCCGGCATCAGGACTGTGGTTCCACGCGTGTCGGCGGAGCATGCGTGCAGCGCTCACGCTTGTCGAGCCGCGGAGCGACACATCCCGGTGAGGCGCATCGCGATCGGCCTTATTGGCCGACCTTGCTGAGCACGTCCGCCTTCAGGAAGCGCTCGATGACCAGCATGAACAGCACCGACGGGACGAGCAGGATTAGCGCCGTGATGGAGGCGATCTGGTAGTTGCCGCCCATGCTGGCGTTGTAGAGCAGCAGCGGCAGCGTGGTGACCTGCGGCACGCCGACGAAGAAGGTGCCGGTGAACTCGTCCAGCGATTCCAGGAAGACGAAGATGGCGCTGGCGATGATGCCGGGCGCGGCCAACGGCAGCGTCACGGTGACGAAGCTGCGCATCGGCCCGGCCCCCATGTTGCGCGCCGCCAGCTCCAGGTCGCGGTCTACGGCCGCGAAGGCGGCCGAGGCGATCCAGACGGAGTAGACGAGCGCGTGCGCGGCGTGGACGAGCACGACGCCCGTCACCGTGCCGGCGAGGCCGACCGAGTAGAAGATCCGGGCGACGTTGATGTAGATCGCCACCGACGGGAAGGCCTGCGGCAGCAGGAAGGCGATCATGATCGCGGTGCGGAACGGCAGCCGCAGCCGCGCCAGCGCATAGCCGGCCGGCACCGAGATCGCCAGCGCGACCACCACGACGGCGAGCGCGATGCTGACGCTGGTCCCCAGCGACGCCATGGCGTCGCCCGTGGGGCGGAACACCACCTCCCAATACCGCGTCCCATAGGTGACGGGCAGCTTGTAGGGCGTGTACCAGCGCTCCGCGACGGACCACAGCGCGAGGTTCACGAGCGGGCCGGCGAGCCAGAACGCGAAGGCGGCCAGCGCGGCGGCTTTCAGCAGGGCGCCGGCCGCGGCGCGCCAGCGCGCCAGGCCGGCCGCCGGGGCGTGGCCCGCAAGCGCCGGCTCGCGAAGGCCTCTCAGGTCCTGGGCGGTCATGCGGGCGCGTCCTTGCGCACGGAGCGCCGCAGGTAGAACCAGGCCGCCAGCCCGGTGATGGCGTAGGAGATCACCCCCAGCGCGTTCGCCACCGGGTAATCCCCATAGGCGTTGATCCTGAAGGCCATGTCGACCGTCACCATGGTGGGCTGGGAGCCCGACACCATCATGGGCACGGACAGGACCGACATGGTGGTGACGAAGGAGAGCACCAGGGCCACCATCAGGGTGGGGAGGACCTGGGGCAGGATGATCTCCACGAGCACCCGCAGGCGCGACGCGCCGAGGTTGCGCCCGGCCTCGATCGTGGCCCGGTCGAGCGACGCCATCGCGCCGGCGAGCAGCAGCGTGACGAAGGGCGCCTGCTTCCACACGAAGGTGATGACGATGCCGCGCCAGTCGAGCAGGCTCGCGGTCTGGGTCGCGTCGAGCACGCCGAGCTCGACCAGCGTGTTGTTCATCAGCCCGTTCTTGGCCAGGAAGGTGCGCATGCACTGGCCCGCCACGATGAAGGGGATGAACAGCGGCCAGCGGTAGAGCGCCCGCAGGATCGACACCACCCAGGGCGTCTCGCCCAGGGTCAGCACGCCGGCGATGGCGACCGCGGCCAGCGCGGTCAGCACGCCCGACAGCAGCACGATGAACACGGTGAACAGGATATCGACCGAGTAGAGGTCGAACGCCTTGGCGAAGTGGGCGAGGCTGAGCGCGCCGTCCTTGGTGAAGGCGGCGACGAGCGAGAACCCCAGCGGATACAGAAACAGCGCCGCCACTAGCGCGAGCGCCGGGGCGACGAGTCCAAGGGCGAGAAGGCGGGATTCGGTCATGGAGCTCGCAGCCATGGGGCTTGCAGCGCGCCTCCCTTCTCCCGGGGGGAGAAGGGGAGCGCCCCTGTCGTCGCCGCGCTATCCGCCACGACGGGCGAAGCCAGCCGATGGCTCAGTTCGCGACCTTCTTCTCGTAGCTTTCGAGGATGTCGTTGAAATAGGGCGCGATCGGGAAGGGCTTGCCCTTGCTGGCGAGGTCGGCCGGCGTGATGTCGGTGAAGAGCTTCTGCCAATCGGCCTTGTCGAGCTTGCCCTCGAGATGCTGCGCGTCGATGCCCGGATACCAGTTGAACTTCTTCACGATGCCTTCTGCCTGAACCTCCGGGCTGGTCGCCAGCGCGATGAACTCCTCGGCGAGCTTGGCCTGCGCGGCCTTGGCGGGCACCGCGTAGTACATCGGCTGGCCGGGCATGCCGGGGGCGACGAGCTTCAGCTTCATGTTCGGCGGCAGCTTGCCGTCGTTCTGCCAGGTGTAGAACATGTCGACCCAGACCGGGCCCATGGCGATCTCGCCGCGGTTGAGCATGTCCAGCGTGCCGGCGTTGCCGGGCGTGATCACGACGTTCTTGTTGAAGTCCTTCAGATCGGCGAGCGCCTTGTCCCATCCGGTCTTGGCGGCCGCGTCGTAGGGGCCCTTCATCAGCTTGTCGCTGTCCTGCCCGAAGGCGTAGACCCAGCCCGCCACGAAGGCGACGCCGGACATGCCGCCCTTGATGCCGTTATAGCCGAACTGCTTGGGATGCTGCTTGGCCCAGGCGGCCAGCTCCGGGTAGCTGTTCGGCACGTCCTTGACCATGTCGGCGTTGTAGGCGATCGCGGTCTGCGAGTGGAACATCGGCATGACGTAGCCGGACACGTCCGCGCCCAGCGAGTTGTTCGCCGTGTCGCGGGTGACCAGCGAGCCGGTGTTGATGTCGCTCCGGTACTTCATCAGCAGGGCGTCCTTGGCCATGTCGCCGGCCATCTTCTGGTGGATCACCACCACGTCGAAGTCCCAGGCCGGCGCGTTGGCGGCCTTCTGGGCGCTGAGCTTCTCGAAGATCTTCTGCGAGCCGCTGTCGCCCGGGCCGGTGCCGACCGCGACCACCTTCACGCCCGGGTGGGACTTCTCGAATTTCGGGCCGAGATAGTCCTTGATGTAGTCGACCATGTTCTGGTCGCCGGCGCTGGCGACGTTCAGGGTCTGCGCGGACGCAGGCGCGGCCAACGCGGCCGAGACGGCGAAGGCCGACAGGGCTGGGATCAGGGCGTAGCGCATCGTGTGTCCTCCTGGGATGCCCGGGCTACTGCGTGGCCGCCGGGAAAATGTGAAGTCGGGAGAGCGGAAGGCAGACGCCGACGGGCGCGCCGAGTTCGTGGTAGCCGGCGTCCTTGACGCTCAGGTGACGCCCGCCGGCGTCCACGCCATAGCGGTAGTGGCCGCCCGGATAGGCGCGCGTCGCCACCACGCCGGGGAGCACGATGGCGGCAGCCGGGCAGTCTTGGCCGGGCGTCGCGTCCGCGGCCGTGAGGCTGGCGGCCTCCTCGCGGAAGAACGCCGTCACCGCGCCGGCCGCCGGGGCGGCGCCGTGCTCGCCCGACCAAGGCGCGGGGCGGGCCATTCCGACCGCCTGCAGCCCCACGCCGCCGCCCGTCTGGGGCAGCACGTCGAACTCGATCCGGTTCTCGGCCCCCAGGAACGTGGCCACGAAGGGCGAGGCCGGGCGGTCATACACCTCCTCCGGCGTGCCCATCTGGGCGATGCGGCCCTGGTCCATGATGACGACGCGGTCCGCCATCGTCATGGCCTCCTCGCGGTCATGCGTGACGTGGATCGCGGCGAAGCCGAGGCGGTTCTGCAGCGCCTTGATCTCGTAGCGCAGCTGCAGGCGCACCTTGGCGTCCAGGTTGGAGAGCGGCTCGTCGAGCAGCAGCAGGGACGGCTCGATCGCCAGCGCCCGGCCGAGCGCCACGCGCTGGCGCTGTCCGCCCGAAAGATCCGTGACCTTGCGGTCCTCCAGCCCGGAGAGGTTCAGCATGGCGAGGAGGTCGCCGACCCGGCGGCGGATCTCGCCGCGCTCCACGCCGCGCAGGCGCAGGCCGTAGCCCATATTGCCCAGCACCGTCATGTGCGGCCACAGCGCGTAGGACTGGAACACCATGGCGACGCCGCGCTTCTCGGGCGGCAGCCCCGCGACGTCCTTGCCGAACAGACGGATGGATCCCGAGAACGCCTTCTGGAAGCCCGCGATGGTGCGCAGCAGGGTGGTCTTGCCACAGCCGGACGAGCCCAGAATGGCGATGAACTCGCCGGGCGCAGCCGTCAGGTCGACCCCATGAAGGATCTTCGTCGACCCATATCCCGCGGTCAGGCGCTCGACTTCGATCGCCGGCCGACCGTCTCCTCCCATGACGCTCTCCTTGGGCTGACGCCGGAGACGCTTATTGGTTGCAAAAGACAGTGAAGCGACAAAACGAAGCGTTGGCTAGGGGGTGAGTCCCCGGAAAGCGGGATTACAAATGAAAAGTCCCCTCCTCGGGCGAGGAGAGGACCAAACAGCGCGGAAAGAGCGCCGGAATCAGCTCGGACGGGCGAGCTGCGCGCCCGGCCACACCTTGGTGGCCGCCCTGGCGTATTGCGGAGGCCGGGGCAGGTCGAAGCCGAGCGCGTCGGCCGCGTGCCAGCCCCAGCGCGGATTGTCCAGGAAGGCGCGGGCGAGCGCGACCTGATCCGCCGCGCCGCTCTGGAGGATGTCCTCGGCCTGCTGCGGGGCGGCGATCATGCCCACCGCGCGGGTCACGATGCCGGTGCGCCGCCGGACCTCCTCGGCGAAGTGGACCTGATAGCCGGGCCCGACCGGAATCCGTGCGGTCGACACGTTGCCGCCCGACGACACGCAGGCGAACACCAGGCCGGCGTCCTTCATCTCGGAGGCCAGCGCCACCGCGTCGTCGATCGTGAGCCCGCCGTCGGTCCAGTCGGAGCCGGTGATGCGGGCGCCGAGCGCGACCGTGTCCGGGATGGCGGCCTTCACGGCGCGGGCGACGCGGTGGATGAAGGCGCGGCGCTTCTCGGGCGAGCCGCCCCACTCGTCGGTGCGGGTGTTGGAGATGGGGGACTGGAACTCGTGCAGCAGGTAGCCATGGGCCCCGTGCAGCTCAATGGCGTCGAAGCCGAGCCGCACCGCCCGCCGGGCGGCCTGGACGAAGCCCGCCTCGATGCGGTCGAGGTCATGGGCGTCCGCGGCCTTCGGCACGTGCCAGCCCTCGGCGAAGGGAATGGCGGACGGCCCCACGGTCTGCCAGGGATCCTGGTCCGGCTTCAGCGGCCCGCCGCCTTCCCACGGGCGCTGGACGGAGGCCTTGCGGCCGGCATGCGCGAGCTGGATGCTGAACTTCGTGCCCGGCAGGGCCACGGCCCGCGCCGCCGCCAGAGCGCGCCCCATGGCGCGTTCGTTGGCGTCGGAGTAGAGGCCGAGATCGCCGTGGCTGATGCGGCCGTGCCGCTCGATGGCGGTCGCCTCGATGGTGACGAGGCCCGCGCCGGACATCGCGAGATTCATCCAGTGCTGGATGTGCCAGTCGGTCGCCGATCCGTCGTCGGCGGTGTACTGGCACATCGGCGCCACGACGATGCGGTTCGGCGTTTCGACCGAGCCGAGGCGCAAGGGAGAAAAGAGCAGGGACATGCTGGGAAACCCGGTTCAAGGACGGGGGGAAGCCGAAAGAATAGGTCGCCGGCGCTCTCCGGGAAGTCCCGGGACGCGCATGGCTGCAACGCTCAAGGCCGCATGGCTCAAACCCAGACGCCGCGTTCCGTCCGGGAGCGCGCCTCATGGGCGATGTCGATCAGCGACAGGATCGTGAACAGCACCTGCGCGCCCGCGTGGGCGGTGTTGCTGGTGGCGTCATATTGCGGCGCGACCTCGACGACGTCGCCGCCGACGATGTCGAGGCCCTTGAGGCCGCGCAGGACCTGGAGCGCCTCGCGCGGGGTAAGGCCGCCGACCTCGGGCGTCCCGGTGCCGGGCGCGAAGGCGGGGTCGAGGCTGTCGACGTCGAAGGACACATAGGTCGGGCCGTCGCCCACCACCTCGCGGGCCCGGGCGATGGCGGCCTCGGCGCCCATCGCTGCGAACTCCTCGGCGTGGATCATGGTCATCCCCGACGCGGTGGAGAACTCCCACAGATATTCGGCCCCGCCGCGGATGCCGATCTGGATCACCCGATCGGGATCCAGCACCCCGTCCAGCACCGCCTGACGGAACGGCCCGCCATGGTGGAACTTGGAGCCCTCATAGGGGCCGGACGTATCCGCATGGGCGTCGATATGCACCATGCCGACCGGGCGTTTGCGCCCGACGGCCTTCAGGATCGACATGCTGATGGAGTGGTCGCCGCCCACCGAGAGCGGGATCACGCCGGCGTCGACGATGCGGGTGTAATAGGCCTCGATGTCCTCGTGGCAGCTTTCCAGGCTGTAGCGGCTGCGGAAGGGCACGTCGCCCACATCGGCGACCCGCAGGGTCGACAGGGGCGTGCGGCGCAGGACGTGCTCGAAAGGCCCGATCCGCTCGATCGACCGCACGGCGCGCGGGCCCAGGCGGGCGCCGGCCCGGTTGGTGACGCCCAGGTCCATCGGCACGCCCACGACGGCGACGTCGAGGTCGGCGAAATTCTGCTCGGCGGCCTCCGGGCGGAAGGGCGCGCCCATGAAGGTCGCCGGGTCGGCGAAGGGCCATTTGCGCTTGTCGCCCTGGAACTGGCTGGCGGCCACCTTGGCGAATTCGGGATCGAAGATGTCCGATCCGTGCGCCGAACCGAACTTCTCGCGCAACGCCTTCAGCTTCTCGTCATCCACGATGCAGTCCTCACGCGGCGTCCCACAGGCTGGACCCGGTGGGCGAAGCCTGTAGGAATGGCGGCGCGCGCGCAAGGCCGCGGCGAGGACGATGACGAATGGCTGCCCTGAATCCCAATCTGGTCGACACCGCGACGCCGCCGATCCCCGAGGCCCAGGGCTGGGCCCGGGCTTATGCGGGCGCACGCGGCCCGCTGATCGACCTGTCGCAGGCGGTGCCGGGCTATCCGCCCCATCCGCAAATGCTGGCGCGGCTGTCGGAGGCGGCCGGCCAGGTCGCGGCCGCGGGATACGGCTCCATCTCCGGCGACGCGGACCTTCGCGACGCCTATGCGGCGCATGCGTCCTCGGTCTATGGCGCGACCATCCGGCCGGCGGAGACCGCCATCACGGCGGGATGCAACCAGGCCTTCGTCATCGCCCTGATGGCGCTCGCCCGGGCCGGCGACGCGGTCCTGCTGCCCTCGCCCTGGTACTTCAACCACGAGATGACCTGCCGCATGCTGGGCGTGGAGGCGCGCCCCCTGCCCTGCGCGGCGGAGAACGGGTTTATCCCTGACCCGGATCTCGCCGAGCGCCTGATCGACGACCGGGTGAAGGCGATCGTGCTGATCACCCCCAACAATCCGACCGGGGCGGTCTATCCGCCCGAGACGCTGGCGCGCTTCGCGGCGCTGTGCCGGCGCAAGGGGATCTGGCTCGTCGTCGACGAGACCTATCGCGACTTCCTGGACGCCGGCGGGCGGCCGCACGGGCTGTTCGGCGAGGCCGGCTGGGGCGACACGGTGATTGGCCTCTACAGCTTCTCCAAGTCCTACTGCATCCCCGGCCACCGGCTGGGCGCCGTGACGGCCGGCGAGGACGTGATCGCCCAGATCGGCAAGGTGCTGGACTGCGTGCAGATCTGCCCGACCCGCGCCGGCCAGATGGCGCTCGCCTGGGCGATCGGGGCGCTGGGCGACTGGCGCGAGCAGAACCGGCGCGAGATCGGCGCGCGGGCGGCGGCCTTCGGCGCCGCGTTCGCGCAGGCGCCCGAATGGCGCATCGACTCGATCGGGGCCTATTTCGCCTATGTGGCGCATCCGTTCCGGGACGTCCCCGCCCCGGTCGTGGCGCGCAAGCTCGCCAGCGAACGCGGCGTGCTGGCGCTGCCGGGCGGCTATTTCGGCGCCGGCCAGGATGGACACCTGCGGGTCGCCTTCGCCAATGCGGATCGGGACGCGATCGCCGGCCTCCCCGAGAGGCTGGCCGGCTTTTCGCTCTGACGGCCGCCGGGGCGCTCAGGCGGCCGACGCCGCCCGGGCCTGCTGGATCGCCTCCCACACCCGCTTGGGCGTGGCCGGCATGTTCATGTGCGGGACGCCGACCTCCGCCAGCGCGTCCGCGATGGCGTTCATCACCGACGGGAGCGCGCCGGCGCAGCCCGCCTCGCCGCAGCCCTTGGCCCCGAGCGGGTTGGTCTTGGCCAGCGTGGGCCGGCTCTCGAAGGAGAACTCCGGCATGTCGTCGGCCCGCGGCATGGCGTAGTCCATGAAGGACCCGGTCACGAGCTGGCCGTCGGCGTCATACTCGGTGAACTCCATCAGCGCCTGGCCGATGCCCTGCATCACGCCGCCATGAAGCTGACCCTCGACCAGCAGCGGGTTCACCACCGTGCCGAAGTCGTTGACCATGCTGTAGCGCACGACCTTCGTGACGCCGGTGTCAGGATCGATCTCCACCTCGGCGATGTGGCAGCCGTTCGGATAGGCCGACGGCGAAAGCCTGTGCACGTGGTCGACGTCGAGCGTCGCCGGAACGTCGGGCGGCAGGGACAGGCTCCCGTCCCGCAGTTTGGCGGCCAACTCCATCACGTCGACGCCGCGGTCGGTGCCCGCGATGGCGAAGCGGCCGTCGGCGAACTCGATGTCCTCGACACCCGCCTCCAGCGCGTAGGACGCGATCAGGCGGCCCTTCTCGATGACCTTGTCGCCGGCTTCGGCGATCGCCGCGCCGGACGCCATGATGGACTTCGACCCGCCGGTGCCGCCGCCCGCGATCAGCCTGTCGCTGTCGCCCTGCACCAGCTTGATCTTGTCGAAGGGCACGCCCAGCTTGTCGGTCAGCACCTGGGCGAAGGGGGTCCAGTGCCCCTGCCCGTAGTCCAGCGTCCCGGTCACGATGGTGACGGAGCCATCGGCCTCGAAATGAATCCCGCCCATCTCGTTCATGGGGGGGGCCGTCACCTCCAGGTAGCAGCCGATGCCGCGCCCGCGCAGCAGGCCCCTCTTGCGACTTTCGCGCTTGCGCTGCGGGAAGCCCTTCCAGTCGGCGGCCTCGATGGCGCGGTCCAGCAAGGCGCTGAAGTCGCCCGAGTCGTAGACGGTGTCGACCGGAGTCTTGTAGGGCATCTGGGACGGCTTGATCTGGTTGCGCTTGCGCAGGCTGATCGGGTCGATCCCCATCTCCCGGGCGGCCTGGTCGATCAGCCGCTCCATGAAGTAATTGCCCTCAGGCCGCCCCGCGCCGCGATAGGCGCTGATCGGAACCGTGTTGGTGAACATGCAGCGCGTGTCGACCTGGAACAGCGGCGTCGTGTAGGTGCCGACCCCGTTCTTGTGGATGTTCAGCGTCGACATCAGAGGCGCCACCGGCGAAAGGTAGCCGCCCATGTTGCTGTGGCCGCTGATGCGCACGGCGAGGAACTTGCCCTTCGCATCCAGCGCCAGCTCGGCGTGGACGTTCTGGTCACGCCCGTGGTGGTCCGAGACGAAGCTTTCCGAGCGCTGGTCGGTCCACTTCACCGCCTTCCCGAGCAGGCGCGCGGCGTGCAGCAGGCTGACATATTCGGGGAACACCGACGCCTTCATGCCGAAGGAGCCGCCGACATTGCCGGTGACGATGCGGACCTGCTTGGGGTCCACCTTCAGCACATTGGCGAGGTTGTTGCGAAAGCCGAACACGCCCTGGGTCGGCACGTGCAGGACGAAGCGGCCCTCCTCGAACTGCGCCACGGCCGCGCGGGGCTCGATGGGGTTCACGACGACGCGGTTGTTGGCGATGTCGAGCGTCGTCACATGGGCGGCGGACGCGAAGGCGGCCGAGACCTTTTCGGTGTCGCCGAAATGATAGTCGAGAGCGCAGTTGCCGGGCGCCTCGTCGTAGAGCGTCGGCGCGCCGGGCTTGTCGGCCTCCTCGGGCGTCACCACCGCGGGCAGAACGTCGATGTCGAGCGCGACGGCCTCGGCGGCGTCCCGGGCCTGTTCGGCCGTCTCGGCGACCACGAAGGCCACCGGGTCGCCGACGAAGCGCACCTTGTCGACCGCCAGGGAGGGGCGGGCCGGCGTCACCATGGCCGAGCCGTCCCGCTGCTTCTGCGTCATGATGCATTTCAGCGTGTCGTAGCCGGCCGCCACCAGGTCCGCGCCGGTGTAGCCGGCGACCACGCCCGGCATGTCCAGGGCGGCGGAGAGGTCGATCCCGTTGATCACGCCATGCGCGTAGGGGCTGCGCACGAAGGCCGCGTAGAGCTGGCCCGGCATGTTGACGTCGTCGGTGTAGCGGCCTTCGCCGCGCACCAGGACCGGATCCTCGTTGCGCGGCACGGGCTGGCCGATGCCGAATTTCATCAGGGAGAGGTCGCTCGGGGGCGTCGGCTTGTTCATGACGGTCGGGGGCTCGGGTGATGCGGGCTGGTCGGGAGTCTAGCGCGCAGCGCCGCGAAGGCGAGGGCCCGGCGGGCAGGGCTCCGCCGCGCAGAGGTCATGGGGGCGCTGGCTACTCGGCCGCTTCGCCGGCGGCCTGCGCCTCGGCGGCAGTCTCGGCGGCGTCCACCGTCTTCAGGGCGTCGGGCGCGGGCATCGAGATGATGTTGTAGCCGGAATCCACATAGTGGATCTCGCCTGTGACGCCCGCCGAGAGATCGGACAGGAGATAGAGCGCCGAACCGCCGATCTCCTCGATCGACACCGTCCGCCGGAGCGGGGCGTGCCGCTTCTGGTAGTTGAACATCAGCCGCGCGTCGGTGATGCCGGCGCCGGCGAGCGTCCGCACCGGGCCGGGCGAGAGCGCGTTGACCCGGACGCCCTGCGGCCCGAAATCGCTCGCCAGATAGCGAACGCTGGCCTCGAGGGCCGCCTTGGCGACGCCCATGACGTTGTAGTTCGGCATGACCCGGGTGGAGCCCCCATAGGTCAGCGTGACGAGCGAGCCGCCGTTCGGCATCAGGGCCGCGGCCCGCTTGGCGATCTCCGTGAAGGAGAAGCAGGAGATCACCATGGTGCGCGAGAAGTTCTCGCGCGAGGTGTCGGCGTAACGCCCTTTCAGCTCGTTCTTGTCGGAGAAGCCGATGGCGTGGACCACGAAGTCGATGGAGCCCCAGGCGTCCTTCAGGGCCGCGAAGGCGGCGTCCACCGAGGCGATGTCCTCCACGTCGCAGGGCAGCACCAGGGCCGGGCCGCGTCTCTTGTCCGGGTTCAGGCTCTCGGCCAGCGGGGCGACCCGCTTGCGCAGCGCCTCACCCTGATAGGTGAAGGCCAGTTCGGCGCCGTGCTCGGCGAGCCTCTTGGCGATGCCCCACGCGATCGAGTGGTCGTTGGCGACGCCCATGATGAGGCCGCGCTTGCCGGACATGAACGAGGACATGCCGTTCTCCTGGTTCGGGGAAGGGCGCCTCAGGCGTCCGGATGCTTCATCACGATGGTGGCGTTGGTGCCGCCGAAACCGAACGAGTTGGACAGGACCGTGCCGAGCCTGGCGTTGTCGATCCGCTTGCGGACGATGTTCATGTCCGCGAATTCGGGATCGAGCTCCTCGATGTTGGCGCTCTCGCAGATGAAGCCGTTCTGCATCATCAGGAGCGAGTAGATCGCCTCCTGCACGCCGGTGGCGCCCAGCGAATGGCCGGTGAGCGACTTGGTGGCGGAGATCGGCGGGCACTTCTCGCCCGAGCCGAAGACCTGCCGGATGGCCTCGATCTCCTTCTGGTCGCCGACGGGCGTGGAGGTCGCATGCGGGTTGATGTAGTCGATCGGGCCCTTCACGCCGGCCAGCGCCTGGCGCATGCAGCGGATCGCGCCCTCGCCCGACGGGGCCACCATGTCGTAGCCGTCCGAGGTGGCGCCGTAGCCGACGATCTCGGCGTAGATGCGCGCGCCGCGCGCCTTGGCGTGCTCCAGCTCCTCCAGCACCAGCACGCCGGCGCCGCCCGCGATGACGAAGCCGTCGCGGTTCTTGTCATAGGCGCGGGAGGCGACCGCCGGGCGGTCGTTGTACTTGGTCGACATCGCCCCCATGGCGTCGAACAGCACCGAGAGCGTCCAGTCGAGCTCCTCGCAGCCGCCGGCGAACATGACGTCCTGCTTGCCGTACTGGATCATCTCGTAGGCGTTGCCGATGCAGTGGTTCGACGTCGCGCAGGCCGACGAGATCGAATAGTTGACGCCCTTCAGCTTGAACCAGGTGGCGAGCGTGGCGGAGGCCGTCGACGACATCGCCTTGGGCACCGCGAAGGGGCCGATCCGCTTGGGGCCCTTGTCGCGGGCGATGTCGGCCGCCTCCACGATGGTGCGGGCGGACGGGCCGCCGGAGCCCATGATGATGCCGGTGCGCTCGTTGGAGATGTCGCTCTCCTCGAGGCCCGAGTCGCGGATCGCCTGGTCCATCGCGACGTGGTTCCAGGCCGTCCCGGTGGCGTGGAAGCGCATGGCGCGGCGGTCGACCAGCTCGGACGGGTCGAGCGTCGGCGCGCCGTGGACCTGGCAGCGGAAGCCGAGTTCGGCGTATTTGTCGGCCCGGACGACGCCGGACTTGGCCTCGCGCAGCGATGCGAGGACCTCCTGGGTGGTGTTTCCGATCGATGAGACGATGCCCATGCCGGTCACGACGACGCGCTTCATGGTGTCGGCTCCTTCCCATGGCGCCCGGCGAGCTCGTCGAGACCCGGGCGAAGATTCAAACGAGGATGAACGGGGCGGTATCCAGGGGCCTCAGGCTCCGGCGGTCTTGAACAGCCCGACCCGCAGATCCTTGGCTTCGTAGATGCGGCGGCCGTCGGCCTCCAGCCAGCCGTCGGCGACGCCCAGCACGAGCTTCGAGCGGAACACCCGCTTGAGATCGACGCCGTAGACGACCTTCTTGACGCTCGGCAGGACCTGGTCGGAGAACTTGACCTCGCCGACTCCCAACGCGCGGCCGCGGCCTTCCGCGCCCAGCCAGCCAAGATAAAAGCCGGTGAGCTGCCACAACGCGTCGAGGCCGAGGCAGCCCGGCATCACGGGATCGTCCTTGAAGTGGCACTGGAAGAACCAGAGATCAGGACGGACCTCGAGCTCGGCGCGGATCAGGCCTTTTCCGTTCGGTCCGCCGGTCTCGCTGATCTCGGCGATCCGATCGAACATGAGCATCGGCGGAAGAGGAAGCTGGGCGTTGCCGGGCCCGAACATCTCGCCGCGTCCGCAGGCGAGAAGATCCTCGTATTCGTAGGTCGACCGCTGCTGCATGTCCCCGAGGGGCTCCGTTCCCGTCATGGAAGATGAGGCGTGGTCCTGCCGGACACGCCCGATTTCGCGCAAGGTGGTAGCACAGCGGATCGCGCATCGAAAGCCGCAAGAGGTCGAAGCGTCCCGGGCGGCGTCCCCACATTTTCCCTGGGTTGCGGCGACGGTCCGCCGTTCTTATGATATGCAGGATCTTCACAATCACGGTTCGCGCGCACCCCATGACGGATTTCAGCCATTCCGCTCGTCGCCAGGGCATCCCTGCGCTCGGCTCCGCCGGCGCCAGGGCGGGCGCGCCCGCGGCTCAGGCGGGCGGGTGGTCGAACCAGAGCGGCTGCCCCTTCCACGACCTGCGCGGCAAGCTGCGGCAGGCGGGCCTGCGCCCGACGCGCCAGCGCGTGGGGCTGGGCTGGCTGCTCTTCGCCCGCGGCGACAGGCACGTCACCGCCGAGGTGCTGTTCGAGGAGGCCGCCAAGGCCCGCGTGCCGGTGTCGCTGGCCACCATCTACAACACGCTGCACCAGTTCACCCAGGCGGGGCTGCTGCGCGAGGTCGCGGTGGACGGGGCCAAGACCTATTTCGACACGAATGTCAGCAACCACCACCACTTCTTCGTCGAGGGCGAGAACACGCTCCACGACATCGAGGGGCATGAGGTGGAGGTCGCCTCCCTGCCCGAGCCGCCGCCCGGCATGGAGATCGCCCGCGTCGACGTGATCGTGCGGCTGCGCAAGAAGGGCTGAGGCTGCGGCCGGATCGCCGCGACGGCTACTCCACCTTCTCGTTCGGATAGACGCCCCACAGCTTGTTCTGCGGCATCCAGCCGTCGAAGCCCGGCCCGATGACGCGGCACCACTGGCCGTCGCAGGTCTTCAGCGTGCCGAGCACGCCCGGCTGGAGCTGCGCGACGACGTCGCCCTTCAGGTTGGCCCGGTTGTAGAGCGCCAGCGGTCCCTGCTTCCACCAGGGCGCGACCAGGCCGGTGCGCCGGCCCGACAGCAGGCTGTGCAGCACCCAGCCTTCCGCGCCGTCGGAGTCGCGGATGCGTCTCCAGGTCTCGAACTCGGCCGTGATCTCGACGGGCAGCCCGGCGCGCTGGAACACCCAGCTCGTGCGGTGGTCCTTGGACGGACCCTCGCGCAGGTTCACCCGGTCCGACTTCAGGCTGACGAATCGCGGCACCGGGAGGCCGGACGCGGTTCCGGCGCTGGTGCCGTCCGCGGCCAGGATCGGCGACGGACCCCAGGCGCAGAACAGGGCGGCGGCGACGGCCAGGGTGCGGGCGAAGAAGGGGGGCATCGAGCGCATGGAGACGAACCGCGGGTTCTAGATCTATTGTCCCGGTGACCGGGCGTTGTGTTTCCGCCGTCGCATCGCTAGACAGGACTCGCCTGGACAAGACTTGGCCTGTGCGGCGCGCGGGGACCCTCCCGTTGTCCCCCGCGCATCGTTAACGCTTGGTGAATGCGCCCGCTCTTCGGGCCGAACCGCGGGGTGGGGGACCGCCGACAATGACCAAGAAGAAGCCGCTCGTCGTCGTGACCCGGAAGCTGCCCGACGTGGTCGAGACCCGCATGCGTGAGTTGTTCGACGCCAGGCTCAACGTCACGGATGCGCCCATGTCGCCGGCCGAGCTGGTCGAGGCGGTCAGGACCGCGGACGTCCTGGTTCCGACCGTCACCGACAAGATCGACGCTCCGCTGCTCGCGCAGGCGGGAGAGAATCTGCGGCTGATCGCCAATTTCGGCAACGGCGTCGACAATATCGACGTGCAGACGGCCCTGTCGCGCGGCATCACGGTCACCAACACGCCGGGCGTCCTCACCGAGGACACGGCGGACATGACCATGGCGCTGATCCTGGCCGTCGCCCGCCGCATCGCGGAGGGCGCCCGGGTCATCCCCGACGAGACCTGGAACGGCTGGTCGCCGACCTGGATGCTGGGCCACCGCATCACCGGCAAGCGCCTCGGCATCGTCGGCATGGGCCGTATCGGCCAGGCGCTGGCGCGCCGCGCCAAGGCGTTCGGCCTGCAGGTGCATTATCACAACCGCCGGCGCGTGGCCGCCGCGATCGAGGAAGCCCTGGAGGCGACCTACTGGGATTCGCTGGACCAGATGCTGGCCCGCATGGACGTGGTGTCGGTCAACTGCCCGCACACCCCCGCGACCTATCACCTCCTGTCGGCGCGCCGGCTCAAGCTGCTGAAGCGCGACGCCATCGTGGTCAACACGGCGCGCGGCGAGATCATCGACGAGAACGCCCTCACCCGGATGCTTGAGGCCGGCGAGATCGCCGGCGCGGGCCTGGACGTGTTCGAGCACGAGCCGGCGATCTCGCCCCGAACCCTCAAGCTGGCGCGCCAGCACAAGGTCGTGGTGCTGCCCCACATGGGCTCCGCCACCATCGAGGGGCGCGTCGACATGGGCGAGAAGGTCATCGTCAACATCAAGACCTTCATGGACGGGCACCGTCCGCCGGACCGCGTCCTGCCCGCGATGCTCTGATCGGGCGCGGGCGGCGTCGCGCCGCCCGTCCCGTCCGTCCCGGGGTCAGAGACCCTCGAACAGCGCCGTCGACAGATACCGTTCCGCGAAGGACGGGATGATGATGACGATGTTCTTGCCCTTCGCCTCCGGCCGGGCCGCGATCTCGAGCGCCGCCGCCACGGCCGCGCCGGACGAGATGCCCACCGGGATCCCTTCGAGGCGGGCGAGATGCCGCGCGGTGTCGAAGGAGGTCTGGTTGCCGACCGTGATCACCTCGTCGATGATCGAGCGGTCCAGCACCTGCGGCACGAACCCGGCGCCGATGCCCTGGATCTTGTGCGGACCCGGCTGCCCGCCGGACAGGACCGGCGAATCCTCCGGCTCCACCGCCACCACCTTGAGGGTGGGCCGGCGCGGCTTCAGCACCTGGCCGACGCCCGTGATGGTGCCGCCCGTGCCGACGCCCGACACGAAGTAGTCCACCTCGCCATGGGTGTCGTTCCAGATCTCCTCCGCGGTCGTGCGGCGGTGGATTTCAGGATTGGCCGGATTGGCGAATTGCTGGGGGATCACCGCGCCCGGCGTGGCCGCCTTCAGCTCCTCGGCCCGGGCGATCGCGCCCTTCATGCCGAGCGGCGCCGGCGTCAGCTCCAGCTGCGCGCCCAGGAGCGCCAGCATCTTGCGCCGCTCCACCGACATCGATTCCGGCATGACCAGGATGAGCTTGTAGCCACGCGCCGCCGCCGTGAAGGCCAGGGCGATGCCGGTGTTGCCCGAGGTGGGCTCGATCAGGGTCGAACCGGGCTGGATCGCGCCGGACGCCTCCAGGGCGTCGATCATGTTGACGCCGATGCGGTCCTTCACGCTCGAGATCGGGTTGAAGAACTCGAGCTTGGCCAAGAGGTGGGCGCCGACGCCCTTTTCACGCGCCAGCCGCTGCAGGCGGACGAGGGGCGTGTTGCCGATCGTATCGGTGATCGAGTCATAGATCCGGCCGCGGCCGGGAGCGGCCTCGGACCCCTGCTGCGAGACGTGCAGTGCTGCTGGATTGGCCATCGTCGCTCTCCATCGAACCTGTGGTCACAGGATTAGACTTATCCACACGCTGCGTCGAGAATGAACTCTAAATCCAATTCTAAATCGTGAAATCTGCGGTCACGGGCGCGTCCTTGAAGAGCCCGTCGGCGCGCCGGCACAGGTCGTCGACCGTGACGGCGTCGAGCTCCTTGAGGAACGCCTCGCCGGCGCCCTGGACCGTCGGGCCGATCACCTCGTCGACCAGGCGCGACTCCGGCGCGGGCGGCATGGAGTCCTCGCCCGTGGAGGCCATCGCGGCCCGGACGATGTCGCCGGCCGTGATGCGGCGGCGCTCGCGGGCGATCTCGTAGCCGCCGCGAGGGCCGCGCACCCCTTTCAGGATCCCTGCCCTGACGAGCGCCTGCAACATGGTCTCAAGATGGCGCGGCGGAAGATTGTGCCGAACCGCCAGCATCTTGGCGGCGACCGGTGAGGGCCGCGCATGCAGCGCGATGTCCACCACGGCCGCGATGGCCAACAGGCTTCGTCTCGACAACAGGATCATCCGTCAGCTCCTCCCTGGGGACGAGCGTCAGACACCCGTCGATCCGAATCCGCCCTGGCCGCGCCCGGTCTTTTCGAGCGCGCCCTCCTCCGCCAGCCGCACCCGCGTCACCGCGGCGACGACCAGCTGGGCGACGCGCATGCCCCGGTTGATCACGAACGGCGCAGGGCCGTGATTCACCAGGATCACGCCCACCTCGCCGCGATAGTCCGCGTCGATGGTGCCCGGCGCGTTCAGCACCGTGACGCCGTGCTTCAGGGCCAGTCCGGACCGGGGTCGGACCTGCCCTTCATGCCCCTCAGGGAGGTGGAGCTTCAGGCCCGTCGGGACAAGCACCCATTTCCCGCTTTCCAACGTGATTTTTTCATTTTCGCCGATGGCGGCGAGCAAATCCAGCCCGGCGCTGTGCTCCGTCTCGTAGCGGGGCAGCGGCAGGCCCTCGGCGTGCGGCAGCCGTTCGACGCCGACGCGCAGGCTCGCGACGTCCGTTCCTACACCCATTGGCGGTCCTTCAGCTGCTCGGCGATGCGCTGCGCGAGGCGCTGGGCGACCGCCGTCTTGTCGAGGATGGGCCAGGTCTCGACGCCGTCCCGGGTGACGATGGAGACCGTGTTGCGGTCGCCGCCCATCACGCCTGTCCCGCCCGCAGGCGTGCTGACGTCGTTGGCGACGATCCAGTCGCAGCCCTTGCGGGCCAGCTTGGCCTTGGCGTGCTCGATCACCTTCTCGGTCTCGGCCGCGAAGCCGACGACCAGCACCGGCCGGCCCGATGTCCGCTTGGCGATCGTGGCCAGGATGTCGGGATTCTCCACGAGCCCCAGGCTGGGCGGCCCGCCGGGCGTCTTCTTCAGCTTCTCGTCTCCGGCCCGCGCCACCCGCCAGTCCGCCACGGCGGCGCAGAACACCGCGGCGTCGACCGGCATCCGGGCCTCGACGGCGGCCAGCATCTCGGCCGCGGTCTCGACCTTCACCACGGCGACGCCGGGCGGATCGGCCAGCGCCACCGGGCCGGAGACCAGCGTCACCTCGGCGCCCAGCTCGGCCAGGGCGCGCGCGATGGCGTGGCCCTGCTTGCCGGACGACCGGTTGGCGATGTAGCGGACCGGGTCGATCGGCTCATGCGTCGGGCCGGACGTCACGAGCGCGCGGCACCCGGCGAGGGGCTTGGCCGGGGAGGCGGCGCCCCCGCTGAGCAAGGCAGCGGCCGCGTCCGCGATCGCGTCGGGCTGCGCCATGCGGCCGAAGCCGAATTCCCCGCAGGCCATCTCGCCCTCGTCGGGGCCCACCACCGAGACGCCGTCCTCCCGCAGGACCGCGAGATTGCGCTTCGTGGCGGGATGCTCCCACATGCGGACATTCATGGCGGGCGCGATCAGCACCGCCTTGTCGGTGGCCAGCAGCGCCGTCGAGGCGAGGTCGGAGGCGAAGCCGTGCGCCATCTTGGCCATCAGGTCGGCCGTCGCCGGCGCGACCACCAGCAGGTCGGCGTCGCGCGACAGCTCGATATGGCCCATCTCGGCCTCGTCGGTGAGGGAGAACAGGTCCGTATAGGCCTTGTCGCCCGAGAGGCTCGCCGCCGACAGCGGCGTCACGAATTCCTGGGCGGCCTTGGTGAGGATGCAGCGCACCGACGCCCCGCGCTTGCGCAGGACGCGGATCAGCTCGAGGGCCTTGTAGCCCGCGATGCCGCCGCCGACGATGAGGAGGATGCGTTTGCCGCTGAGCGTCATGAGGGGCTCCGGGATCAGCGCTTCTCTACCATGACAGCATGCGCATCGTCGCCGCGAACACGCAGATCGCGATGATCCAGAGCGCCACCGTCGACCAGCGGTTGCGGTCGGCCTCGGCCCGGCCGATGCCTTCCAGGCTCTCCGGCGCCAGGCGGAAGCCGCGCCGCGTCGCGTCCTCCAGGTCCAGCACGAGGCGCTCGGCCCGGTTCACCAGGGTCGGCAGATGGCCGAACAGGCTGGCGTAGGACATCGCCCCGCGCCCGGCCTCCTCGATGCGCCCCAGCGGCCCCAGATTGCGCTCGATCCATTCGCGGACGACCGGCTCGGAGGTCCGCCACATGTCGAGGCGAGGGTCGAGGTTTCGCGCCACGCCCTCCACCACCACCATCGTCTTCTGCAGCATCACCAGCTCGGTGCGGGTGGTCATGTCGAAGATGCCGGTGATCTCGAAGAGGAGCGTCAGCAGCTTGGCCATCGAGATCTGGTCGGCGGTGCGGTCGTGGATGGGCTCGCCGATGGCCCTGATCGCCTGGGCGAAGTCGTCCACCGAATGATGGCCCGGCACGTAGCCGGCCTCGAAATGGACTTCGGCCACGCGCCGGTAGTTGCGGGTGATGAAGCCGAGCAGGATCTCGGCCAGGAACCGCCGCTCCTTCGGCCCGAGCCGGCCCATGATGCCGAAATCGACCGCGCAGAGCTGGCCCTGCCTGTCCACGAACAGGTTCCCGGGATGCATGTCGGCATGGAAGAAGCCGTCGCGCAGCGCGTGCCGGAGGAAGGACTGGATGACGCTGCGGCCAAGGGCGACGCGGTCATAGCCGGCGTCCTCGATGGCGGCGAGCGCGTTCAGCGGCAGCCCGTCGATCCATTCCATGGTGAGCACGTCGCGGGAGGTGCGCTCCCAATCGGGCGCGGGCACGCGGAAATCGGAGTCGTCGCGCGTGTTCTCGGCCATCTCGGACAGCGCCGCCGCCTCCAGCCGCAGATCCATCTCCATCGCGACGGAGCGCGCGAGCGTCTCCACGATGGCGATCGGCTTGAGGCGCTGCGTCTCGGGCAACATGCGCTCGATGGCGCGGGCCGCGAAGGCCATGGCGCGCAGGTCCTTGCGGAAGCGGACGCGCACGCCGGGCCGCAGCAC
Organism: Alsobacter sp. KACC 23698; assembly: GCF_045348435.1. Classification (GTDB taxonomy): domain Bacteria; phylum Pseudomonadota; class Alphaproteobacteria; order Rhizobiales; family Beijerinckiaceae; genus Alsobacter. The sequence continues at coordinate 5,431,670 of NZ_CP157484.1, read as the reverse complement.
CTTGACGGCGACCTCGCGGTCTCCCGCCGCGGTGCGGACCGTCGCGCGGTGCACCTGCGCGATGGATGCGGCGGCGACCGGCTCGCCGAAGGCGGCGAAGACCGAGGACAAGGGCTGGCCGATCGAGGCCTCGATCACCTTGGCGGCCTCGGCGCGGCCGAAGGCGGGCATGCGGTCCTGCAGCGCCTCCAGGTCTCGCGCCACCCGGACGCCGACGACGTCGGGCCTCGTGGCCAGGAACTGCCCGAATTTCACATAGGACGGACCCAGCCGCGTCAGGGCCGCGGCCAGCCGTTCCGCGCCGTCTCCGGCGCCGGGGCGTTCGATCAGGCGCGCGGCCCACAGGGCCGGCTTGGCGGCGGGGGGCAGCTCGGCGGGATCGACGAGCGCGAAGGCGCCTTCGCGCGCCAGCACGAAGCCGACGCGCGCCAGCCTGATCAGGTGGACGATGGAGGTCAGCACGCGCGGCTCACAGCTTCCATGCCGAATGCAGGCGCACGATGCCGCCGCTCATCGGGCGGTCCGTCACCCGGCCGAAGCCGGCCTCGCGGATCATGGCCGAGAACGCGGCCGGACGCGGGAACTTGCGGATGGATTCCACCAGATAGCGGTAAGGCTCGCCGTCGCCCGTCACGGCCTTGCCGAGCGCCGGCACGGCCGTGAACGAATAGGCGTCGTAGACGGCGTCCAGAATGGGCACGTCCACATGCGAGAACTCCAGGCAGAGGAAGCGGCCTCCGCGCCGGAGGACCCGGTAGGCCTCCGACAGCGCCAGGTCGATGCGCGGCACGTTGCGGATCCCGAAGGCGATCGTATAGGCGTCGAAACCGCCGGCCGGATAGGGCAGGCTCTCGGCGTTGCCTTCCACGAAGTCGAGTTGTCCGGCGAACCGCGCCGGAGCGCGCGCCTCGCCCACCGCCAGCATGTCGGGGTTGATGTCCAGCACGGTCACATGCGCCTGCGGGCCGGCGGCCTCCAGCACCCGGAAGGCGATGTCGCCGGTGCCGCCGGCCACGTCCAGATGCCGCCAGGGCCGGCGCGACGGCGGACGCAGGGTGGAGACCAGCGCCTCCTTCCAGGCCCGGTGCAGGCCGGCCGACATCAGGTCGTTCATCAGGTCGTAGCGGCCGGCGACCTTGTGGAAGACCTCGTCCACCCTCGACTGCTTCTCGCCCAGGGGCACGGTCGCATAGCCGAAATGCGTCTCGGCCGCCTCGTCGCCCCTGCTGGTCCTGCCCGCTTGCATGATCGAATTCCTGTTTGCGGCGCGGACCATAGCGCGCGGGCGTGCGGGACGCTATGTGGCGTAGGTTCATCACGCGCAGGTGGAAATGCCCGAGCTTCCCGAAGTCGAGACCGTCCGGCGGGGCCTCGAGCCCGCCATGGTGGGCGCGCGGATCCTCCGCGTGGAGCAGCGCCGGCCGGACCTGCGCTTTCCCTTCCCGGAGCGCTTCGCCGAGCGCCTGGCGGGACGCAGGATCGAAGCCCTGGGGCGGCGCGCGAAATACCTGCTGGCCGACCTGGACGACGGCGAGGTGCTCGTGATGCATCTGGGCATGACGGGGCGCTTCACGGTGGCGGCGCCGGACGGGTCCGTGGCGCAGCCGGGCGAGTTCCACCACGAGGCCGGAGCGGCGCTGCCGCATGACCATGTGGTGTTTCGCCTCTCCAACGGGGCGACCGTCACTTATAATGACGCGCGGCGGTTCGGCTTCATGACGCTGGTCGCCAGGGCGGAGCTGGGCGAGCACCCGCTGTTTCGCGGCATGGGGATCGAGCCGCTCGGCAACGCCCTCGACGGCGCCTCCCTGGCGGCGCTGTTCGCCGGCAAGAGCGCGCCCCTGAAGGCGGCGCTGCTGGACCAGCGGCTCGTGTCCGGGCTCGGCAACATCTATGTCTGCGAGGCGCTGAACCGGGCGCGCCTCTCGCCGCGGCGCGAGGCCGGCACGATCGCCCGTCGCGACGGCGGCCCGACGGCCCGGTCCGAGCGGCTGGCCCTCGTTATCCGCGAGACGCTGGAGGAGGCGGTGGCGGCGGGCGGATCGTCGCTGCGCGACTACGCCCACACGGACGGCTCGCTCGGCTATTTCCAGCATCGGTTCCGCGTCTATGACCGCGAGGGCGAGCCCTGCCCGACGCCGCGCTGCCGGGGCGTCGTGCGGCGCATCGTCCAGTCGGGGCGCTCGACCTTCTTCTGCGCAGTCTGCCAGAGGTGAGCGATTGCCCTCCCGGGCCGGCTCGGATAGCCCTTGTATCCTGTGCGCCAGGGAGCCCGGAGAAGAGCCCATGAGCCATGACACCATCATCGTCGAGACGCTGGGCCGGGTCGGCCTGGTGCGCCTCAACCGTCCGCAGGCGCTCAACGCGCTCAACGGTGCGCTGATCGGCGAACTCAACGAGGCTCTCGACGGCTTCGAGCGGGATCCCGGGATCGGCGCCGTCGTGATCACCGGCTCCGAAAAGGCCTTCGCGGCCGGCGCGGACATCAAGGAGATGCAGGCGAAGTCCTACCCGGAGACCTATCTGGAGGACTTCATCACCGCCTGGGACCGGGTCGCCCAGCGGCGCAAGCCGATCATCGCCGCCGTGGCGGGCTTCGCGCTGGGGGGAGGCTGCGAGCTCGCCATGATGTGCGACTTCATCCTGGCCGCCGACACGGCGAAATTCGGCCAGCCGGAGATCAAGCTCGGCGTCATGCCGGGCGCGGGCGGCACCCAGCGCCTGACCCGCCTCGTCGGCAAGTCCAAGGCCATGGAGATGTGCCTGACCGGGCGCATGATGGACGCCGCCGAGGCCGAGCGCGCGGGCCTTGTGTCGCGCATCGTGCCCGCCGCGGACCTCGTCGACGAGGCGCTCAGGGTGGCGGCGCAGATCGCCGACCTGTCGATGCCCATCGTCATGATGACGAAGGAGAGCGTGAACCGATCCTACGAGACGACGCTCGCCGAGGGCATTCGCTTCGAGCGGCGCTTGTTCCACGCCATGTTCGCCACCCAGGACCAGAAGGAAGGCATGTCGGCCTTCGTGGACAAGCGGAAGGCGCAGTTCGGCCACCGCTGAGCGAGCCCCCGCCCGGGAGAGGGCCGCCGACCGATGGAGATCGATCTCGTCACCCTGGCCCTGCTGGGGCTCGTGGGACTGGTGGCCGGGTTCTTCGACGCGATCGCGGGCGGCGGCGGCCTGATGACCGTGCCGGCGCTGCTGCTGGCCGGGCTCGACCCGGTGAGCGCCGTCGCCACCAACAAGCTCCAGGGAGTGTTCGGCACGGCGTCGGCGACGCTGTCCTTCGCCCGGGCGGGGAAGATCGCCTGGGCCGAGACCGCCCCCATGGCCGCCATGGCGGCGCTGGGCTCCATGGGCGGCGCGCTCGCCGTCCGCGTCCTGCCGGGCGGCGTGCTCGCGGGCGTCATTCCCATCCTGATGATCGCGATCGCGGCCTATTTCGGCCTCGCGCCGAAGATCCGCGACGAGGACGCGGAACGCCGGATCTCGCCCCTCGCCTTCGGCCTCACTGTCGCGCCCGTCGTCGGCTTCTATGACGGGTTCTTCGGGCCGGGGGCCGGCTCCTTCTACATGATGGGCATGGTGACGCTGCTGGGGGCCGGGATCGTGCGCGCCACCGGCGCGACCAAGCTCCTGAACGTCTCCAGCAACGCGGCCTCGCTGCTGCTGTTCATCCTGTCGGGGCTGGTGGTCTGGCCCATCGGCCTCGTGATGGCGGTCGGATCCTTCACGGGCGCGCAGCTCGGCTCGCGGCTGGCGATCCACATGGGGGCGAAGATCATCCGGCCGCTGCTCATCCTGGTGTGCGTGGCCGTGGCGGTGCGGCTGCTGGCGGACCCGGCCAATCCGCTGCGCCGGGCGGCGCTCGGCTTCTGATCCAAGCGCCCCGCTCTCGCGTCGCTGCAGGGCGTTGACGCTGGGCGAGGCAGCGTGTAGAAGCCCACCACCATGAGCAGCCGGTCGTCTGTCCGCGCTGGCCCATCACTTTTCACACGGAACACAGCGCGGCTTGCGACCCGGCACACGATCGGTCGGCGCGCAATGAGGACGAACTGATGGCCAATACACCTTCTGCCAAGAAGGCCGCCCGCAAGATCGAGCGCCGCACCGCCGTGAACCGCAGCCGCCGTTCGCGCATGCGCACCTTCGTCAAGAAGGTCGAGGAGGCGATCCGCGCCGGCGACAAGTCCGCCGCCGCCGAGGCCTTCAAGGCCGCCGAGCCGGTCCTGGTCCGCGCCGCCCAGAAAGGCATCGTTCACCGGAATACTGCCTCCCGGAAGGTTTCGCGCCTGTCTCAGGCCATCAAGGCCCTCGGCGCCTGATCGAATACTCCGATCGGCAAACAAAACCCGGCCTTCGGCCGGGTTTTTTGCGTTTTGGGGCGTTTCGGCCGATCGTTGCACATCCGCCGCAGCGGACCTGAAGGCGCCGAGACGGGTCTCCCGGACGGGTCTTTTCACTTGACAAGCGAGTCCGCCGGACAGCGTCGGTCAAGCTCGTCCAGGGGCCTCCGCCGCGCAGAAAAATGATCGTTATCTCAACGCCTTAGCCGCCAAAGGGTCTGCGCGCCCGTGAATCCGGATCGTTGTCGCATCAGCGTCATGACGGTCGAAAAAAATCTCCGGACCGAAGAGCGCTCAGCCCGCGAAGCAACCGGCTTAAGGAATCGTGAACTGAGTCAACAATTTGGTGATGCGACGCCGGGGGCGGGCCGGCAGGCGGCCATGGCGGCGGGCTCGAACTTGGCCCTATCCGCAAGGTCCCTGAGTTGCAGCCCCGGGGGGGCCTGTGTAAGGTCACTTCACGCCGGGACGAGCTCCCGGCTTTCCAAGAGTTGGCGGAGAGACGCGAGCCCGTAGCTGGGCTGTGGCACTTTTTTGTCTGGGCTCAAAGCTGTTTTGTTGATCAGGTCACATAAAACAGGGATGTCGGAACCAAGAAGACGACGGGACACTTTCCAACGTTAAAGAGGAAAGGGATCTCTGGGCATGCGGCGACTATCAAAGGCTTGGCTGTTTTTGCTGGGCGAGGGGGCGATCATGGCTGGCGGCAATCATACTCTTCGGCGCTGCTTGACGGCGCTTGGATCGGGCGGCGGCGATCCGCCGAACCTGGGCCGGCCCATCGGCCCCTTCCGGCGCTAGGCGCCGACCGGCTCGTCGGAGCCCTTCATTCGGTTTCAGACTGCATTCGCCAGGGACGCTGCCCGCTCGACGGGCCGGCGCATGGCCACACGCGAGATCACGATGTTTCAAGCATTCGAGCGCGATGCGAATTTCGAAGCGACCCCGGGCGTCGAGAACGTCCAGGTGGAGCGGGAAGAGGCGTGGGATCGGGTTCGCCGGCGGCTTCGGGCGGAGCTGGGCGACGATGTCTTCTCCAGTTGGTTCGGACGGCTCGATCTGGTCGAAATCGTCGAAGGCGTGGCGCAGCTCTCGGTGCCCACCCGGTTCCTGAAGAGCTGGATCCAGGCCCACTATCTCGACCGCGTCCGGACGCTGGTCACCACCGAGTGCGCCGGGGTGGCGCAGATCAACCTCTTCGTCCGCGGCGCGCAGCGTCCGCCGCTCCGCGTGGCGCAGCCGCAGCAGCAGGACCACGCGCCGGCCTCCAAGTCGGCTCCCGCTCCGGCCCGCCTGGCCGCGGCTCCCGCGTCCCCGTCGTCCCAGGCCGAGCGCTTGCAGCTCGCCGTGGCCGATGCGGACGGCCTGCAGGGATCGCCGCTCGACAAGCGCCTGACCTTCTCCAGCTTCCTGGTCGGCCGCTCCAACGCCCTGGCGCACGCCGCCGGCGAGCGGGTGGCGCGGATCGAGGCCGGAGCGGCGCCGCTCTACAACCCGCTTTACGTCCACGCCGCCGTCGGCCTGGGCAAGACGCATCTGCTGCAGGCCGTCGCCCATGAGGTGATCGGGTCCGGCAAGCGCGTCATCTATCTGACGGCTGACCGCTTCATGTACGGCTTCGTGGCGGCCCTGAAGGCCCAGACGGCCATCGCGTTCAAGGAGCGGCTGCGCGGCATCGACCTCCTGGTCATCGACGACGTGCAGTTCCTTCAGGGCAAGTCGATCCAGCAGGAGTTCTGCCACACCATCAACGCCCTCATCGACGCCGGGCGGCAGGTCGTCATCGCGGCCGACCGCCCGCCGGCCGAGCTGGAGAGCCTGGACGAGCGCGTACGCTCGCGCCTCGCCGGCGGCCTCGTGGTCGAGATGAGCTCCCTCGACGAGCAGCTCAGGGTGAAGATCCTCGACACCCGCATCGCGGCCGCCCGCGTCCACCATCCGGGCTTCGAGGTCAGCCCGGCGGTGGTGGGCTACGTGGCCCGCATGATCACCACCAACGGGCGCGATCTCGACGGGGCGGTGAACCGCCTCCTCGCCCACACCACCTTGTCCGGCCAGCTGCCGACCGTGGAGTCGACCGAATTGGCGATCCGCGACCTGGTGCGGTCGCGCGAGCCCAAGAAGGTGCGCATCGAGGACATCCAGAAGCTCGTGGCGACCCACTACAATGTCAGCCGCGCCGACATCCTGTCGTCGCGCCGGTCCGCCGGCGTGGTGAAGCCGCGCCAGATCGCGATGTATCTCTCCAAGCAGCTCACGCTGCGGTCGCTGCCGGAGATCGGGCGGCGCTTCGGAGGCCGCGACCACACGACCGTGCTGCACGCCGTGCGCAAGATCGAGGGCGCCGTGCAGGCGGATCCGGGCCTGCGCGACGACGTCGAACTCCTCAAGCGCATGCTGCAGGAATGATCGGGGCGCCGCCGCGCCGCGCGGCCCGAAACGCCGGGGATAAGCGCGCCCAGGAGGCCGCTCCCGGGCTTGCGGTCGGCTGATCGTCGCGGCATGGTGCTCGGCCCACGGACGGGTCGACCCGGCCGCCGATACACGAGCAAGCGCAGGTTGGACCATGAAGGTCACAGTCGAACGGGCCGCCCTTTTCAGGTCCCTCGGGCATGTCCATCGCGTGGTGGAGCGCCGGACCACGATCCCGATCCTGTCCAATGTCCTGATCCGCGCGGAGGCGGGCGAGCTCAGCCTGCGGGCCACGGACCTCGACCTGGAGGTGACGGAGCGCCTGGGCGCCGACGTCAGCCAGCCCGGCGCGATCACGGTGCCGGCCTATGTGCTCTACGACATCGTCCGCAAGCTGCCTGACGGCGCGCAGGTCTCCCTGGAGACGACCGGCGACACCGGCCAGGTCACCATCAAGTCGGGCCGCTCGCGGTTCACCCTGCAGGCGTTGCCGGAGACCGATTTCCCGGACCTGGCGGCGGGCGAGATGGGCTTCCGGTTCAAGGTGGTCGCCGGCGAGCTGCGGCGGCTGATCGAGAAGACCCAGTTCGCGATCTCCACCGAGGAGACCCGCTACTACCTCAACGGCATCTACCTCCACACGCTGGAGTCCGGAGGCCAGCCCGTGCTGCGCGCCGTGGCCACGGACGGCCATCGCCTCGCCCGCGTCGAGACCGCGGCGCCGGAAGGCTCGGCCGGGATGCCGGGCGTCATCGTGCCCCGCAAGGCGGTGTCGGAGATCATCAAGCTCGTCGACGAAGCCGGCGAGGCCGTCGAGGTCGAGCTCTCGCCGACCAAGATCCGCCTCACCATGGGGCCGGTGGTGCTGACCTCCAAGCTGATCGACGGCACCTTCCCGGATTATCAGCGCGTGATCCCGTCCGGCAACGACAAGGACCTCGTGGTCGACAAGGCGGAGTTCGCGGCGGCGGTGGACCGCGTGTCCACCATCTCGTCGGAGCGCGGCCGGGCCGTGAAGCTCGCCATCGCGGATCGCCGGCTGACGCTGTCCGTCACCAATCCGGATTCCGGTTCGGCGACCGAGGAGATCGAGGTCGACTACGACGCGGCCCCGCTCGACATCGGCTTCAACGCCCGCTACCTGCTCGACATCACGGCGCAGCTGGAAGGCGACACCGCGCTGTTCAAGCTCGCCGACCCGGGCTCGCCCACGCTGGTGCAGGACCGGGAGGGCGCGGCGGCGCTCTACGTCCTGATGCCGATGCGGGTCTGAGGCCCACCTTTCCTCCCGGCCCGCCGGCTGCGCGCCGAGCGCCGCGCAGCCCCGTGTCGCACGACGCCGCGTCGCGCCAGGGTTGCGGCCCGGCCGGCGGCGGCGCATGTGATGGACCATGAGCGCGCCGCTTCGCCCCGTTCCCGACACCCCCGTTGCTGACACCCCCGCCCTTGGCGCGCCCGCGCCGGCCGGCGCGCATGTGGCGCGCCTGCTGCTGTCGGACTTCCGCAGCTACCGCACGCTGGACCTGCCGGTCGCGGGCGGGCTGGTGGCGCTGACGGGCGAGAACGGCGCCGGCAAGACGAACATCCTGGAGGCGCTGTCGCTGTTCACCCCCGGCCGGGGGCTGCGGCGCGCGGAGCTGCCCGACATGGTCCGCGTCGGCGCGTCCGCAGGCTTCGCGGTCTCGATCGAACTCGCGACGCCCCAGGGGGACGTGCAGATGGGCACGGGGTTGGAGCGGTCCGAGCCGGACGGCGCCTTCTCGCGGCGCTGCCGCATCGACCGCGCGCCGGCGGGCTCGCCCGCGGCCTTCGCCGAGCATCTGCGGGTGGTGTGGCTGACGCCCGCCTTCGACGGCCTCTTCGCCGGGGCCGCCGGCGACCGCCGCCGCTTCCTCGACCGGCTCGTGCTGGCGGTGGACAGCGAGCATGGCGGGCGCGTCAACGCGCTCGACCGGGCGCTGCGGTCGCGCAACCGCCTTCTGGCCGAGGACCGGCTCGACCACGCCTGGCTCGACGCCGTCGAGCGGGAGGCGGCCGAGACGGCCGTCGCCGTGTCGGCGGCCCGGCGCGAGACCGTGGAGCGCCTGGCCGCCCTGATCGCGGCGACGCGCGACGACGCCTCCCCGTTCCCCTGGGCGGCGATCGCGCTGGACGGTCCGCTGGAGGCCGATCTCGCCCGCCGTCCGGCGCTGGACGTGGAGGACGCCTATCGCGACCTGCTGCGCGAGTCCCGCCTGCGGGACCGCGCCGCCGGCCGCACTTTGGTCGGTCCCCAGGCGGCGGACCTCGTGGTCCGGCACGGCCCCAAGGACGTCGCGGCGGCCAGCGCGTCCACGGGCGAGCAGAAGGCCTTGCTGATCGGGCTGGTGATCGCGCATGCGCGGCTGGTGGCCGCCATGACGGGTCTCGCCCCGCTGGTGCTGCTCGACGAGATCGCCGCCCATCTCGACCCGCGCCGCCGGGTGGCCCTCTACGAGACCCTGGCGGGGCTCGGATCGCAGGTCTGGATGACGGGCGCGGACGCCTCCGCCTTCGCCGGGCTGCCGCGCGGCGGCGAGACCTTCGAGGTGACGCCGGGGGCGGTCCGGCCCATGACGGCCGCGCGGTGAACGGGCGCAGTCCGGGCGGCCATGAAATCGCCCCCACGAAGCCCCATATGGGATAAGAGATTTGCTGGGTTTCGGCGATGCTGCGCCGTGACGGGTCCCCGGGCTCGCCGCGGCGGGCCGAAGCCCGGCCGGAGCGTGCGGCGGCGGCCGCTCCAGACTATGATCCGACAGCCGAATCAGAGCGTTCGAGGACATCCACCCCCATGGCAGAAGCAGCCCGCCGCGAAGAGCCGGAAAACGTTTATGGCGCGGACTCGATCAAGGTCCTGAAGGGCCTCGACGCCGTCCGCAAGCGCCCCGGCATGTATATCGGCGACACCGACGACGGCTCGGGCCTGCATCACATGGTCTACGAGGTCGTGGACAACGCTATCGACGAGGCGCTCGGCGGCCATGCCGACCTGGTCACGGTGACGCTGAACCCGGACGGGTCCGTGACGGTCACCGACAATGGCCGCGGCATCCCGGTCGACATGCATGAGGAAGGCGTCTCGGCGGCCGAGGTCATCATGACCCAGCTGCATGCGGGCGGAAAATTCGACCAAAACTCCTACAAGGTCTCCGGCGGCCTGCACGGCGTCGGCGTCTCCGTCGTGAACGCGCTGTCGCAGATGCTGAAGCTGCGCATCTGGCGCAACGGCTTCGCGCACGAGATGACGTTCACGCATGGCGTGGCGGACTCGCCCCTGCGCGTGCTCGGCCCCTCCGACGGCAAGCGCGGCACGGAGGTCACCTTCCTGCCGTCCGAGCAGACCTTCACGATGGTGGAGTTCGACTACGCCACCCTGGAGCACCGGCTGCGCGAACTCGCCTTCCTGAATTCGGGCGTGCGGATCGTGCTCACCGACGCGCGCCACTCCGAGGTGGTGCGCGAAGAGATGCTCTACGAAGGCGGCCTGGAAGCCTTCGTGCGCTATCTCGACCGGGCCAAGTCGCCGATCATCTCGGCGCCCCTGATGGTGCGCGCCGAGCGCGACGGCATCACGGTCGAGGCTGCGCTGTGGTGGAACGACAGCTACCACGAGAACGTGCTCTGCTTCACCAACAACATCCCGCAGCGCGACGGCGGCACCCATCTGGCGGGCTTTCGCGGCGCGCTCACCCGGCAGGTGACCGGCTATGGCGAAAGCTCCGGCATCACCAAGAAGGAGAAGGTCGGCCTCACCGGCGACGACTGCCGCGAGGGCCTGACCGCGGTCCTCTCCGTGAAGGTGCCGGACCCGAAATTCTCGTCGCAGACCAAGGACAAGCTGGTCTCGTCCGAGGTGCGCCCCGTGGTCGAGAACTGCCTCAACGAGGCGCTGGCGACCTGGTTCGAGGAGCACCCCGCCGACGCCAAGGCCATCGTCAGCAAGGTCGTGGAGGCCGCCGCGGCGCGCGAGGCCGCCCGCAAGGCGCGCGAACTCACCCGCCGCAAGGGCGCGCTCGACATCGCGTCCCTGCCGGGCAAGCTCGCCGACTGCCAGGAGCGCGACCCGTCCAAGGCCGAACTCTTCATCGTGGAGGGCGACTCCGCCGGCGGCTCCGCCAAGCAGGGCCGCAACCGCGAATATCAGGCCGTGCTGCCGCTGCGCGGCAAGATTCTCAATGTCGAGCGCGCCCGGTTCGACAAGATGCTGTCCAGCCAGGAGATCGGCACGCTGATCACGGCGCTGGGCACCGGCATCGGCAAGGAAGAGTTCAACGCCGACAAGCTGCGCTATCACAAGATCATCATCATGACGGACGCGGACGTGGACGGAAGCCACATCCGCACCCTCCTGCTGACCTTCTTCTTCCGGCAGATGCCGGAGCTGATCGAGCGCGGCCACATCTTCATCGCCCAGCCGCCGCTCTACAAGGTGACGCGCGGCAAGTCCCAGCAATATCTGAAGGACGAGCGCGCGCTGGAGGACTACCTCATCGAGCAGGGCGTCGACAGCGCGCTGCTGCGGACCTCGAGCGGCGAGGAGCGCACCGGCCGCGACCTGAAGGCGCTGGTCGAGGAGGCCCGCATCGTCCGCAACCTGCTGAATGGGCTGCACTCGCGCTATGACCGCTCGGTCGTCGAGCAGGCGGCGCTGGCCGGCGCGCTGCACGCCATCACGGACGAGGCCGCCGCCGAGGCGAACGCGACCGAGGTGGCGCGCCGCCTCGACCTGATCGCCGACGACATCGAGCGCGGTTGGACCGGCCGGGTCGAGAATAGCGGCTACGTGTTCGAGCGCACCATCCGGGGCGTCAAGCACTCGGCCGTCCTCGACGCGCATCTGCTGGCCTCGGCCGACGCCCGCAAGCTGGACGAGCACGCCGCTCCCCTGCGCGAGGTCTTCGCCGCGCCCGCCCTGCTCAGCCGCAAGGGCGACGAGACGCAGGTGGCGGCCGCGGTCGGGCTCTTCGACGCCATGACGGCTGTCGGCCGCAAGGGCCTGACCCTGCAGCGCTACAAGGGCCTGGGCGAGATGAACCCGGAGCAGCTGTGGGAGACCACGCTGGACCGCTCGATCCGCTCGCTGCTGCAGGTGCGGGTGAAGGAGGTCGCCGACGCCGACGACATCTTCACCAAGCTGATGGGCGACGTCGTCGAACCGCGCCGCGACTTCATCCAGTCGAACGCGCTGTCCGTCGCCAATCTCGACGTCTGAGCGCGCCCAGCAGGGACGCCCCGCCGCGAGGCGAGCCGACGCGGAACCAACGCCAAGCTTGAGCGTTGGAGCTTGATGCCCGAGGCCCGCCACTTGGCGCGGGCGCGGTCGCTCAAGCGGGGCTCCCCATTCCCAATCGGCTGCCAATCCTGTCTCTGGACGTGCGAGGGCGCGCATGCGCGCTCCGGGCATCCGCCGTGCGCGAGGTGCTGCCGCTGCCGCGCCTGCACAGGCCGCCGGAGGCGCCGGCGGCGTTGGCGGGCTTCATGGATGTGGGCGGCGCGGTGGTTCCGGTGGTGCGGCTCGACGTCCTGCTCGGCCTCGCCGGCGAGGACGACGCGGACCTCTTCTACGGGCATGTGGTGCGCCTGCGGCAGGACGCGGCCGGCGGTCGCGTCGGCCTGCTGGTCGATCGCGTCACGGCCATGCGCAGCGTCAGCCCCGACGATCTCCTTCCGATGCGGGACGACCAGAGCCTGAACGGCCTCGTGGAGGCCGAGATCAGCGACGACGGCGCCCTCACCTCGCTGCTCGCCGCCGACCGCCTGCTGCTGGAGCATGAGCGCGCCGCCCTGGCGCAGTGGTCCCGCCGCGTGGCCGAACGAGCCGCCCAATGGTCGCCGGCCCCATGATGACGACGACCCGAAAGCCCAGTGACGGACTGCTGCGCGACGAGGCCGCCTTCCGCATCCTCAAGGACGCGGTCGTGGCCCGCACCGGCCACCACTACTACGACGACAAGGACGACCTCCTCTGGGAGAGGCTCGCCAAGCGGCTGCGCGCGGCCGGCGTCCGGACCGTGCAGGATTACCTCGCCCGGCTCGGCTCGCCGGAGGCGGGCGAGGCGGAATGGAACGCGCTCGAAGCCGAGATCACCATCGGGGAGACGTTCTTCTTCCGCTTCGCCGAGCAGTTCGAAGCGCTGCGGCGCCGCATCCTGCCCGCCATCATCGAGCGCAACCGCGAGACGCGGCGGATCCGCATCTGGAGCGCCGGATGCTCGACGGGCGCGGAGGCCTATTCGGTCGCGATCGTCCTGCGCGAGCTTCTGGGCGACGACATCTCCGAATGGAGCGTCGGCGTGGTGGGGACGGACATCAACGACGACGTGCTGGCGGCGGCGCGGCAGGCCACCTACGGGAAATGGACGCTGCGCTCCATGCCGCCAGAGGACCGCGCGCGCTGGTTCACCGCGCCCGGCCCGGACGGGCCCTGGACGCTGAAGCCCGCCTTCCGGGGCCTGGCGCATTTTGAGCGGCACAACCTCGTCAGCCTGGCGGAAGGCGCGTCGCCGCTGCAGTTCACCGGGTTCGACCTGATCCTGTGCCGGAACGTGCTGATCTATTTCCACGCCGACGCCGTCGCCCGCATCGTGACGGGGCTCGCCGACTGCCTTGCGCCGGAGGGTTGGCTCCTGGTGGGGCACGCCGAGGCCAGTCCGGCCTTCGTCGGCGCGCTGGACGCGGTGGAGTTGCCTGGAACCATGGCGTTCCGGCCCAAGGGCGCGCTCCGGACGGGCGGCGTCGCTCCCGCCGACGTCCCGGCGGCTCCCGCCCCCATCGTCGCGCCCGACCAGCGCGTCCGCCCCGGCCCGGCTCGGACCGGCTCCGCCGCGGAGCGGGCCAGGCGGTCGACGCCGCCGGCGCTTCGCCCGGGGCCCCTGCCGCGGTCCCTGGATCCGGCCCCGGCCGCAGGCGGCGCGGAGGCGCTGGCCCGCCTGCGCGAGACGGCGGACCGGGGAGACCTTGTCGGCGGACTGGCGCTCGCCGCCCAGGCGCTCGCGGCGGAGCCCGCCAACCCGGCGCTTTTCTATTATCGCGGCCTGATCGCCCGGGCGCAGGACCAGGCCGCCGAGGCCGAGGCCGCCTTCCGGCGCGCCATCTATCTCGACCGGTCCTTCGTGATGGCGCATTACCAGCTGGGCCTGCTGCTGACCGGCCGCGGCGATCTCGGCGGAGGACGTCGCGCGCTGCGCAACGCCGCAGCCCTGGCGGCCGCCTTGCCGGCCGACGCCGAACTGCCGGAAGGCGACGGCATGACGGCCGGCGCCCTGCGCACCCTGGCGCGGCTGACCATGAGCCCCGTCGCATGAGCCCGAGCCGGATCCAGGCCCCCGCCCCCGACGGTCTCGGCCAGGAGCGCCGCGAGCGCATCCTGGACGAGCGCACGCGCGAGCTCGCGCTCCGCCGCCGCATCCGCAAGGCCGCCCCGGAAGGGGCGCTCTATCTCGTCTGCACGGTGGGCCGGAACGTCTTCGGCCTGCCGCTGACCTGCGTCGCGAGGGCCCTGCCGGCGCAGGCCTGCACGCCGGCGCCGCGCGCCTCGCCGGAGCTGCTGGGCCTCTTCGGCCACGAAGGCCGCACCGTCGCGGCCGTGGACCTCGGCGTGGCGCTCGGCGTGTCGGACCCGCGCCCCGGAATTACGGCCGCGGGCTGCTTCGTGCTGACCCGCCAGGAGGAGCCCCGCACGGCGCTGCGCGTCGACGCCGCCGACGCTGTGGTGCGCCTCGCCCCCTCGCAGCGGCCCGAAGCCCTCGGCCGGGAGGCCGGGGCCGGCTTCATCACCGCCTATGCGGACCTGCCGTCCTCCGCCGTCCCGACGGTCGTCGCCCTGCTGGACGTCGACAAGCTGCTGCGCACGCTGTCCCAGTCGTCCTCGCATCCCGGAGTTTGAAAACGTGTCGGTCTCGATCGCAAACCGCATCCTGCTCGGGTTCTTGGCCGTGCTCGGCCTCATGCTGGCCCTCGCGCTCTACTCGCTGAGCCAGATCTCCGAGGTGAAGGACGCCAACGAAACGATCGTGAGCCGCAACATCACGATGCTGCGGCAGCTTGCGTCCATTCGCGACGGCCACAACAGGGCGCAGGACGCCCGCGAGGCGATCGTCACCCGCTCGCTGCTGCGCGCGCTGGGGCGCGACGCCGCCGGCGAGGACGCGCTGCAGGCTTGGCGCCGCGAGACGACGACCACCGAATCCACGCTGGCCCAGGCCACATCCTCGGCCGAGACCTGGCGGGACCAGGCGCTCAATCCCGAGCGGGCCGACGCGTGGCGGCGCATCGCCCTCGTCCTCGCCGACGCCGGCGCGGAATTTCGCCAGCTCCAGGGGGCCAGCGAAAGGCAGATCGCCGCCGCCCAGGCCAACGACGTGGCGGCGATCGCCGGGGCCGACCAGGCGATCACCACCAGCCGGGTCAATTTCGGCCGACTGATGGGATCCTCCGAGGACGTCATGAACGCCGCCATCGGGGCCGGGCAGCGGCGCGTGGCCGGCGTCTACGAGGAGAGCCGCGTCTCCATCATGGCGGCGCTCGCCATCGCGGCGGCGCTGGGATTGCTGATCGCCTTCGCGATCCGCCGTTCGATCACGCAGCCGTTGCACGCCTTCATGGCCTTCGTCGAGCGCGTCGGCGAGGGCGACCTCAGCGGCCGGACGGCCACGACCGGCCCGCTCGAGATCGCGCGGCTGGGGACGACCCTGAACGGAATGGTCGAAGGCCTGCGCCAGCTCTCGCGCCAGAGCCGGGACGCGACCGAGAACCTCAACGCCGCCGCCGCCGAGATCCGGGCCTCCACGCAGGAGCAGGCCGCCAGCGTCGAGGAGCAGCTCGCCGCCGTGCAGGAGACCGCCGCGACCGTGGACGAAATCACCCATGCGGGCGCGCAGATCGGCAAGCGCGCCCAGGAGGTGATCGCCTCCGCGCAGGCCACCGCGGTGACCAGCAACGCCGGGCTCAGCGCCGTCGACGAGACCGCCCGGGCGATGGACTCCATCCGCGACCAGGCGGAAGCCGTGGCCGAGAACATCGTGGCGCTCAGCGAGAAGACCCAGGCCATCGAGGAGATCACCTCGACGGTGAACGACATCTCCGAGCGCTCGCATCTGCTGGCGCTCAACGCCGCCATCGAGGCGGCGGGCGCGGGCGAGAGCGGGCAGCGCTTCGCTGTCGTGGCGGCCGAGATGAAGATGCTGGCCGACCAGGCCAAGGAGGCGACCGCCCAGGTGCGCTCCATCCTGGGCGACATCCAGCGCGGCATCAATTCGTCCGTGATGCTCACCGAGGAGGCGGTCAAGCGCGTCGCCGCCGGCAAGGAGCGCACGGACACCACGCAACGCACCATCGAGGAGATCACCGCGCGGGTCCAGGAGAGCGTGCAGACTTTCCAGCAGATCGTCGCCTCCACCAACCAGCAGCAGCTCGGCATCGAGCAGGTGATGGGGGCCCTGCAGAACATTCGCCAGGCCAGCCAGCAGACCGCGGCCGGGACGCGCCAGCTCGATTCCGCCGCGGCCAATCTCAGCAGCCTGTCCCAGCAGCTGCTCGGACTGGCCGAGCGCTACCGGTTCTGAGACGCAGCCGCAGTGTCAGACCTCCACGCCCAGCTCCTGGCGGCCTTCGACGCCGAATATCGCGACCACCTCGCGGCGATCCGCCGTGAGCTCGCGCGGTCCGAGCATGGGCAGGGCGGCGACATTCGCGACGCGTTCCGGCGCGCCCACAGCCTCAAGGGCGCGGCCCGGGCCGTCGACCTGCCCGCCATCGAGGAGCTCGCGCACCGGCTGGAGACCGCCTTCAGCCGCGCGCTGGACGGCGAAATGGCGCTCGACCGCGCCGGCGTCTCGGTGATCGAGCTCGGCCTCGATGCGGTGGAGGCCTTTGCGTCGGAGGTGGCCGCGGGCGGCTCGCCGCGCTACCCGGACGCGGCGCTCGCGGCGCTGGAGGACCTGCTGGCCGGGCGCGCCGCGTCTCCGGCGGCCGCCGCCAGCCCGCCGGCCGGGGACGAACCCGAATGGGACGAGGCCTCGCCGCGGCCTCCCGCTCCGGAGGGGCCGGAGCCGGGCAATGTCGAATATCTGCGCGTCAGCGCCGTCCAGATCGACGAGCTGTCGGACGCCATGCACCGGCTCTCGGACCGGATCCGGGCCGGCGACAAGGCGCTCGAGGCCTTGCCGCGCATCGAGGCCGAGATCGCCGGCCTGCGCCGCGACCTGGCGGCGAACCGGGGCGCGCGCGGCCGCGGGCCGTCGGGCGCGGGCGAGGCGGGGCGGCGCGTGGAGGCGCTGTCGCGGTCGGTCCTCGGCGTCAGGACGCTGCACGGAAACGCCGCCGTGGCGGTGGACCAGCAGGCCCGCCGCGTGCGGGACCGCATCGACCAGCTGTCGCTGGTGACGGTGGACACGATCTTCGGCGGCTTCGGACGCATCCTGCGCGACCTCGCCCGGAGCGAGGGCCGGGACGTGGACGTCCAGGTCTCGGGCCTCGACCTTCAGGCGGACCGGCGCGTGCTGCAGGCCCTCAAGGACCCGGTGATGCACGTGCTGCGCAACGCCCTGAGCCACGGCGCTGAAGCCGCGCAGGACCGCGTCGCCGCGGGCCGGCCGGCGCATCTGTCGGTGACGCTGGCGTTCCGGTCCCAGGCCGGGCGGCTGATCGTCACCGTCCGGGACGACGGCCGCGGGCCGGACCTGCGCCGCATCGAGGAGGTGGCGATCGAGCGCGGCCTGCTGCCGCGGCGCGCCGCCGACCAGCCCGCGCCGCCGGCCGACCATCTCCTGTCGCTCGTCTTCGAGCCGCAATTCTCCACCGCCCCGCAGGTCGACCGCATAGCGGGCCGGGGCATGGGGCTCTCGGTCGTCGCCGAGGCGGCGCGGCGCCTGCACGGCCACGTGATGCTGCGGCCCGGCCGGCCACGGGGGGCGGAGGTCACGATCTCGGCGCCGCTGCTGGCCACGCGCCAGACCTTGCTGCTGGCGCGCGTCGGAGCGCGCGACGTCGGCCTGCCCACGCATGCGGTCGAGACGCTGCTGCGCCTGCCCGTCGCCTCGCTCCAGAGCGTCGAAGGCCGGCCGGCCGCCCGGATCCGGACGGGGGGTCAGGACATTACCGTGCCGGTGGTCGCCCTCTCCGCCCTGATCGACGCTGCGGAGACCCCGTTGCCGGTCGAGGCCGGCCACATCAAGGCGATCCTGCTGCGGCGGGGCGAAAGACGGTGCGCGGTGGCGGTGGACATGTTCCTGGACGTTCAGACGGTGGTGGTGGGCGCGGCCCCGATGCAGGGACGCGACGCCTCGTTCGTGTCCGGCGCGGTGCTGCTGGACGGCGACCGCCCGGCGCTGGCGCTCGACCCGGAAGCCATCGTCGACCAGTGGCTGCGCGACCAGGCCTCCGTCTCGGGCGGGCGCTTCGGGCTGGCGGACCTGCACGCGCCCGCCGAGCGCGCCCCGGCCACGATCCTGGTGGTGGACGATTCGATCACCACCCGCACGCTGGAGAAGAGCATCCTGGAGGCCCAGGGCTACCGGGTCCTGCTCAGCGTCGACGGGCTTGACGCGCTGTCCCGGCTGCGCTCGGGCGAGGCGCTGGTCGACCTCGTCGTCGCCGACGTCGAGATGCCGCGCATGGACGGCTTCGGCCTGCTGCAGGCGATCCGCAACGATCCGGGCCTGGCCGACGTCCCGGTCATCCTGATGACGTCGCGGGCCAGCCAGGAGGACGTCCGCAAGGGCCTGGAGCTGGGCGCGCGCGCCTACATCACCAAGCAGAATTTCGACCAGCGCGAGCTGCTCGCCACCATAGGACAGCTGTTGTGATCGGCGCGGCGAAGCTCCCCGTCCGGGTCATGATCGTCGAGGATTCGCCGGTGGTGAGCCGCCTCCTGGCGCATATCATCGCGCGCGACCCGCGGCTCGAGCTCGCCGCCGTCGTCGAGTCCGCCGAGGACGCGCTGCGCGAGATCCACCGCGTCCGCCCGGACGTCATCTCGATGGACATCCGCCTGCCCGGCATGGACGGGATCGAGGCGACGCGCCGCATCATGAGCGAGACGCCTACCCCGATCGTCGTCATCGCGGCCAGCGTCGAGGACGCCGCGCTCAAGATCTCGATGAACGCGCTGCGGGCGGGCGCGCTCTCGGTGGTGGAGAAGCCCGTCGGGATCTCCAACGCCGGCTACGAGGCGGCGGCCGAGAACATCTGCACGCAGCTCTACATCATGAGCCAGGTGCCGGTGATCCGCCGCCGCCTGTCGGCCGGCGCGGCGCCCGTCCGCCCGGCCGCCGCCGGCGAGGAGCCGGTCCGGGAGCGCCCGTCCATCATGGCGATCGCGGCGTCAACCGGCGGTCCGCCGGCGCTGGCTCGGATCCTCGGCGCCCTGCCGGCGTCGTTTCCGGTCCCCATCCTGCTGGTCCAGCACATGGGCGCGCCCTTCATGGCCGGCTTCGCGTCCTGGCTCGACGGCCTCACGCCGCTCTCGGTGGCGGTCGCGCGGCCGGGCGAGACGCCCGCGCCGGGCTCCGTCTACGTCGCCCCGGGCGACCGCCATCTCGCCCTGGGCGGCGACGGCGCCCTGCGGATCGGCGCCGAGCCGCCCGTCGGCGGCCAGCGCCCGTCGGCGACCACGCTGTTCCAGTCGCTCGCCGCGGTGGGTCCGCGGGCCATCGGCGTGCTGCTGACCGGCATGGGCGAGGATGGCGCGCGCGGCCTGGTGGAGATGCGCAAGGCCGGGGCCTACACGATCACCGAGGACGAGAGCACCGCGGTCGTCTACGGCATGCCGGGGGTCGCGATGCGGCTCGGCGGCTCGCGGGCCAGCCTGCCGCTGGACCTGATCGCGCCGCGGCTGCTGCGCCTCGTCGAGAGGGACGCGTGATGGCCGAGCCGGCGCGCCCCACCATCCTGCTGGTCGAGGACTCCAGGACGCAGGCCCTCAAATTCGGCCACAGTCTGGAGGGGCAGGGCTATGCGGTCGACTGGGTGGCGACCGCCGAGGAGGCGCTCGACCGCCTCAACGGCACGCTGCCGGACCTCGTCATCGCCGACTACCACCTGCCGGGCATGAACGGCGACGGGCTGGCGCGGCAGATCCGCCTGAACGTCCGCACCCGCACGATCCCGGTGATGATGCTCACGGAGGCGCGCGAGCACGGCATCGAGCGCAAGGGCCTGGAGAGCGGCGCCGACGCCTATGTGCCGAAATCCGTCGCCGAGGACATCATGGCGCTGCGCATCAAGGCGCTGCTGCGCCGCTCGGAAACGCCGCCCGCCGCGGCCGAGCCCGGCCCCGCCGTGGCGTCGCGCGACCACGGCGCGTATCGCCGTCCCACGCTGCTGGTCATCGACCCGAGCGGGCGCGAGCTCGCCTTCCTGCGCGACCTGCTCACGTCGGAAGGCTACACGGTGGAGACGGCGGCCGGCGCCGAGGGCGCGCGCGACCTTGCCGGGCGAAGCGTCCCGCTGGACGGGGTCATCCTCGGCCTGTTCCAGGGCGCGGCGGCCGACATCGCGCTCTGCAAGGCGGTGGACGCCGTCCGCACCGGCCTGGACGGCGCCGCCGACGGGCCGAGCTTCCCGATCTTCGCCGTGCAGCGCGCGACAGACCCCCGCCGGGACGGCCTCGCCGACATCTTCGCCAGCGGCGCGGACGACGTCGTCGCCGTCGACGTGGACGCCGACGTGCTCGTGGTGCGGATCCGCGCCCTCGTGCGCCGCAAGCTGGTGCGCGACGAGAACCGCCGCATCGAGCGCGAGTGGCGCGCGCAGCAGCTCGATCTCCAGCGTGCTCGGGCCGAGACGCTGGCGGCCCAGGCGCGCGCCTCGATGGCGGAGGCGCTGTCGAAGGCCAACGCCGAGCTCGAGGCCGCCAACGCCCAGCTCAAGGACGCGCAGGCCAAGCTGGTCCAGGCCGCCAAGATGGCGTCGCTGGGCGAGCTCGTCGCCGGCATCGCGCATGAGATCAACAACCCGCTCGCCTTCATCCTGGCGCACCAGTCGACCGTGGAGCGGCTGCTCGGGCAGGCCTCCGAGGAGCTCGGGCCGGAGTTCGGCGCGGCGCCGGCCATCGAAAAGGCCAAGCAGCGCGTCACCTCCATGCGGGTCGGCCTGAAGCGCATCGAGGACATCGTGGCCAATCTGCGCCGATTTTCGCGCCTGGACGAAGGCGAGTTCCAGACCGTGGACGTGCCGGCCTCGATCGAGACGGTGCTGGCCCTCCTGGCCCACAAGCTCGCGGGCGGCGTCGAGGTGATCCGGCGCTATGAGGGCGACCGCGAGCTCTACTGCTCCTCGGCCCTGCTCAACCAGGTCGTCATGAACATCGTCGGCAACGCCGCGGACGCCATGGGCGGCCACGGGACCATCCAGATCCGCACCGCCAGCGACGGCGAGACCTACACGATCGAGATCCTCGACAGCGGCCCGGGCGTACCCGAGGACCTGCGCGAGCGGATCTTCGAGCCGTTCTTCACGACCAAGCCGGTCGGCGCCGGCACCGGCCTCGGGCTGGCGATCTCGTTCAGCGTCGTCCAGGCCCACCAGGGCTCCCTCACGGTCGGCTCGGGGCCGGACGGGGGCGCGCTCTTCACCATCACGATACCCAGGCGGAACCGGTCATGAGCATGCACGAAGCCATCGCGGCCGGGCGCGGGACCATCCTGGTGGTCGACGACGAACCGGACATCCTCGTCGCCCTCGACGACCTGCTGGGGGCCGACTACGAGGTCCTGTCCAGCTCCTCGCCGGCCGACGCGCTCGAGACCCTCAGGGCCCGGCCGGACGTGCTCGTCATCGTCTCGGACGAGCGGATGCCCGGCATGATGGGGCACGCCTTCCTGCGGCAGGCCCGTGCGTTCAGCCAGGCCGAGGCCATCCTGCTCACCGGCTACGCCGATCTCCCGGCGGTGGTCGGGGCGGTGAACGAGGGCGGCATCAGCGGCTATGCGCCGAAGCCCTGGGACCCGAACGCGCTGCGCAGCATGGTGGCGGGCGCGGTCGAGCGCCGGCGCCTGAAGCTGGAGCTGCAGACCGAGCGGGCGCTGCTGCGCGGGCTCCTCGACAACATCCCGGACGCGATCGCCTTCAAGGACGCCGAGGGCCGCTTCGTGCGCCTGAACGACCGCAAGGCCGCGATGCTGGGAGCCAGCCCGACCGACTGCATCGGCCGGCGGGAGGACGACTTCGTCGACGCCGAGCGCGCCGCCGCCGTCGCGGCCGCCGAACGCGAGGTGGCCGCCACGGCCGTCGCCGCCGAGGTCACCGAGGAGGTCGCCGCCGAGGGGGGCTCGCGCTGGCGCGTGGTGACCCGCACGCCCATCATCGGCCCGACCGGCTCGGTCGACTTCATCGCCGCCATCGAGCGCGACGTCACCGAGCAGCGCAGGCTCGACGCGCGCCTGCGCCAGGCGGAGAAGATGCAGGCGCTGGGGACGCTGGCCGGCGGCGTCGCGCACGACTTCAACAACCTGCTCACCGCCGTGCTGGGGAGCATCGACCTGGCGGCGCGCCGGATCGAGGACAATCCCCGGGTCTCGCGCCTGCTGGCCAACGCCGCCTACGCGGCGCGGCGCGGCGCCAGCCTGACGCATCGGCTCCTCAGCTTCAGCCGCCAGCGCGAGCTGGAGCCCCGCGTGGTCAACCCCAACGTCGTGCTGGCCGAGATGAGCGACCTGCTGTCGCGCACGCTGGGCGGCATGGTGCAGATCGAGAAGGACTGCGAACCCGACCTATGGTCGGTGATGATCGATCCCGCGCAGCTCGAACTCGCCGTGCTCAACCTGTGCATCAACGCCCGCGACGCCATGCCGGAGGGCGGGCTGCTGACGCTCTCCACCCGCAACGTGGTGGCCGTCGATGGCGACGAGCTGTCGCTCACGCCCGGCGAATACGTGCTCCTGAGCGTGCGCGACACCGGCTCGGGCATTCCGCCCGACGTTCTGGCCCGCATCTTCGAGCCGTTCTTCACCACCAAGGAGGTCGGCAAGGGCACCGGCCTCGGCCTCTCGATGGTGTATGGCCTCGTGCAGCAGTCAGGCGGGCTGGTGGACGTCGAAACCGCCCCGGGCGCCGGGACGGTGATGAACCTCTATCTGCCGCGCAGCACGGAGGAGCCGCAGCCCGACCTCGCCGTGGAGGACGGTCCAGCCCAGGCGCGAAGCGGCGCCCGGATCCTCATCGTGGACGACGACCGGGACGTTCGCTCGGTGACGGCGCAGTTCCTGCAGGAGCTCGGCTTCGAGGTGCGGGAGGCGGTGTCGGCCGCCGAGGCGCTGCGGATTCTCGGGCAAGCCGAGCCGCCGGGCCTGGTCATCGCGGACGTCGCCATGCCGGAGATGAACGGCATCGAGCTCGCCAACCAGATGCGGGCCGACTACCCCCGGATCCCGGTGCTGCTGGTGACCGGCTATGCGGACCTGTCCGGAGCCCAGGTGGACTTCGCCATGATCCACAAGCCCTTCCAGCTGGAGGACCTGAACCAGGCGGTCAACAAACTGCTCCGGGGCCGTCCGGCCGCCGAGTGATCGCGCCAGGACGCGAAAAAGCCCCGGACCGCGAGGCCGGGGCTTGGACGCTCGTCGCGGATCGGATGATCAGATGGCCGACTGGATCCACTTGGTCAGGCCGCCCTTGGAGTCGGCGCCGACCTTCTGGGACGCGATCTTGCCGTCCTTGAACAGCAGCAGCGTGGGGATCGACCGGATGCCGAACTGGCCGGCGACGTTCGGGTTCTCGTCCACGTTCAGCTTCACGATCTTGACCTTGCCGTCCATCTCCTTGGCGATCTCCTCGAGCGCCGGGGCGATCATGCGGCAGGGGCCGCACCACTCGGCCCAGAAGTCGACGACGACCGGCTGGGATGCCTGGAGCACGTCGGCTCCGAAGCTGCTATCGGTGACTTTCTCGGTCATGGCGCCTCGCAGGATGATCGTGGGCGCGGAGGAGTCCGGCCCGGTTGTGGGGGAAGCTATGGAGCGCGACCCCCAGCGTCAAGGGATGCGTCACGCAGGCTTGATCCGCGCCAGCGCGGCGTCCAGCGCGGCGGGCGCGATCTCGTCCACTCTCGGCCCCGCCGTCCAGATCAGCAGGCAGCGGACCGGCCGGTCTGGATAGAGCCGGGCCAGGAGCGCCCGGTAGACGGCGAGCTGCGCCACATAGGTCTCGGGCGGCGCCTCTTGCGGCCCAGGGGGCGCGCCGGTCTTGAAATCCGCCACCCAGACGGCCTCGGGCGTGACCGCCAGCCGGTCGATCTGTCCGGAGACGCTCGTCGCGGGTTCGCCCGGCCTCAGCTGGAGCGATCCGGCGATGGGCGCCTCGGCCCTGCCGAGGGGGCCGAACAGCGCGGCGAGCTCCGGACGGTCGAGCACCGCCAGAACGTCGCGCACCAGGGCGTCGCGGCGCTCGGCCTCCATGGAGCCGGCGCGCGCCGCGGCGAGCCGCTCGGCCGCCAGGCGGCGCAGGGGCGGAGAGACGCCCGGCAGGGTCTCCAGCAGCGTGTGCACGATCCGACCGGCGACACGCGCGTCGCGGCCCCGCGCGCCGGCGCCGGCCCTGGCCGGCGAGGCGTCGGCCGCCTCGATGGCGCTCGACGGGCGCAGCGGCGGCCGGGCCGCCGTCTCGGCCGGAGCAGGCGCAGCCAGCCATGCGGGCGGGGGCGGCTCGGCCGCGGGCGCAAGGCCGGCGGACGCCTCCTGGCGCGGGAACGGCCGCGCCTGGCGCCGCAACACCTGGCCCGGCTCGCCCTCGGCCGGGCGGGTCTCCATCAGGGGCTCCAGCGTGGCGCGGATCATGTCGTACCAGCAGCGGTCGCCGCGGCCGTTGGCGCCCTCGAAGCCGCAGACATAGAGGCGGTCGCGGGCGCGCGTCATCGCCACGTAGAGAAGCCGGTGATACTCGTCCCGGGCGGCGTCGCGGGCGCGCTGGCGGCTGGCGCGGATCACCCGCGAATCGCATTTCTGGCTCGGCGACCAGACCGGCAGGTTCAGCTCCTTGGCGCCGTCCCGGTAGGGCGTCGCCAGGATGGGGTGGTCGTGATGGCCGTTCGGGGCCGAGCAGGTGTCGGCCATGAACACGATCGGGGCCTCCAGGCCCTTGGCGCCGTGCACCGTCATGACGCGGACCTCGCCGCGCCCGGCCTCCATGTCGCGCTTCACCGTCAGGTCGGCGGCCGACATGACGCTGAGGAAGAGCCCGAGCGAGGGCGTCTCGCGATGCTCGTGGTCCAGCGCGAGGCGCAGGAACTCGTCCACGGCGTCGCCGGCCTCGGGACCGAGCCGGGACAGCATGGCCCGGCGGCCGCCGTCCGGCCCCAGCACGGCGGCGTAGAACCCGAACGGGCCCGTCGTGGCCGCCAGCCTGCGCCAGCGGTCGAGCCGCTCGCGCGCCGGCGCGAAGCGCGGATCGATCGCCCGCTCCAGCGCAGCCGACAGGCTCCCTTGGCGGTCCGCCGCGAGGTCGTAGAGGGCGTCCTCGTCGAGGCCGAACAGGGGCGATTTCAGCACCGTCGCGAGCGTCAGGTCGTCAGCCGGCAGCAGGCAGGCCCGGCCCAGCGCCACGAGGTCCATGACGGCGATATGGCTGGTGAGGGCCAGCCGGTCGGCGCCCGCCACCGGCACGTCGGCGTCCTTCAGGGCGCGGATCACGGCCTGGAAGAAGGCGTTGCGGCTGCGCACCAGGATCAGCACGTCGCCCGGCGAGATCAGCCGCCCCGCCTCGTCGCCGACGGTGGACCAGCGCCGGACGAGGCGGGCGATCCGCCGCGCCAGGCGCACGCTGGGCGACCCCGCGTCGGGCTCGTCCAGCGGCTTCGCCCAGGCGTCCGGCTCAACGGTGACGGTCGGCGTCTCGGGATCCCAGATCTCCAGCAGCCCGGGCGCCTGCGGCCGGGCGCTCTCGTGCACGGTCCTGACCGCATCGCCCCGGTTGAGGCCGGCGAAATGCGGCTCGATGGAGAAGACGTCGTCGACCGCCCGCAGCACGTCGGGCGTCGACCGGAAGGACAGCGTGAGCGGGCGCTCCCGCCACGTCCAGCGCGCCGGCGCCTCGGCCTCCAGGGCGCGGATATGGTCGGCGAAATGCTTGCGGGCGCGGTCGAAGGCCTCCGGCGACGCCCCCTGGAAGGAGAAGATCGACTGCTTGGGATCGCCCACCGCGAACATGGTGCGGATCCGGTCGGTCTGGCCGGCGCCGGAGAAGAAGTCCTCGGTGAGCTGCGTCAGGATCCGCCACTGCGGGTCGCTGGTGTCCTGCGCCTCGTCGACCAGGATGTGGTCGATCCCCTGGTCGAGCTTGTAGAGCACCCAGGCCGCCTCGCTGCGCTGGAACAGCGCCAGCGTGCGGGCGATCAGGTCGTCGAAGTCCAGCGCGCCGCGCTGGCTCTTCTGCCCCGCGTAATGGGCCAGCACGCCGTCCGCGAGCACCAGCAGGGCGTGCGTGCGGGCGACGGCCTCCGCCGCCCGCCTCCGGTCGAGTAGCGCATGCACGCGGCCCCGCTCCGCCCGCAGCCGCTCCGCCAGCGCCGGGTGCGCCGCGCCGAACCCCTTGGTGAGGAACTTGGCGTCGGAGAAAGGCTCCTGGTCGGTCTTCTTCAGGAACGCCGCCAGATAGGCCTCGACCCGCTCGGCGCCGGCGGACTGCGCGGCGCGCCGCAGCGCGTCGGCCCGGTCCTGCTCGGTCTTGCCGAAGGCCTCCAGCGCGGCGATCACGCCCGGCCATTCGGCCGGCGCGAAGCCGCCCTCGACGATGAGGCGCTCGACGTCGGAGATCGTCTCGCCCGGCGCCAGCCCCAGCGCCTCGGCGAGCCGACCGGCCAAGGCCGCAAGGCCTTCGCGCCCCCGCCCGAAGCGCTCCAGCACCGGGCCGAGCTTCAGGGCCTCCGCCATCAGCTTGACGAAGCCGTCCTCGCCGGCGACCTCGTTGACGAGCGCCAGCGCCTGCGACAGGTCCGGATCGCCGTCCCGGACGGCGCGCGTCAGCACATGCGTCCGGGCGGCTCCCATCATCTCGGCGGCGGCGGCGTCGTCCAGCACCTCGAACCGGGCCGCCACATTGGCCTCGAACGGGAAGAGGTGCAGCACGCGCTCGCAGAAGGCGTGGATGGTCTGGACCTTCAGCCCGCCCGGCGTCTCCACCGCCCGGGCGAACAGCCGGCGCGCGCGCGACAGCCGCGCACCATCCGGCCGCTGGCCGTCCAGCGTCTCGATGGCGGCGGACAGCTCGGCGTCGTCCAGCGTCACCCAGGAGGCCAGGATGGCGAAGACGCGGTTGGCCATGTTGGCGGCCGCCGCCTTGGTGAAGGTCAGGGCCAGGATGCGGCCGGGGTCGATGTCCTCCAGCAGGAGCCGGATGATCCGCTGCGACAGCACATAGGTCTTGCCCGCCCCCGCATTGGCGGACACCCAGGCCGAGACCTTGGGGTCGGACGCCTCCAGCTGCGACAGCCGGGTGATCTCGGGGATGACGAGGCCCTCGCTCATGCGCCGCCCTCGTCGCCGTCGTCGCCCGCCAGCGACCACTCCTTCACCCGGGCGAGATGGTCGTAGGGCGCGTAGGCCTTGGCGAATTTGGGATAGGGCCGCGACACATAGGCCCGCTCCCCGGCGCGGTGCTCGGCGATGGCCTGCGTGAGCCGCGCCAGGTGGTCGAGCGCCAGCTCGTCGACGTCGATCGGGTTGCGGGCGTCGGGGATCCGCCGCTCGAAGCCGGGCTCCGCCGCCCCGGACAGCTTCACATAGGTCAGCTCCCGCGCGCGCAGCCCGGCCGGAGCGCCCGCGAAGGCGCCGAGCTTGGCCATGGCGGCCTCCAGCGTGAGCTGCGGGCTGAAGCCGACCCGCACCTCCTTCACGCCGGGAGTCGCGCCGGTCTTGAAATCCACCACCGCGAAGCCCCCGTCCGGGAGCAGCTCGATGCGGTCGGCCCGGCAGGACAGCACGAAGTCCGACCCGTCCGGCATCGGGATGACGAGCCTCGCGTCGATCTCGGCCAGCACCGCCATGCCGGGCTGGCGGCGCTGCTTCTCCCATTCGGCCACATAGGCCGCCATGCGGACGAAGCGCGGCCACCAGAAGGCCACGACGTCCAGGCGGTCGCGCAGCTCCGGGCTGTTCTGGAAGGCCTCGCGGCCGAGAGCCACGAGCTCGGCCGCGGGGTCGGCCGGCAGCGCCGTCGGATGGGCCTTGCCGAAGCGGCCCACGACCTCATGGACCAGCACGCCCTTGATGGCCGCGGAGGGCTCGCCGGCGATGTCGTCCAGCGGCTCGAGGCGCAGGACATGCTTGGCGTAGATGGCGTAGGGGTCGCGCACCAGCGTCTCGATCTCGGTGACGCTGAGCCGGGCCGGGGTCCTGTCCGCCGGCGGAATGGGCCTGGGCCGCCGCGCCGGCGACACCGCCTCGGGCCGGTCGAGCGAGCGCGCAAGGGCGAGCAGGCGCCGGCCGCCCTCCTCGCAGCGGCTCCAGGCGTCCTGGCCGGCAACCGCCTGCATGCGCTGCAGGAAGCGCGAGCGCACCGTGGGGTCGCCGCCACGCTTCAGGGCGCGCGTGACCACGACCTTGCGGGCGCCGAGCGCCTGGACGAAGTCGTGCGTCGTCTGGCCCACCCGGCGCTCCGGCGACGGCAATCCGAGGTCGCGACGCATCGGCCGGTTCAGGAAGGCGTCGGTGCGGGCCTCGGGCGGCCAGGTCTTCTCGTCGAGCCCGCCCAGCACCACGAGATCGGCGGAGAGCAGGCGCGCCTCGAGCAGGCCCCAGATCTTCAGCCTTGGGTGGCCGCCGTCGGGACGGCGGGCCACGCGCCCCGCCATCAGGCCGGAGAAGAAGGCCGGGTAGTCCGCCATGCGGCCCTCGACGCCGCTGGTCAGGGCGAGCGTGGCCTCGTCGAACATCGCGGCGAGCTCCTCGCCCGCCGGTCCCTCGAAGGCGTCGGCCTCCTCGTCCGGCCCGGCGGTCGCGACGGCGGCGACGGCCGCCGCGTGGTCGGCCGCGAGCGCGACGAGGTCGAGGCGGCCCGGACGCGGCGCGGCGAAGGGTCCGAAGGCCGCGACGAGCGCCGCGACGACCTCCCGCGCCGCGGCCCAGTCGACGTCGCGCAGGCGCTTGCGCGGCCAGGCGTGCCGCTGGTTAAGATCACGGGTCGCCGCCTCGGCGGCGTCGACGGCGGCGGCCAGCTCGGCGAGGCCCGGCCGCAGCGCGGGCGCGCGCAGCACGCCGATCTCCAGCGCGGCGCGTCCGCGCAGCACGGTCGCTCGGGCGAGGCCGAGGCGACACAAGGGATGGTCGAGCAGCGCCAGCAGGGTGACGGCCGCAAAACCCTCCGCGGCGGCCTCGGCCGCCAGCCGGGCCAGCACGCCCGGAGCGGTGCGGCCCAGCGGCATGCCGGCGGAATCGTCGAGGACGATGGACCAGCGCTTCAGCTCGGCGCAGACGCGCTCGGCCAGGGTGCGGTCGGGCGTGATCAGGGCCGCGGCGGCGTCCGGGTCCTCCAGCGCCTCGCGCAGGGCCACCGCGATGGCCTGGGCCTCCTCGCGGTCGTCGGCCGCCTCGATCACCCTCAGGTCGGCCAGGGCGGACCTGACGACGGCGTCCGAGAGGCGGCCCGTCTTGCGCGCCCACAGGTCCGTGGTCTCGGCCGGACGCAGCGCCTCCGAGAGCAGGCGCTCGCGCGCCTCCAGCGCCGGCGCGGGGCGGCCCAGCTCCTCCACCTCGTCCCGGCCGACGCCGAGATCCGCCAGCAGGCGGCACAGCAGGGCCTGCGGGTGGCCGGGATGGCCCGTCCCGAACAGGTCGTGGCGCTCCGGGATGGTCGTCCACGAGGCCTCGTCCAGGCGCTTGTCGAGGCCGGGCAGCACCACGGCGCCGCGCGGCAGCCGCGCCACCGCGCCGATCAGCGCCGCCGTCGCCGGCATGGAGCCGGTGGAGCCGGCCACGATCATGGGCGCGTCCGGCCGCTCGCGCAGCAGCCGCGCGGCCTCGCCGGTCAGGATCGTGTGGCGGCGCAGGGAGGCGTCCATGACGCCCAGTTCGGCGGCGCGCCGGGGCCAGAACTCGGCCGCAATCGCCAGGAAGTCGCGGGTGATCTTCCAGTAGGGGTCGAACCGGTCCGGCACCAGCCTGTGGATGTCGTCGACGGACTTGCCGTGGATCGCCAGGGTGTCGATGAGGGCGCCGAGGTCGCCCGCCAGCCCGAGCGCGTCGGCCGGGGACGAGGGCACGAGCAGAGGCTCGGAATCGCCCAGCTTCATCATGGCGGCGCCCACCCCGCGCGCCCAGGCGAGGATCAGGTTGGCGAGCTCGAGCCGCCGCTGCGCGTCGAGAGCCTCGGGCGGCAGCGCCGCCGCGTCATGCGCGGCCAGCGCATCCTGGGCGGAGAACGCGTCCGCGCCCGCGCCGCCGATCGCCGCGAACAGGCTGGCCTCCTCGGCGTCGTCGACGTCGCCGAGCGGCACGATGCGGGGCAGCAGAACCGCGCCCGCCTCCATGCGCTGCGCCAGCAGGGTCGCGAGCGCCCGCGCGGCGCGGCGGGTGGGCAGGAACACAGTCGCCTGCGAGAGCTGCAGCGGGTCGGAGAGATCGGGCCAGCCGGGAATGACGCGCCCGCCCAAGAGCGCGTCCGCGAGCGTCGCCAGGAAGGGCGACCCCGGCGAGATCGTGAACAGGCGGGCGGCGGCCCCGCGCATTCAGCGGGCGCTTTCCAGGATCTGTTCCTCGGCCATCGCGATCGCCTCCGGGGTCCCGACATGCAGCCACAGGCCGTCGAGGCGCAGGCCGTAGAGGCGCTCGCGCTCGGCGGCGCGGTCGAAGAGGCGGTTCAGCGAGAAGGGCCCGTCCGGCGCGCCGTCGAACAGCGCGGGCGAGAGCGCCAGCACGCCCGCATACACGAAGGGGGCGACCTGCCGCTCGGCCCGGCGGACGAGGCGTCCCTCGGGCGTCATGGCGAAGTCGCCGACGCCGTCATAGCCCGTCGAGGTCGCGGTGGCGGCGACCAGCATCAGGATGTCCATGCGGGCGGGGTCGAAGGCGTCGCCGAGCCGGGCGAGGTTCGGCCGCGGGCCGTCGATCCAGAACGAATCGGCGTTGAGCACGTAAAAGGGCCGCCGACCCAGATGCGGCAGCGCCTTCTTCACGCCGCCCCCGGAATCCAGAAGCTCGGCCCGCTCGTCGGAGATCACGATCCGGGGCGCGCTGCGGCCACGCAGATGCGCCTCCATCTGGTCGGCCCGGTAATGCACGTTGACGACGGCGGTCGTCACCCCGGCCTCGGCCAGGGGATCGAGGATGTGGTCGATCAGCGTCTTGCCGGCCACCCGCACCAGGGGCTTGGGGATGGCGTCGGTGATCGGCCGCATGCGGGTGCCGAGCCCCGCGGCGAGCACCATGGCGTGGTCAGGACGGGACGGATGGGTTGCGGAGGGCATGAGCCGAGGGGTTCCGGTCTGGGGGAGCGGAGGGCGGCTCAGGCCGACGCCTCCTGCCCGTGCGCCGCGAAGAGCGACGGCAGATTCGTCTCATACCAGACCTTCAGGTCCGACAATACCGGATGGGAGAGATCGCGCCGGATATAGCGCTCGATCCGCGGCAGGTGCCGCAGATACTGGGGCTTGCCGTCGCGCCGGTCGAGCCGGGCGAAGATGCCGAGGATCTTGGTCGCCCGCTGCGCGCCCAGCACCGCGTAGGCGCGGGCGAAGTCCCCCATGTCGAAGGCCGGGTCCGCCGACCGGCGCAGCCGCGCGTAGTGGCTGACGAGCTTCAGCTCGAGCTCCTCGGACACGTCCACCCGCGCGTCCTGCATGAGCGAGACGCAGTCATAGGCCGGATGCCCCAGGAGGGCGTCCTGGAAGTCCAGCAGCCCGACGCGCTGCACGCCCTCGCGGCGCGGCAGCCAGATCAGGTTAGGGGAGTGATAGTCGCGCAGCGTCCAGGTCGCGGGCGAGGCCACGATCGGCTCGAGCGCCTCGCGCCACAGGCGGACGAAATGGCTGCGGACCGAGCCCGAGACCTCGCTGCCCAGCACGTGCGGCACGTACCAGTCGAGCACCAGCTCGACCTCGATCAGATAGGCGTCGACGTCGAAGGGCGGAATGGCGTAGTTCGCGTCGTCGAGGATGGGCAGCGTCGTCGGCAGCTCGCGGCCATGCAGCGTCGCCAGCACCGCCGCGGCCTCGGCGTAGCGCTCCGGGATGGGGCCGTTCCGGTCGACGACAGGCTCGTCGCCGAAGTCCTCGATCAGCAGCAGGCCGACGTCGAGATTCGCGGCCAGGATCGCCGGCGCGCTCAGCCCTTCGTGGCGAAGCCCGTCCGCCAGGGCGACGAAGGGGTGCACGCTCTCGGCCAGACGGGCGATGGCGCTGTAGGGCTTGCCCATGCGCACCGGCGGGCCGTCCGGCCGGCGCGGCGAGATCATCAGGATGGCGCGCTGGTCGCCCAAGGTGAGCCGCTCATAGGCGCGGGTCGAGGCGTCGCCCTGCAGGTGCTCGCGGCGGGCGCTGGCCCAGCCGGCCTGCGCCAGAAGGTCATGGGTGGCGTGCGCCCGCTCGATGCGGGCGGCCCAGGCGCCGAGCCCGGTCAGCACGGCGCGGCGGCGCGTATCGCCCGCCGAGGCGTCGAGGCTGAGGGCGACGTCGAGCCGCTCGGTCGTCAGCAGGAAGCCGGCCCGCTCGGGCCACTCCACCAGCACGAGCGAATCCTCGGCCGCCTCCTCCCAGCCGAGCTCGGCCAGCTCGTCCGCGCCGCCGATGCGGTAGAGATCGGCGTGCACGATGGCGAAGCGCGGCCCCGCATAGCTCTGCATCAGCGTGAAGGTCGGGCTCGGCGCCTCCAGGGCGGGATCGCCGGTCAGCTCCCGGATCAGGGCGCGCGCGAAGGTCGTCTTGCCCGCGCCGAGGTCGCCCGACAGGGTGACGAGGTCGCCCGATTGCATGATGGGCGCAAGCTCGCGCGCCAGCCGCGCGGTGGCGGCCTCGTCCGGCAGGTCGATGATCCATCGCGCCTCGGGCAACGACGAGCGTCCAGGGTCGTCGACCATGACGCGGGCCTCCTCACTCCGCCGCGGCGCGCGCGGGAACACCATTCAGGGGGAACACGCAGGTCACGACCGTCCCCCGGTCCGTCTTCGATGCGATGCTGACCTTTCCGCCATGCAGCTCCACGAAGGAGCGCACGATCGACAGGCCCAGGCCGACGCCGCGATGGCGCGATCCGCCAGAATGACTCTCGAATCGGTCGAAAACCCGGTCGAGCAGTTCAGGCGGGATGCCCCGGCCCTCGTCGCGGACGCGGAACACGATCTCGGCGTCCCGGCGTTCGGCCGTCAAGGTCACGGTCTGGCCCTCACGGGAGAAGCCGACCGCATTCGAGAGCAGGTTGAACAGCACCTGCCGGACGCGCTTGCCGTCCGCCACCATGCCGCCGATCGAGTTCGGGACGTCCAGCACGAGGTTCAGCTTCAGCTCGGCGATGCGGTCCTGCACGCCGGCGACCGCCGCGTCGATCGTCTCGCGAATGTCGACCTGGCCGAGCGTCAGCGCCATCTCGCCGGTGTCGACGGTGGCGAGATCGAGGATGTCGTCGATGATGGCCATCAGGGCCGCCGACGAGCGCATGATGTGCCCGGCATATTCCTTCTGGCGCTCGTTGAGGGGCCCCACGGTCCCGTCCGCGAGGAGCTGGGTGAACCCGATCACGTTGGTGAGCGGCGAGCGCAGCTCGTAGGACACGTGGTGGACGAAGCTCTCGCGCAGCTGGCCGGCCTTCTCCAGGGCGTCGTTGCGCTCGGTCAGGGCCCGCTCGACGTTCACGGTGGCGGTGACATCCACGAAGGTGATCAGCGTGGCGCCGTCGGGCAGCGGCGCGGCGGCGCAATCCAGCACCGTTCCGTCGCGGCGCTCCATGCGCATGGAGAAGCCCTGCCGCATCTCGCTGAGGCCGGCGACCGCGCCCCGGATGGCGTTCCAGGCGTCGTCGTCCGGGTGCTGCTCGCGCGCCTGCGCCACGATGGCGTCGATGTGGGGGCGATCGGCGATCAGGCTGTTGGACAGCCGCCAAAGGCTGGCGAAAGCCGGATTGTGGAGCTTGAGGCGCCCGTCCGTTCCGAACACGGCGACGCCCTCCTTGAGGGTGTCGAGCGTCTCGCCCTGCACCCGCAGCAGGGCGTTGAACTGGGTCTTGAGCTGGAAGCGCTCGGTGACGTCGTCGAACAGATAGGTGACGCCGCCGTCCGGGTTGGGGTTGGTGACCACCCGCAGGGTGCGCCCGTCGGGCAGGTACCAGGACGTCTCGCGCGGCTCGACGGCGCGGTAGGCCTCCAGCAGGGCCTTCTTCCAGCCGCGGTAGTCGGCCTGCTCGGGCAGGCGCCGCTCGTTGCGCAGGCGGTCGAGGATCTCGCCGTCGGTGGGATGGCTGTCCAGATAGGCGGCGTCGAGCTGCCACAGGTCGCGATAGGCGGCGTTGCAGAATTTCAGCCGCTTGAGGTTGTCGAACACCGCCACGGCGGTCGGCAGCTGGTCGAGCGTGACTGCGTGGTTGTCGTTCAGGCGCGCCAGTTCGAGCCGCAGGGCCTCGCGATCCGACACGTCCGTGGCCATGCCGACGGAGCCGTCGGCGGCGGTGACGTCGAGAACCTGGAAGATCCGGCGCTGTCCGGCCGAGACCGCCGCGCACTGGCCGTCGAACTGGCCCATGCGCATCCGCGCCCGCAGAGCCTCGTCGCGCGCCTGCTTGTCGAGGAGCTCGACGCCGGCCGAGATGGCCTCCGCCGCGTCGGGCGCCTCGACGGCGCGGGCGTAGGCCTGGTTCACCCAGGCGAGCTTGCCCTCCGCGTCGCGCCGCCACAGCGGCTGCGGAATCGCGTCGAGCAGGGCCTGGAAGCTCTGCACGTCGGCGGTGGCCTGCTGGATCCGCTCGCGCAGATGCAAAAGCTCCAGCCTGTCGCCCGAGACCTCCCGGATGCGCAGGACGGCGCGGCCCATCACGGGCCTGCCCTCGGCCTCCAGGATGCGCCCCGCCGTGCTGCGCACCGTCATGCGGAAGCCTTCGCCGCGCTTCTTGAGGCGGTCCACGGCCGTTTCGATCGCCTGCGCCTGGGCGGAGGGCAGCCAGGAGCCGAAGCCCAGCACCCGGCGGGCCGCGAGGGTCTCGCCGATCACCGCAAGGTCGCCCTCGATGACGGGCTCGCCCGAATGTCCGCCCCAGGCGATGACGAGCTGCGGCTCGGCCGCCAGCAGGATGTCGGCCCTGTCGTTGCGGGCGCGCAGTTCGCCGTTCTCGGCCGCGATGGCCGCTTCCCGCTCGTGCCAGCGCCGCCATTGCGTGAGATGGATCAGGGCCGTCGTGGTGGCGAAGACCACCAGCCCCATGAAGACCGCCAGGCCGACCGCGCCATGCGGGTCGACGCGCTGGGGAAGGTTCAGGAGAGTGTCCAGAAACGTCGCGGCCGGAGCCGCCCCGCCGGCGAGCGCCAGCGTGCCGCCCGCCAGCGCGGTCGAAGCCGTCAGCCTGCGGATGTGGACGAGCAGCGTGCGCGACGATCTTCGGCGGTCACGACGGATTCCGTGCTCCTGCCGTCCATCGGCCATCCTCGCCCATCCTCTGACATTCGCGCCGACAGGCCCACGAGCCGCTGCGCGATGCGCATCGGATCGACGGGCCCGGAAGCCGCCCCACCCACCCAGGCACGCGCCGCTCGCGCCCTGGTCGATCGATTGCTCGGGCCGCCCCCAGCCCACGCGTCCGTCTTCGTCCGGTCCGCCGAATCAAGCTCACAATAGACTCGCCTCGACTCCGCCCGGAAGTGGTTAACGTCGCCTTGACGGTCACTTTCGGCGCCCCGAAACGAAACAACCCGGCCGTGTTGCGGCCGGGTCGCGGTTTCGGTGCGGAAAACTTCAGCGCTGCGGCTGAAGAACCGGTCAGTAGCGATAATGGTCCGGCTTGAACGGTCCCTGCTGGGGCAGGCCGAGATAGCTGGCCTGCTTGTCGGAGAGCTTCGTCAGCCGCACGCCGATCTTGTCCAGATGCAGCGCCGCGACCTTCTCGTCGAGGTGCTTGGGCAGCGTGTAGACCTTGCGCTCGTACTCGCCCTGCTTGGTCCAGAGTTCGATCTGGGCGAGCGTCTGGTTGGTGAACGACGCCGACATCACGAAGGACGGATGGCCCGTGGCGTTGCCGAGATTCACCAGGCGGCCCTCGGACAGCACGATGATGCGCTTGCCGTCCGCGAACTCGACCTCGTCGACCTGCGGCTTGACGTTGTGCCACTTCTGGTTGCGCAGACCGCCGATCTGGATCTCGCTGTCGAAGTGGCCGATGTTGCACACGATGGCGCGGTCCTTCATGGCCCGCATGTGGTCCACCGTGATCACGTCGACATTGCCGGTGGCGGTCACGAAGATGTCGGCGCGCGGGGCGGCGTCCTCCATGGTGACGACCTCGTAGCCCTCCATGGCGGCCTGCAGGGCGCAGATCGGGTCGACCTCCGACACCATCACGCGGCAGCCGGCGTTGCGCAGCGAGGCGGCCGAGCCTTTGCCCACGTCGCCGAAGCCCGCCACCATGGCGACCTTGCCGGCCATCATGACGTCGGTGCCGCGGCGGATGCCGTCCACCAGCGACTCGCGGCAGCCATACAGGTTGTCGAACTTCGACTTGGTGACGCTGTCGTTGACGTTGATGGCCGGGAAGAGGAGCTTGCCCTCCTTCTGCATCTGGTAGAGGCGATGCACGCCCGTGGTGGTCTCTTCGGTGACGCCCTTGATGGCCTGGCCGTTGCGCGCGTACCAGCCGGGGTGGCTCTTGAGGCGCTTCTTGATGGCCGCGAAGAGGACTTCCTCCTCCTCGTTGGTCGCGCCGTCCAGGAAGGCCACATCGCCGTTCTCGGCCCGGATGCCGAGATGGATCAGCAGCGTGGCGTCGCCGCCGTCGTCCAGGATCATGTTGGGCGTGCCGCCGTCCGACCAGTCGAAGATGTTGTGGGTGTAGTCCCAGTAGTCCTCGAGGCTCTCGCCCTTGATGGCGAAGACCGGCGTGCCCTTGGCGGCGATGGCGGCGGCGGCGTGGTCCTGGGTCGAGTAGATGTTGCACGACGCCCAGCGCACGTCGGCGCCCAGCGCCTGGAGGGTCTCGATCAGCACCGCGGTCTGGATGGTCATGTGCAGCGACCCGGCGATCCGGGCGCCCTTGAGCGGCTGCGACGGGCCGTATTCGGCGCGCGTCTTCATCAGGCCGGGCATCTCGGTCTCGGCGATCGCGATCTCCTTGCGGCCCCAGTCGGCGAGACCGATATCGGCGATGCGGTAGTCATTGAAGTGGTGAGTCATGGCTCTCGGCCCCGGTTGGTGGCGATGAAACTGTGGCGTGCTCTATAGCAGCGACGCGTCAAGGCGGCAATAAAGATATAAAGAAATCTTTATACGTCCGTGCGCGTCAGCACAGCGGCTCGACCGCGGCGTCCAGCGCCCGCACAAGATCGCCCGGGGCGAGACGGACCTGCAGGCCGCGCTGTCCGCCATTGACGAAGACGCGGGCCTGGCCGAGGCCGCCGGCGTCGACGAAGGTCCGGACCGCCTTTCTCTGGCCGAACGGGCTGATGCCGCCGACCCGGTATCCGGTCGACCTCTCGGCGTCCGCCGGTTTCATCATCTGGGCGGACTTTCCGCCCGCCGCCGCGGCGAGGCGCTTCATGCTGACCTCCCGGTCGGAAGGAACCACCACGCAGACGGGCTTGCCGTCGACCAGCGCCATCAGGGTCTTGAGCACGCAGCCGGGATCCACGCCCAGGCTCTCGGCCGCGTGCAGGCCGATCTGCGGCGCCTCAGGGTCGTAGTCGTAGCGGTGCAGATCGTAGGCCACGCCGAGCCTGTCGAGGGCGGCGGTGGCGGGCGTTCGGTTGGACATGCGCGGGCCGGGCGGATCGGGACGGGACCGCACATCTCTAGGCCCTGGCGCGTCCAGGCGTAAGCGGTACGGCGAAACCCGGATGCGGTTTGTACGAATTGTTTGCGGACCGGCCTGAACCTTATTCTGAGCATCGGCGTTCACTCGCCGCGTCCGTTCGCGGGCGCTTCCTCCCTGGACTTGGGCCGCCTCGTGCGGCCCTTTCTTTTTTCGGGCGCGCTCCCGCCGAAGCGCGCGCCGCGCATGCCGGGCGCGCTTTCCCGATCGTGACGCCGGGGCCGCGTCTGCGCTAACCCTAGGGGGGAGCGCAGGCCCGCGCTGCGCCGAGACGGAACCCGCATGCGACGCGACCACATCGACCGGAAGGCCATGGCGCTGCTGACGGCGCTCTGCGCCCTGTGGGGCGTCCAGCAGGTCACCGCCAAGATCGCCCTGGAGGGCGTCAGCCCGGTCATGCAGGCGGGCCTTCGCTCCTGCGGGTCCGCCATCCTGCTCGGCGGCTGGGCCTGGAGCCGGGGGATCCGGATCATCGGCGACGACGGCGCCTGGAAGCCCGGCCTCGTCGTGGGCGCCCTCTTCGCGCTGGAGTTCCTGCTGCTCTACCAGGGCATCGCCTGGACGACGGCGTCACGCGGCATCGTCTTTCTCTATACGGCGCCGTTCACGGTGGCGGCGGGCGCGCACTGGCTGTTTCCCCAGGAGCGGCTGGTGGGTTGGCAGCTCGTCGGGCTCTTCGCCGCCTTCGCGGGGGTGGTCCTGGCCTTCGGGGACGGGCTCGCCTCGCCGGACTGGCGCGCCCTGGCGGGCGACGCCCTGTGCTT
The DNA here is from genome assembly GCF_045348435.1 of Alsobacter sp. KACC 23698. Classification (GTDB taxonomy): domain Bacteria; phylum Pseudomonadota; class Alphaproteobacteria; order Rhizobiales; family Beijerinckiaceae; genus Alsobacter. Next base: position 5,393,207 of record NZ_CP157484.1, on the reverse strand, counting down.
CGGGGCGGCCGTGCTGTGGGGCCTGACAACCCTGGTGATCAAGAGCACGCGGCTCGCCTCCATCAGCGCCACCCGCACGCTCTTCTTCCAGCTCTTCGTCTCCGGCGTGGCGCTGACGCCGCTGTCGCCGCTGCTCGGCGAGCCGGGCGTGGTCAGCCTCACCCCGGCGGTGGTGGCCGCCCTGGCCTACCAGACCGTGGTGGTCGGCTTCGTCAGTTACCTGTGCTGGTTCTGGATGATCGCCACCTATCCGGCCGCGCAGCTCTCCGCCTTCACCTTCCTGACGCCGCTGCTCGGCGTGGCCGCCGGCTGGGCCTTCCTGGGCGACCCGCTACGGCCGGGCTTCGCCGGCGCGATCGGGCTCGTCTGCCTGGGGATCTGGCTCGTCAACCGAAGGCCCGCGACCGCCGCGTGAGTGGCCCATCGGACACACGGGTCCGTTCGCGGGCCGCCGCGGGCCGGTTCTTTGGCCCGGCAGGGTTGGCGGGCCCGGCCTCATTGGCTAGTCCTCGGATGATCGACGCCTCGGCCCGTCTTGCGGCCGTTCAAACCCGCGACAACCGAAAGATTCCCGTTCGATGATGGCACGCCGTTCCCTTCTCGCCCTGTTGGCGGGCGCAGCCGTGACCGGCTGCAACACCGTCGCGATGAAGTCGGGCAGGAACCCGGACCTGATGAGCGATCCGGAGCTGGCCTCCTGGTATATCGGCTATGCGCCCGACCAGCCGCATGACATCCCGCTCGTCGACCGCAGCAAGATCGCGCCCGAGTTCAACCGGCAGACCGTGTCCTACAACGGGCCCGAGAAGCCCGGCACGATCGTGGTCGATATCGACCAGCGCTTCCTCTATTTGGTCCAGCCGGGCGGAACCGCCCTGCGCTACGGCGTGGGCGTGGGCAAGCTGGGCTTCTCATGGAGCGGCGTCGCCAGCGTCGGGCGCAAGGGCGTCTGGCCGGCCTGGAGCCCGACCAAGACCATGGTCAGGATTCGCCCGAACCTGCCGAGCCACCGCGAGGGCGGCGTCGACAACCCCCTCGGCGCGCGCGCGCTCTATCTCTACCAGGGCGGCCGGGACATCCTGTTCCGCATCCACGGCACGAACGAGCCCTGGAGCATCGGCGAGCAGGTGTCGAGCGGCTGCGTGCGCATGCTGAACGAGGACGTGGTCGACCTCTACAACCGCGTCCCGGTGGGCGCGACCGTGCTGGTCAAGCGCAACGGGCACTATCGGGTCTGACCGGCTCCAAGGCGGAATCAAAAGGCCGTCCGGTCCCGCCGGGCGGCCTTTTTGTTGGGCCGGGCGCTACTCGTCTTCGCCGAAACGCCCGGCGACGAGCTGCTGGAGGGCGTCCAGCGCATCCCCGGCGTCCTGGCCGACCGCCGTCACCGTGATGGTGGTGCCGATGCCGGCGCCGAGCGTCAGGATCCCCATGATCGAGGTGCCGCCGACCGTCTCGCCGCAGCGGGTGACCTGGATCGCCGATTCGAAGCGCTCCGCGCATTGCACGAACTTCGCCGTCGCCCGGGCGTGCAGGCCCTTGCGGTTGACGATCGAGAACTCCCGCACGAGCGCGCCCTCGGGAATCGGCGCGGGCGGGCAATCGCAGTCGGGGTCGTCGATGCCGTTCATTTGCCTGCGAGGACCCGGCTGGCGACGTTGATGTATTTGCGCCCGGCCTCCTGGGCCTGGACGACGGCCTTGTCGAGGTCGCATTCGCCCCGGACGCTCGCCAGCTTGATGAGCATCGGGAGGTTGATGCCGGCCACGACTTCGGTCTTGCCGCCGTTCATGACCGAGATCGCCAGGTTGGAAGGGGTGCCGCCGAACATGTCGGTGAGGATCACCACGCCGTCTCCGGTGTCGACGGCTTCGACAGCCGACACGATGTCGCGTCGGCGCTGATCCATATCGTCGTCCGGCCCTATGGTGATCGTCTCAACCTGCTGCTGCGGGCCCACGACGTGCTCCATGGCGGCGCGAAACTCGATCGCCAGCCGCCCGTGCGTCACGAGCACCATACCGATCATGAAAACTGCTCTCCAGCGCGCTCGAAGCGCACGAAGCCCTCATTTTGTGCGATGCGGCAGGAAGTGCAACCCCCTACAATGCATCAACCGGGCTCGGGTTCCCCGGCTCATAGAGATATTGGCCGTATCCAAGAGCCAGCAACACGCGATCCGCGTCGTCAGGCCCCGCGACAATCCGCGGCAGGCATACGCCCGCCACTTCCGCCAGCAGATCAACACGTTCCGGGAATCTGTCCAGTGCTTTGACGCCACAGTCGACGACGAGCCGCAGCACCGCCGCGCTTTCGTGCGGCCCGGTCAGGATCCCTTGTCCGCGCATTTCCATCTTACCGGCGATCGAGGCCGGCGTCTTGGCGAGAACGCGCCCGCCCTTGACGCTCAGCCGCACCCGGTCGTCCGCGACCAGCGAGCCGTAGAGCCCGGCGCGGGCCGCGCCCGCCAGGAGCCTGCGGGCGAGCGTCGACTTGCCGGCGCCGGACGCGCCGCGGATCAGCACGCCCGCCTCGCCCACCACCACGCAGGTGGCGTGGGCGGCGACGTCGGGGGCGTCCCCGCCCGGCGGGCCGGCCCGCCCGGTCACGGCTGCGCGACCGGCAGCCTGACGTGGAAGCTCGCGCCCAGGCAGCGGGGCTCCTCGCCCTCGCCGGCCGGGGCGATGCGGTTCTCGGCCCAGATGCGCCCGCGATGGGCCTCGACGATCTGCCGCGAGATCGACAGGCCGAGCCCGGAGTTCTGCCCGAAGCCCTGCTCGGGCCGGTCGGTGTAGAACCGCTCGAAGATGCGCTCGAAGGCGTGGCTGGGCACGCCCGGGCCGTCGTCGTCGACCTCGATCTCCACATGGGGGCCGGCTCGCCTCACCGAGACGCGCACCACCCCGCCCGGCGGCGAGAACGACCGGGCGTTCTCGATCAGGTTGCTGACCACCTGACCCAGGCGCGAATCATGGCCCATCACCATGAAGGCGTCGCGCCCGCGCGGGTCCGGCGTCACGTCCAGCGTGATGGCGACGCCGTCGTCCCGGCGGACCCCGTTGGCCACCGAGATCACGGTCTGGAGCAGGCGCACCATGTCCACGGGCTCCGCCTCGGAGCGCGCCAGCTCGGCGTCGAGGCGCGAGGCGTCCGAGATGTCGCTGATCAGGCGGTCGAGCCGGCGCACGTCGTGCTGGATCACGGCGAGGAGGCGCCCGCGGGACTCGTCCGAGCGCGCCAGGGGCAGGGTCTCGACGGCGCTGCGCAGGGAGGTGAGCGGGTTCTTGAGCTCGTGCGCCACGTCCGCCGCGAAGGCCTCGATCGCGTCGATGCGGTTGTAGAGCGCCTTGGTCATGTCGCGCAGCGAGCCGGAGAGGTGGCCGATCTCGTCCGAACGGTCGGTGAAGTCCGGGATCTCCTCGCGTCCCTTGACGCCGCGCCGGACGCGCTCGGCGCCGGCCGAGAGCCGCCGGATTGGTCCCGCGATGGTGCCGGCGAAGAGCACCGACAGCACGATCATCACGCCGGCCGCCACGCCGAAGACGCGCAGGATGGCGAAGCGCTCGCCGGCGATGATGCCGTCGATGTCGCCGCCCTGGGTGGACAGCAGCAGCGCCCCGCGCACCGCCCGGAAGCGCTGGATCGGCACCGCCACGGAGACGATGGTCTCGCCATTGGCGTTGACCCGCACCACGCTGGCCGGCGAGCCGGTGAGCGAGCGCGACACCTCGGGCAGGTTGCGCCCGTTGGCGGCGTTGATCTCCTCGCTGAGCGGGAGGTTGCTGCGCCCGAAGGTGCGCTTCACCTGGTTCCAGGTGCGCTCCACCAGCGTCGGCTCCTCGGCGGTCGGCGGCGGCAGCTCGAAGCGCATGATGTCGCCGCGAGAATAGAGCGAGCGCGAGTCCAGGATCAGGAAGCCGTCGCGGTCGTAGATGCGCGCCCGGGTGCGGGTGGGCGTCACCAGCCGGCGCAGCAGCGGCGCGACGCGCTCGGGGTTGATGGAGAACTCCAGGGCGCTGTCGTCGCCGACCCCGACGCTCTCGCCCGCCTGCAGCTGCAGCAGCTTGTCGGGGTCGATGGTGACGGAATCGTTGTCGGCCGTCGCCGAGGCCGCCACCGCCCCGGCGATGATCTCGCCCTGGGTGAGCAGGCTCTGCACGCGCGAATCGATCAGGCCTTCGCGGAACTGGTTGAGGTAGAGGAAGCCCAGAAGCAGGGCGACCAGCCCGGCGAGGTTCAGCACCACGATGCGCCGGACCAGGCTCGACGAGCCGCGCTGGACGGCCAGGCGCGTGAGGGCGCGAGCCCTCGCCACGATGGCGGCGCCCAGGGACGGGCGGCTCGCCGGGGGCTGGGCCGGAACGAGGCGTGGGTCGGTGTGGACGGTCATGGCTCGGGCCCGGAGGCGGGCGGCGCCGGCGGGCTCAGGATTCCTTGAAACGGTAGCCGACGCCGTACAACGTCTCGATCATCTCGAAGTCGTCGTCGACCGACTTGAACTTCTTGCGCAGGCGCTTGATGTGGCTGTCGATGGTGCGGTCGTCCACATAGACCTGGTCGTCATAGGCCGCGTCCATTAGGGCGTTGCGGCTCTTCACCACGCCCGGGCGCATCGCCAGCGCCTGGAGGATGAGGAACTCCGTCACCGTCAGGGTCACAGGCTCGCCCTTCCACGTGCAGGTGTGCCGCTCGGGATCCATCTTCAAGAGCCCGCGCTCGAGCACCTTGGCGTCGCCCTCCTTGGGGGACACCGCCTCCTTGGCGCCGGCCCGGCGCAGCACCGCCTTGACGCGCTCGACCAGAAGCCGCTGCGAAAACGGCTTCCGGATGAAGTCGTCCGCGCCCATCTTCAGGCCGAACAGCTCGTCGATCTCCTCGTCCTTGGAGGTGAGGAAGATCACCGGCATGTCGGATTTCTGCCGCAACCGCCGCAGAAGCTCCATGCCGTCCATCCGGGGCATCTTGATGTCGAAGATGGCGAGGTCGGGCGGGTTCTGCTTCAGCCCGTCGAGGGCCGCCGCCCCGTCCGTATAGGTGTTGATCCTGTATCCTTCGGCCTCCAGCGCGATGGAGACGGAGGTGAGGATGTTGCGGTCGTCGTCGACGAGGGCGATGGTCGGCATGTGGAACTGTTCCCGGGCCTTTCTGACGTCAAGACGAGCAGGACGGCTTGCAAGCGCTTGACTTGCTTGGCTTGATGAGCGGCGGCGGACGCTCGCGGCCAAGCGCGGCGTAAATGTGACGCATGGCCAGAGGGTTCCCCGATTCACGGCTATGCGCTTGATGATTGTAGACTTAATTGCGCAGCGCCGCCACGTTTTCGCGCGCCGCCCCCCACGAGGCTCCGATGCCAGACACCTCGCCCGAGCCGGCCGAGCCGGCGAAATCCTTCGACGCCCGGACCGAAGCCCGCCGCCTGATGCGGACGTCGCGCTATGGATCGCTGGCCACCCTCGATCCGGCGACCGGCGGGCCCTACGCGTCGCTCGTGTCCGTGGCGGCGGACGTCGACGGTTCGCCGCTGCTGCTGATCTCGCGTCTGGCCGTCCACACCCGCAACATCGAGGCGCAGCCCGCCTGCTCGCTGCTGCTCGCCGACGTGGGCGCGGGCGACCCGCTGGTCCATCCCCGCGTCAGCCTGACGGCGGTCGCCGAGAAGACGCAGGACCCCGCCGCCCGCCGCCGCTTCCTGGCGCAGAACCCGGGCGCGGGCTTCTATGCGGATTTCTCCGACTTCGCCTTCTACCGCCTGGCCGTGCGCGGCGGCCACCTCGTCGCCGGCTTCGGGCGGATCGTCGACCTCACGCCGGCCGACCTGCTGGTCGACCTCGCGGGCGCGGCCTCTCTGGTCGCCGCCGAGGAGGAGGCGATCGCCCACGTCAACGCCGACCATCCCGACATCGCCGCGCTCTACGCGACCCGCCTCCTGGGCCTGCCGCCCGGACCCTGGACCATCACGGGCCTCGACCCGGAAGGCTGCGACCTCGCGGCCGAAGATCGTCGGGCGCGTCTTGCCTTCGTGGAACGTGTGTCGACGCCTGCGGACTTGAGAAAAGCTTTCCAAACGCTCGCTCAAAAAGCCCGTGCTTAAGATAAGAGTGAGATCTAAATCGTTTGAATGCTGCGGCGCGGCGCCGAGCGTGCGCGCCAAAACGCTTTCAGCCCAAGGAACGACTTGTTCTCTCGGACGTCTCGTGCAAGTTGAGGTCGAGGTCGCCGTCAGGACGCCGCTCGCTGGTTGAGCCGTTCCGCCGGCGGCCGAGGCCGGCCCTGCCGGTCCTTCCGATCATCGGGCCGGGCGGCCCGCGTACGGGTGGAGTGAGCGATCGTGGATAATGTCGGGACCTATAACGGCGCGCACGGCGCCGAGGCGTTCGGCTTTAAGGACCTGAAGAGGGTCCATTGGAACCTCCAGACGGCCAGCCTCTATGAGGAGTCGATCGCTCGTCGGGAGGCCAAGCTGGCCGCCGGCGGCCCGATCGTCGCCGAGACCGGCGCCCACACCGGTCGGTCCCCGAAGGACAAGTTCCTCGTCAGGGACGCCCTCACGGAGGGCAGCGTCTGGTGGGACAACAACGGCGCGATCACGCCCGAGCAGTTCGACGTCATCCTGGGCGACTTCCTCGCGCATGCGCGCGGCAAGGAGCTCTTCGCGCAGGACCTCTATGGCGGCGCCGACCCGTCCTTCCGCGTCAAGGCGCGCGTCTACACCGAATACGCCTGGCACTCGCTGTTCATCCGCACGCTGCTGATCCGTCCCGAATGGCAGGACCTCGCCAGCTTCATCCCCGACATGACGATCGTGGACCTGCCGTCCTTCAAGGCCGATCCGGCCCGGCACGGCTGCCGCAGCGAGACCATCATCGCCTGCGACTTCACCCGCAAGATCGTGCTGATCGGCAACTCGTCCTATGCGGGCGAGATGAAGAAGTCTGTCTTCTCCTACCTGAACTTCGTCCTGCCGCCGAAGGGCGTCATGCCGATGCACTGCTCGGCCAACACGGCCAAGGACTCCAAGAACGACGTGGCGCTGTTCTTCGGCCTGTCCGGCACCGGCAAGACCACGCTGTCGGCCGACCCGAACCGCACGCTCCTGGGCGACGACGAGCATGGCTGGGCGCCGGGCGGCGTCTTCAATTTCGAGGGCGGCTGCTACGCCAAGGCGATCAAGCTGTCGCGCGAGGCCGAGCCTGAGATCTACGCCACCACGGAGCGCTTCGGCACCGTGATGGAGAACGTGGTTCTCGACGAGGAGACCCGCCTGCCGGACTTCGACGACGGATCGAGGACCGAGAACACCCGCATCGCCTATCCGCTGGACTTCATCCCCAACGCCTCCCTGACGGGCCGGGCGGGCGTGCCCAAGAACATCATCATGCTGACCTGCGACGCTTTCGGGGTGATGCCGCCGATCGCCAAGCTGACGCCCGCGCAGGCCATGTACCACTTCCTGTCGGGCTACACCGCCAAGGTGGCCGGCACCGAGAAGGGCGTGACGGAGCCGCAGGCGACCTTCTCCACCTGCTTCGGCGCGCCCTTCATGCCGCGTCACCCGTCCGTCTACGGCAATCTGCTGCGCGACCTCATCGGCAAGCACGGCGTCGACTGCTGGCTGGTGAACACCGGCTGGACCGGCGGCAAATACGGCGTCGGCCGGCGCATGCCGATCCGGGTCACCCGCCGCCTGCTGACGGCCGCGCTCGACGGCTCGCTGAACCGGGCCGACTTCCGCACCGACCCCTATTTCGGCTTCTCGGTGCCGACCTCGGTGCCGGGCGTCGAGCCGCACATCCTCTATCCGGTGAAGACCTGGGCCAACAAGGCGGACTTCGCCGACATGGCGCAGCGGCTGGTGACCATGTTCACCGACAATTTCCGGAAGTTCGAAGCCCATGTGGACTCCGACGTGAAGGCGGCCGCGCCCAGCAACCAGATGGCGGCCGAGTAGGCCCTCCCTCAAGCCGTCCAGAGGGGCCCCGGCGTGAGCGCGCCGGGGCCCCTTGCGTTTGACGACCCGCGGAAGCGAGCTAGACTGGCCACCCGTTCAAGGGAACCGACATGCAGGTCTCGTTGCCGAAACACCTAGAAGACTACCTCGCCACAGAAGTGGCGGAGGGACGCGCCAAGAGCGCCGAAGACGTCATTTCGGACGCGCTCGAAGCCCGTCTCACGGCTGAGTCTCAGTCACGCTTCTGGCGTCGTGTCGAAGCGTCACGTCAACAGGCGTCGGAGGGCGAACTGATCCCTGCGACGGACGAATACTTTGAGCAAAAGATCCAACGGATCAGGACGAAGTTCATGCCACGGCCTTGATGCTGAATGCGCTACTCGGTTTCTTTTACAAAGATTTCAGACGCTGATTTAGACGACATCGCTGATTACATCGGACAGTTCGATCCGATTGCGGCGATTCGGTTCATCGGCCAGCTGCGAGAACGCGCCACGAGCGTCCTGGCGATCGCACCTCATGGCGGCTCTCGTCTCGAGAGCATACGGTACTTCCCGCTCGGGTCGTACGTGGTCGCGTATGACGTCGACGAGAACGCAAAGGTCGTGACCGTCCTGATGATTTGTCGCGGTGACCGCGATTGGCGGCGCATCGTCGAGTCCCGGCTGCGCCCGCCGCCGCTAGACGTTTGATCGTTCACCCCCTGAAGAACACCCACGTCACCAGCAGGAAGGTCGGGATCAGCACCGCGCCCGACCACAGCATGTAGCCGAAGAAGCTCGGCATCTTGACGCCCGCGCCGCGCGCGATGGCGTAGACCATGAAGTTGGGCGCGTTGCCGATATAGCTGTTGGCGCCCATGAACACCGCCCCGCAGGAGATGGCCGCCAAAGTGAGCGCGCCCTGTCCCATCAGCGCCTGGGCGTCGCCGCCTGCGAGCTGGAAGAACACCAGATAGGTCGGGGCGTTGTCGAGGAAGGACGAGAGCGCGCCCGTGAGCCAGAAATAGGCCGCGTTGCTGGGACTGCCGTCCGGGTTGGTCACCATGGCCACCAGCGGCGCGAAGGCGCCGGACTTGCCGGCCTGCAGCATGGCCAGCACCGGAATCATGGTGACGAAGATGCCGGCGAACAGGATCGCGACCTCCTTGATCGGCCCCCACGAGAACCCGTTGGCCTCGCGCCAGGCCGGCTTGGTGAGCCGCAGCGACGCGATCGCGACCGCCACCATGGCGAGGTCGCGCACGAGGTTCTGGCCCTCCACGGGCACGTGCAGCACCGTGAAGGCCACTCCCGGCCGCCAGGCGGCGCTGAGCAGGATGGCGGCGACGATTACGCCGATGAGCGCCAGGTTGACCAGGCCGCGCACCCTCACCTTCCGGTCGGGCGTCGGGTCCGGGAGCGGGTCCTCCTTGCGGTAGATGACGCTGTCCAGCGCGAAGAAGACGGCCAGCACGAGGCCGCCCGCGAACAGCGTCTCGGCGGCGAGGTGCTTGGTCGTCCAGAAGAAGTCGACGCCGCGCAGGAAGCCGAGGAACAGCGGCGGGTCGCCCAGCGGCGTCAGCGCGCCGCCCAGGTTCGAGACCAGGAAGATGAAGAAGACGAAGACGTGGACGTTGTGGCGCCGGTCGTCATTGGCGCGGATCACCGGGCGGATCATCACCATGGACGCGCCCGTGGTGCCGATCAGGCTGGCGAACAGCGCCCCGATCGCCAGGAGCGCGGTGTTCATGGCCGGCGAGCCATGGATGTTGCCGGCGATCAGGATGCCGCCGGCGGTGGTGAACAGCGCCAGCAGCAGCAGGATGAAGGGGATATAGTCGAGCAGCGCGGTGTGGACGAGCGCGGTCGCGGTCGGCCCGCCGCCCAGCAGCGCCGCCATCGGGATGGCGACCACCGCCGCCCAGAGCGCCGTGATCTTGCCCTGGTGATGCTCCCACAGGTTTGGGGCGAGCAGCGGGAAGAGCGCGATCGACAGCAGCATGCCGACGAAGGGGAGCGCCCAGCCGAGCCCCAGCGCGGCCCCGTTCAGGCCGTCCGCCGCGAATGCGCCCGTCGGCGCGACGACCGCGGCCGCCAAGCCCGCCGCCGCGGCGGTCGTCACCCTCATCCCCTGGCGCATTCAGCGTGCTCCCTGCCCGCTCGCTGCTTAACGCAAGGCGCGCACAGCGGCAATCGAGCCGGGCATGTGCGGGAGCGCACAAAACGGATAGACTGAAACTTCACCGCCGCGGCTTAAGCGTAGCCGGAGGCGGCGCGCCGGACGGATGGAGAGCGACATGGGCGGTTGGATCGTGCTGGGCGTGGTGGCGGCCCTGCTGTTGTGGGCGGTGTCGGTCTATAACGGCCTGGTCGGACTGCGCCAGCGCGTGTCGCAGGCCTTCGCCGACATCGACGTCCAGCTGAAGCAGCGCCATGACCTGATCCCCAATCTGGTGGAGACCGTGAAGGGCTACGCCTCGCATGAGAGCGGGACGCTGGAAGCCGTGGTGCAGGCCCGCAACGCCGCGCTGGGCGCGCAGGGCCCCGCCCAGCAGGCCGCCGCCGAGCAGCAGCTCTCCGGCGCGCTCGGCCGGCTGATCGCGCTGGGCGAGGCCTATCCGGATCTCAAGGCCAGCGCAAATTTCCAGCAGCTCCAGGCCGATCTCTCGGACGTCGAGAACAAGCTCGCTGCGGCGCGGCGCTTCTTCAACAACGCCGTGAGCGAATACAACGCCTCCATCCAGGCGTTCCCGGCGGTGCTGTTCGCCCCCGGCATGGGCTTCGCCCCGCGCGAGTTCTTCGACGTCGGCGAAGAGAGCCGCAAGACGCTGGACCAGACGCCGGTCGTGAAGTTCTGACCGCGCGGCGACGCCACGCGCCTGACGCGGCCTTGCAGGGGCGCTCATGAACCCCGTCTTCGGCCTCTACACGCATATCCGGGCGAACCGGATCCGCTCGGCCTTCATGCTGGCCGGCCTGGTGGCGCTCGTCTATGTGCTGACCTTCGCGGCGGCGCTGCTGGGCGAGGCCCTGGGGCCGGACGCCGGCCTCGCCGAGCTCGTCCGGCGGGCCGGGCGCGATCTGCGGGCCGCCGCGCCCTGGGTGACGGCCGGCGTCGCGCTCTGGACGTGGGCGGCGTACCTGTTCCACCAGCGCCTGATCGACGCCGTGAGCGGCGCCCGCGGCGTCACCCGGGCCGAGGAGCCGCGGCTCTACACCCTGCTCGAGACGCTCTGCATCGCGCGCGGCATGCCGGTCCCCCGGCTGGAGATCCTGGAGAGCGAGGCGCTGAACGCCTACGCGACGGGCATGAACGAGCGCCAATACGCCATCACGGTGACGACGGCGCTGCGCGCCGCCCTCACCGACGCCGAGATGGAGGCCGTGCTCGGCCACGAGCTCACGCATATCCGCAACGAGGACGTGCGCATGATGGTGATCGCGGTTGTGATCGCCGGGGTCGTGTCGTTCTTCGCCGAACTGATCTTCCGCGTCCTGTCCAACTTCAGCAGCGGCCCCGTCTCGTCGAGGTCGAGCTCGTCCTCGTCGTCGAGCTCCGATTCGCGCGACAAGGGCTCGGGCGGGGCCTTCGCCGCCATCCTGATCGGCGTCGCGCTGATCGCGGTGGCGTGGCTCCTGTCGCAGGCGATCCGCTTCGGCCTGTCGCGCTCGCGCGAATTCCTGGCCGACGCGGGCGCGGTGGAGCTGACCAAGAACCCGGACGCCATGATCTCGGCGCTGATGAAGATCTCCGGCCGGGGCGAGATCGAGGGCGTTCCGTCCGGGCTGATGGAGATGTGCGTCGACAATCCCCGTTCCGGCTTCGCCGACCTGTTCGCCACGCATCCGCCCATCGAGGAGCGGATCGAGGCGCTCGTGCGCTATGCGGGCGGGCATGTCCCGCCGCCGGCCCTCGCCGCTCCGGAGGCGGCCGGCGCGTCCGGGTTCCTGCCGCCGACCGGCGGATCGGCGCTCGCCGCGCCCTCCGCGGAGGCGCCCGGCCCCTGGGGGCCGAGGCCGGGCTGACGGCCCGCCCGCCCGGATCGGGACCCTGGCCGGGACCCTGGCGCGGTTGACAGCGTCGGCGGGCGGCCCGATACCGCCCGGATGTCCGTGTTCAGCCGCATCGACGCCAAGAAGGCCCTGGTCGTCGCGCACGACTTCGCCGCGACCGTGCTGGCGTTGCTGGCCGTGTTCGTGCTGAGGTTCGAAGGGCCCCTCCTGGCCGCGCGGCTGCCCTATCTGCCGGCGATCCTGCCGTCCTTCGCCCTCTACGCCAGCGTCGTCTACTGGTATTTCGGGCTCTACCAGTCGCGCTGGCGCTTCGCCTCGCTGCCGGACCTGTCGGGGATCGTCAAGGCCGCCTCGGTGCTGAGCCTGTCGCTGCTGGTGCTGGACTACGGGCTGGTGTCGCCCGATTTCTACGGCGGCTTCTTCTTCGGCAAGATCACCATCGCGCTCTACTGGGTGCTGCAGATCTTCTTCCTGGGCGGGCCGCGGGTCGCCTATCGTTACCTGCGCTTCGTGCGCTCGCGCGACCAGGCGGAGAAGCTCGCCACCACGCCGGCGCTCGTCCTGGGCCGTCCGGCCGACGTCGAGATCGTCCTGCGGGCGCTGGAAAGCGGCGGGCTGCGGCGCATCCACGCCGTCGGCGTGCTGTCGCCGCGCGATTCGGACGCCGGCCAGAGCATCAGGGGCATCTCGGTGCGGGCGGACTTCCGCAGTCTGGAGAAGACCGTCGCGGACTTCGCCGAGCGCGGCGTCGCCGTGAAGCGCCTCATCGCCACGCCGAGCGCGCTGGCGGCGGACGCCGAGCCCGAGAAGCTGTTCGCCGCCGCAAGGCGGCTCGGCGTGCCGCTGACGCGCTTCCAGACCCTGGACGAGACCCTCGGATCGGGCGCCAGCCTCGCCCCGGTGGAGATCGACGACCTCCTGCTGCGGCCCACGATCGCGATCGACCGCGCCCGCCTGAAGGGCCTCGTGGAGGGCCGGCGCGTGCTGGTGACCGGCGGCGGCGGCTCCATCGGCAGCGAGATGTCGCTCAGGGTGGCGGCCTTCGGGGCCTCCGAGCTGATGATCGTGGAGAACTCCGAGCCAGCGCTGCACGCCGTCGTCGAGGCGCTGGCGCTCCAGTCCAGCGTGACGCGCGTCACCGGGGCCATCGCCGACATCCGCGACCGCGGGCGGATCGAGCGGCTGTTCCGGGAGTTCCGGCCGGATCTCGTCTTCCACGCGGCGGCCCTCAAGCACGTCCCCTATCTGGAGGTGGACTGGGACGAGGCGATCAAGACCAACGTGTTCGGCTCCGTGAACGTGCTGGACGCCGCGCTCGCCTCCGGGGCCAGCGCCGCCGTGATGATCTCGACCGACAAGGCCATCGAGCCCGTCTCGATGCTGGGCGCGACCAAGCGCTTCGCCGAGATGTACGCGCAGGCGCTCGACGCGCTGGCCCGGGAGCCCGGCCGGCCGGCCGGCGACGGCAAGGCGAACGGTGCCGCCAGGACGCGCCTCATCGCCGTGCGCTTCGGCAACGTGCTGGGCTCGAACGGCTCGGTGGTGCCGAAGTTCAAGGCGCAGATCGCCCATGGCGGGCCGGTCACGGTGACCCACCCCGACATGGTGCGGTATTTCATGACCGTCCGCGAGGCCGCCGAGCTGGTGCTCACCGCCGCCTCCCACGCCGATTTCGACATGCGGGCTGACGGCGCCGCGACGGGCGAGACCCCGTCCGTCTACGTCCTCAAGATGGGCCAGCCGGTGAAGATCATGGCGCTGGCCGAGCGCATGATCCGCCTCGCCGGCTTCGAGCCCGGCGTCGACATCGAGATCGCCGTCACGGGCGCGCGGGCGGGCGAGAGGCTGAACGAGATCCTGTTCGACCAGGACGAGCCCACGGTCGACACCGGCGTGGCCGGCGTGATGGCGGCCAAGCCGCTCTTCGCCGACATCGGCAGGATGCGGGACTGGCTCGCCGACCTGAAGGTCGCGCTGGACGCCCATGACCGCGACGGCGCCCGGCGCATCCTGGCGGACGCCGTCCCGGACTTCACCCGGGCGGTGATCCCGCCGCCAGCCATCGCCGAACTCCCTCCGGCGTCGACCCAACCGGCGGTCGCCAGCCCTCCCTGAGGAGCGCCTGCGGCGAGGCCGCCATCGCCCCGGAGATGCGCTCCCACGCGTCGGATCGGCCCAAGAGCCGCAGCAGCGTCCCGATCGCGCCCGGCGGCACGGAAACGAGTCCGGGTCCGCGCCCCAGCGCCGCGCGCATGGCGCCCACGAACTCGGCCACGGAGCTCGGCTGCGGGTCCGCGACGATCAGCGGGCCGTTCGCCCGCATGGGCCGCTCCAGGGCGAACACCGTCGCCTCCGCGACGTTCTCCACCGATGCGAAGGACCGCGGCGCGGTCAGGGTCCCAAAGGGCAGCGGCGCCGGAAGCCGCGCCAGCCGCAGCAGCGTCGCCAGATTGCCGCCGACCCCGGGCCCGTAGACCACGACGGGGCGCAGCGCCGTCCAGGACAGGTCCGGGATCCGGGCCAGCCCCTCCTCGGCCTGCAGCTTGGAGCGCCCATAGGCGTCGGTCGGCGCGGGCGCGTCCGCCTCGGTCAGGAGATGCGCCGCGGTCGGCCCCGACTGGGCCCGCACCGAGGACAGGAACACGAAGCGGCCGACCCGCCCCTGCGCGGCGCGGGCGAGCGCCAGCGTGGCGTCCCGGTTGACCGCGTCGTAGAGCACGTCGGGCAGCCCCGGCCCGGCATGCGCCAGCCCGGCCGCGTGCGCGACCGCGTCGACCCCGGCCAGCAGCGGGGCCCAGTCGACCGGCCCGGCGAGGTCGCCGATGGGCCGCGTCTCGACCCCCTCGGGCGTCGCCGCGCCGGGATCGCGGAGCGGCGCCCGCACGGCGTGGCCCCGCGCCAGCAGCGCGGCCGCGAGGCGGCGCCCGACGAAGCCCGACGCGCCCGTCAGCAGCACCCGCATCTCAGGCCTTGCTCCTGCGCTGGGAGAAGTCCGCCAGCAGCGCCGCCACGCACAGCGCCGCCAGCGCGGCGGCCAGCATGCCGCGCGCCGGCGTGAAGGCGACCGCCACGATGACGGCGACGCCCGCGAGGCTGAGATTGACGATGAACACCCGCGTCACCACCCCCATCACGGTGAGGCCGTTGACGGTGGCGCGCTGGTAATAGTGGCTGCGATGCGCGTCCCAGAAGCGCTCGCCTTTCGCCATGCGGCGCAGCAGCGTGATGGTGGCGTCGGCCAGATAGTAGAGCGGCAGGATGAGGGCCGGCAGCACATGCCCGGCGCCGGCCAGCCGGTACAGCCCGTAGCCGGTGAGCAGGCCGAGGGGCAGGCTGCCCACGTCGCCCAGGAAGAGCCGCGCCACCGGCCGGTTGAAGGGCGCGAAGCCCAGCATAGCCCCGGCGACGCAGGCCGCCACCACCCCGCCCGCCGTCGGCAGGACGCCCAGCACGGCGAGCCAGGCCAGCGCGGCGTTGACGGGCGTGAGCTCGGCGGCGGTGATCCAGTCGAGCCCATCCATGAAATTGGTCAGGTTCACGAACCAGAGGCCGGCGAAGACCACCAAAGCGCGCTCAAGGCCGGAGGGGAGCAGCTCCGGGAAGACCCTCGCCTCGGCCGGGACGGCGAACACCGCGGCGCCGACCGCGACCGCCTGGATGAGGAAGCGCGGCGCGGCCGGAAGCGGCTTCACGTCGTCGACGGCGCCGAGCACGGCCAGCACGGCCGCCGCGGCCATCAGGGCCAGCAACGAGGTCCGCTCGGCGGCGGGGACGCCGGGCGCCAGCGCCAGGACGAGGCCCAGCAGGACGAGCGCGACGCCCACCACCGCCGCGCCGCCGCCCTGCGGGGTCGGGCTGCTGTGGCTCGACCGGGCGTTCGGGCGCGCCAGCGCGTAGCGCCGCAGCAGCGGCGTCAGGGGCGGCAGGATGGCGAAAGTCGCCGCCGCCGCGCAGGCGGCGAGCAGGACCAGCATCGGGGCGGCGCGCAGGGCGTCGAAGGGCGGCATCGGGGCTCCGGGGCGCGAAGCCGCGCACATTCGGACCATACCGATCCCCGGCGGCGGGACAAGGCGCCGCCGGGCCGGCCAAAGCGGGCCGCCTCCTCTCCCCCTGCGGGCTCGCCGCCCTAGATGACGAGGCATGAGCATGCGCACGCGTTCGGCCCGCGCCGGCCAGAGTCCCCCCACCGGCGCCCATATCGACAAGGTCTTCACGCTGGTGATGCGGCTGGGCGAGCGCCGCCCCGCCGCGACCTTGCCGCGCCGCCTCACGACGCTGTTCCGCGAACTCGCGCAGCCGGAGCCCGAGCGCGATCCGGACGACCTGGAGGACCTCATCTGGGCCCACTGGATCGCCCACAAGGACCTGCACGCGTCCAACCAGATGGCGGCCGCCATCGAGGCGATCGGGGCGGGCGCGCTCGACCTCGCGCGCCCCATGCTGGACCGGCTGGTGGAGAAGGAGCCGCGCTGGGCCGAGGCCTGGAACAAGCGCGCCACCCTCGCCTTCATCCAGAAGCGCGACGCCGACGCGCTGGCCGACATCGAGCAGACGCTCCTGCTGGAGCCGCGGCATTTCGGGGCGGTCTCGGGCTTCGGCCAGATCTGCCTGCGGCACGACCGCTTCGCCGAAGCCCGCGCCGCCTTCCAGATCGCGCTGGGAATCAACCCGCATCTGCTCGGCCTGCGCGAGGCGATCGAGGAGATCGGCGGCACTCCGCTCTGCCAGCTTCACTAGGCGCGAGGCGGCCGCGGTCCTGAAGCCTGGGGCCGCTATCATTCAACCAAACGGTTGACAGTCCGGTTCGGCGCCGGCATATTCAACCTTATGGTTGAGCAACACGCCCCCGAACTCGACACGGTCTTCCACGCCCTCTCCGACGCCACCCGCCGGGCCATGCTCCAGCGGCTGGCGCGCGGCGAGGCGACGGTCGGCGACCTTGCGGCGCCCCATCCGATGTCGCTGGCCGCCGCCTCCAAGCACATCCGCGTGCTGGAAGAGGCCGGCCTGGTCCGCCGGACGGTGCGGGGACGCAGCCATGTGTGCCGTCTGGAAGCGGCCCCGATGCATGCCGGGCAGGAATGGATCCGGCATTTCGAGCGCTTCTGGACCGAAAGGCTGGACGCCCTCGAGGCGATCCTGGCCGAGGACGACGCCCCTCCGGGAGATCACGATGCATCACCATGAAATCGACCCCGCCTCTCTGGCCCAGCCCGTCGGGACCGATGCGATCCGCATCGAGCGCCTGTTGCCCGGCCCCCGGGAGCGGGTCTGGCGCTACCTGACCGAGCCGGACCTGCGCCGCAAATGGCTGGCGGCCGGCGCCTTCGACCTCGCGCCGGGCGGCGCGATCGAACTCGTCTTCCACAACAACGCGCTGACGCCGAACGACGAGCCCCCTCCGGCCGGGTCGGAAGCCCATGGCGAGGTGTCGCGCCTGCGCGGGACCGTGCTGGCCTGCGAGAAGCCCTCGCTGCTGGCCTTCACCTGGGGGACGGAGCCGGATTCATCGCAGGTGCGGTTCGAGCTCGCCGACGAGGGCGGCAAGGTCCGGCTCACGGTCACGCATAGCCGCGTCGTGAAGCCCGGCATGGTCGTGTCGGTGTCGGCCGGCTGGCACTGCCACCTCGACCTGCTCGCCTCCGAGCTGGAGGGGCGCGCCCCGGTCGGGTTCTGGCGCAGCATCCGGGCGGTGCGGCCCACTTACGAGCGGCGCGCCGCCAGCGCCTGAACCGGACGCGGGGGGCGCAGGCTCAGCGGGCCAGCGCCCTCTCGCGGATCTGCGCCAGCGTCTGCGACGGCGTGATCGCCTCCGGGTCGATCAGGCAATGCAGGATCGCGGGCTTGCCGGAGGCGACGGCGCGCTCGAAGGCGGGCGCGAACTCCTCGGTGCTCTCGACCCGTTCGCCATGTCCGCCGAAGGCGCGGGCGTAGTCGGCGAAATTGGGGTTCTTCAGGGCAGTCGCCGAGATGCGGCCCGGATATTCACGCTCCTGGTGCATCCGGATGGTGCCGTACATGCCGTTGTCGACGACCACGAAGATCACCGGCAGCCCGTATTGCACCGCCGTGGCGAACTCCTGCCCGTGCATCAGGAAGCAGCCGTCGCCCGCGAAGGCCACCACCATGCGGTCCGGATGGAGCCGCTTCGCCCCGATGGCGGCCGGGACCCCGTAGCCCATCGAGCCCGACGTGGGGGCGAGCTGCGTGCCGTAGCGGCGGAAGCGCAGGAAGCGCGCCGGCCAGGTGGCGTAGTTGCCGGCCCCGTTGGTCACGATGGCGTCCTTGGGCAGGCGGTTGCGGAGCCACAGCATGGCCTCGCCCATCTGCAGGCGGCCGGGGATGCGCGGCGGCTGGTCCGTCCAGGCGAGGTAGTCCTCGCGCGCCTGCCGGGTCTCGTGGCTCCACGGGATGGTGTGCGGCGGCTGCACGCTCTCCAGCGCCGCCGCGAAGGCGTTCGGCGAGGCGATAATCCCGAGCGCCGGGTGGTACACCCGCCCGATCTCCTCCGACCCGGCATGCACATGCACGAGCGTCTGCTTCGGGCTGGGGATCTCCAGGATGGCGTAGGACTGCGACGGCATCTCCGACATCCTGCCTCCGGCGAGGATCACCAGGTCGGCGCCTTCGATGCGGGCCCGCAGCTTCGGGTTGGGGGCGATGCCGATCTCGCCGGCGTAGTTCGGATGCTCGCCCGAAAACAGCATCTGGCGGCGCAGCGAGGCCGCGACCGGCATGTCGAAGCGCTCGGCGAAGCGCGCCACGCTGGCGCAGGCCTTCTCAGACCAGCCGGACCCGCCCAGGATCATGATGGGCTTTTTGGCCGCCCAGATCAGCTTCTGCAGCTCGGCCATCTGGGTCAGGCCGGGCCAGATCTCGACCGGCTCGACGCGCGGGCCCGCCTGCACGGACGCAGCCTCCAGCAGCATGTCCTCCGGCAGCGCGATCACGACGGGGCCGGGCCGCCCCTGCATGGCGACGTGGAAGGCGCGCGACACGATCTCGGGGATGCGCTCCACCTCGTCGATCTCGACCGCCCACTTCGCCATCGTCCCGAACACGGCGCGGTAGTCCATCTCCTGGAAGGCGCCGCGGCCGCGCATGCTGCGGTCGATCTGGCCGACGAACATCACCAGCGGCACTGAATCCTGCTCGGCGATGTGGATGCCGGCCGAGGCGTTGGTGGCGCCCGGCGCGCGGGTCACCATGACGACGCCGGGGCGGCCCGTGAGCCGGCCCGCGGCGTCCGCCATCATGGCCGCTCCGCCCTCCTGGCGGCAGACCGTGACGGCGATCCTGGCGTCATGAAGCGCGTCCAGCACCGCCAGGTAGCTCTCGCCCGGCACGCAGAAGACATGCTCGACGCCCTGGGCCTGGAGGCAATCGACGATCAGCTGGCCGCCGGTGCGGGCGGCTGCGCCGCGGGCGGCTGCGCGGGAGGAGATGGCGTCGTCGCTCATGGGAGGAGCCCGGTCTTGCAGGAGTGATGCTGGGAGAAGGTCACGGCCGCAGGCCGGTCCAGGCGGGATCGGACAACACCTCGTCGGTGTGCTGGCCCAGCCGCGGCGAAGCGCGCGCCGCCACCATGGGCTCGCCGTCGAGCATCAGGGGCGAGCGGATCGTCGGGATCGTCCCGCCGACCGCGTCCGGGCAGGGCAGGTCCACCCGCATGCCGCGCGCCGCGACCTGCGGGTCCTCGAACACGTCCGCGACGGTGTTGATGGGGCCGGCCGGAACGCCGACGCGCTCCAGCGCGGCCAGGAGATCGTCGCGCCGGAAGCCCCGCGTCAGGTCGGAGATGGTTGGGATCAGTCGCTCCCGGTTCGTCACCCGCAGGGCGTTGCTGGAGTAGGCGGGATCCTCCGCCATCGCGGGCGCGCCGAGGACGCCGCACAGCCGGCGGAACTGCCCGTCATTGCCGGAGGCGATGACGATGTGGCCGTCGGCCACCGGGAACACCTGGTAAGGCGCGAGATTGGGGTGGGCGTTGCCCATGCGCTTGGGCGTCTTGCCGGAGACGAGGTAGTTCAGCGCCTGGTTGGCCAGCACCGAGACCTGCGTGTCGAAGAGCGACATGTCGAGGTGGCCGCCCTCGCCGGTGGCGTCGCGCCGGCGCAGCGCCGCCAGCACGCCGATCACGCCATAGACGCCGGTGAAGATGTCCGCGAAGGCGACGCCCGGCTTCTGCGGCTCGCCGTCCGCGTCGCCGGTCAGGTCCATGATGCCGCCCATGGCCTGGATCATGAAGTCGTAGCCGGCGCGCTCGCGATAGGGGCCGTCCTGGCCGAAGCCCGTCACCGAGCAGGTGACGAGGCGCGGGTTCAGCGCCCGCAGGCTCTCATGGTCGAGGCCGTATTTCTTCAGGCCGCCGACCTTGAAGTTCTCGATCACCACGTCGGCGTGCGCCGCCAGCCGCCTGACCGTCTCCTGCCCCTCGGGGGTCTCGAAGTCCACCGCGATGGAGCGCTTGCCGCGGTTGCAGGCGTGGTAGTAGCCCGACGACAGGTCGCCTCCGTCCGCGGCCGGCACGAAGGGCGGCCCCCAGGCGCGCGTGTCGTCCCCCGCGCCGGGCCGCTCCACCTTGACGACGTCGGCCCCCAGGTCGGCGAGGGTCTGGCCGATCCACGGCCCCGCCAGGATGCGCGCCAGCTCGAGCACCTTGACGCCCGCGAGAGGCTTGGGGCCGGTCATGTCCGTGTTTCCCAGGAGTGCAGGCCCCACCGTTCAGAAGAAGGCCTGGATGCCGGTGATGGCGCGGCCCAGGATGAGGGCGTGGACGTCGTGCGCGCCCTCATAGGTGTTGACGGTCTCCAGGTTCTGCGCGTGGCGCATCACGTGATATTCTTCCTGGATGCCGTTGCCGCCATGCATGTCGCGGGCGACGCGGGCGATGTCGAGCGCCTTGCCGCAGTTGTTGCGCTTGACGATGGATATCATCTCGGGCGCGACCTTGCCCTCGTCGAACAGGCGGCCGACGCGCAGGCTGGCCTGCAGGCCCAGCGCGATCTCGGTCTGCATGTCGGCCAGCTTCTTCTGCACCAGCTGGGTGGCGGCCAGCGGCCGCCCGAACTGCTTGCGGTCCAGCGTGTATTGGCGGGCGCGGCGCCAGCAATCCTCGGCCGCCCCCATGGAGCCCCAGGAGATGCCGTAGCGGGCGCGGTTGAGGCAGCCGAACGGTCCCTTCAGGCCCGAGACGTTGGGCAGCAGGTTCTCCTCCGGGACGATCACGCCGTCCATCACCACCTCGCCGGTGATCGAGGCGCGCAGCGAGAGCTTACCGCCGATCTTGGGCGCGGAGAGGCCCTTCATGCCCTTCTCCAGCACGAAGCCGCGGATCTGGTCGCCATGGGCGGCCGACTTCGCCCACACCACGAACACGTCCGCGATGGGCGCGTTGGAGATCCAGGTCTTGCCGCCCGTGATGCGGTAGCCGTCCGCCACCTTCTCGGCGCGCGTCTTCATGCCGGCCGGGTCGGAGCCGGCGTCGGGCTCGGTCAGGCCGAAGCAGCCGACCCACTCGCCCGAGGCGAGCTTGGGCAGGTACTTCTTGCGCTGGTTCTCGTCCCCATAGGCGTAGATCGGGTACATCACCAGCGACGACTGCACGCTCATCATCGAGCGGTAGCCGGAATCGATGGCCTCGACCTCGCGGGCGACCAGCCCGTAGGAGACGTAGTTGGCGCCGGCGCAGCCATAGTCCTCCGGCAGGGTGACGCCGAGCAGGCCGAGCTCGCCCATCTCGTTGAAGATGGAGCGGTCCGTCTTCTCCTCGCGATAGGCCTCCACCACGCGCGGCAGCAGCTTCTCCTGCGCGTAGGCCCGGGCCGTGTCGCGGATCAGGCGCTCGTCCTCGGTGAGCTGGTCGTCGAGCAGGAAAGGGTCGTCCCACTGGAACGAGGCGGCTGACGACGTCGTCTTGCTCTGCGGCTGCGCGCTCATCGGATGTCTCCTCGATCTTCCACCGCCGTCATCCCCGGCGCGCCGAAGGCGCGGGAAGGGGATCCAGCCTTTGACTGAACCGCCGTCTGGGTCCCTTCCGACGCGGCGCGCCACCGGGGACGACGGCGGAGTTACCCCATGATCTCGAAGGTCACGCCCTGCGCCAGCGGCAGGGTCGCGCCGTAATTGATGGTGTTGGTCGCCCGGCGCATATAGGCCTTCCAGGCGTCGGAGCCGGCCTCGCGGCCGCCGCCGGTCTCCTTCTCGCCGCCGAACGCTCCGCCGATCTCGGCCCCGGACGGCCCGATATTGACGTTGGCGATGCCGCAGTCGGAGCCCTCGGCCGAGACGAAGCGCTCGGCCTCGCGCATGTCGAGGGTGAAGATGGACGAGGACAGGCCCGCCCCGACGGCGTTCTGGAGAGCGATCGCCTCCTCGAGCGTGCGGTACTTCACGACATACAGGATGGGCGCGAAGGTCTCGCGCACCATCGGGCCGGTCTGGGACGGCATCTCCACCAGGGCGGGCGAGGCGTAATAGGCGTCCGCGCCCAGGTCCTCGCGGACGCGCTGGCCGCCGGTCACCTCGGCCCCGAGGCCGCGGGCCTCGCCGAGCGCGCGCTGCATGCCGTCGAACGCGCCCTGGTCGATCAACGGGCCCACGAGCACGCCGGCCTCGCGCGGATCGCCGATGCGCACGCTCTCGTAGACGCGCTTCAGGCGCGGAACGAGCGCGTCATAGACGCTCTCATGCACGAAGAGCCGGCGCAGCGTGGTGCAGCGCTGGCCGGCGGTGCCGATGGCCGCGAAGGCGATGCCGCGCAGCGCGATCTCGATGTCGGCCGAAGGCGCCACGATGGCGGCGTTGTTGCCGCCGAGCTCCAGGATGGAGCGGCCGAAGCGCGCCGCGACCCGGGGTCCGACCTGCCGGCCCATCGCGGTGGAGCCGGTCGCCGACACCAGCGCGACGCGGGGATCGTCCACCAGCGCCTCGCCGAGCGCCCGCCCGCCGATCAGCACCTGGCTGAGCCCGTCGGGCACGCCGCCGAAACGGGCGGCCGCCTTCTCGACCACCGCCTGCACGGCGAGCGCGGTCAGCGGCGTCTTCTCGGAGGGCTTCCACACCACGGGGTCGCCGCACACGAAGGCGAGCGCCGCGTTCCACGACCACACGGCCACCGGGAAGTTGAAGGCCGTGATCACGCCCGTGACGCCCAGCGGGTGCCAGGTCTCCATCATGCGGTGCTCGGGCCGCTCGGTCGCAATGGTGAGGCCGAAGAGCTGGCGCGACAGGCCAACCGCGTAGTCGCAGATGTCGATCATCTCCTGGACCTCGCCGAGGCCCTCCGAGACGATCTTGCCGGCCTCCAGCGTCACCAGCATGCCGAGATCGGCCTTGTGGGCGCGCAGCTCCTCGCCGATGAGGCGCACGAACTCGCCGCGCCGGGGCGCCGGGACCTTGCGCCAGGCCGCGAAGGCCGCGTGGGCCCGGTCGATGGCGGCGGCGGCCTCGGCGGGGCCGGCCTCCCGGATCTCGGCCGTCACGTCGCCCGTGACGGGCGAGCGGGCCGGCATGCCGCCCCGCCCGAAGGCCGAAGCCGGAACGCCGAGGCGGTCGAGGATGCCCAGAACGTCGTCGCGCGCCGAGGCGGCCATGGCGGATCTCCTGATCAAGTCGCCGGTCCGGCCCGCTGCCGGCGCCGGACGCAGCCCAGCGGGACCGCGCCGTGCGGCGCTCCCGCGCATTCGCCGAACCGTCGCTCTTTCGCATGGCGGGCGCAACCGATATGTTCTCACCAGTTCATGAGGAAAACGCATGACCTTTGCGACCCAGCGCAGCCTCCTGCCGTCCCTCGGCGCGCTGCAGGCCTTCGAGGCCGCGGCCCGCCACGGCAGCTTCACCCGGGCCGCCGAGGAGCTGAACCTGACGCAGGGCGCGGTCAGCCGGCAGGTCGCCGCGCTGGAGCAGACGCTGGGCGTGCCGCTGTTCGAGCGGGTGCGCCAGCGCGTCACCCTCACGCCGGCCGGCCTCGCCTATGCGGCGGAAATCCGCGACGCGCTCTCGCGCATCGCAGCCGCGACCATGTCGGCCATGGCGTTCCGGGGGGCGGGCGGCACGCTGGCCCTCGCCATCCTGCCCACCTTCGGCACGCGCTGGCTGATCCCGCGCCTGCCGGACTTCTTCCAGAAGCATCCGGAGGTGACCATCGACTTCGCCACGCGCATCCGACCCTTCGATTTCCGCCAGGAGCCGCTCGACGCCGCCATCCATTTCGGCGACCCCACCTGGCCCGGCGCGGCGATGCATCGCCTCATGGGCGAGGTCATCGTGCCGGTCGCCAGCCCGGACCTGATCGCCCGGGTCGGCCTGAAGGAGCCCGCCGACGTGCTGCGCGCGCCGCTGCTGCAGCAGTCGACCCGCCCGCGCGCCTGGGCCGAATGGCTGGAGCGGCAGGGCCTCGCGCCGGCCCAGGCCCTGCTGGGTCCCAGCTTCGAGCAGTTCGCCATGGTGGCGCAGGCCGCGGTGGCCGGGCTCGGCATGGCGATCGTGCCGCGCATGCTGGTGGAGGAGGAGCTGCGCAGCGGCGCGCTCGCGGTTCCGTTCGACCGGCCCATCGACAGCCGGCAGGGCTATTGGCTGGTCTATCCGGAGGAGAAACGCGACCGGCCGCCCATCGTGGCGTTCCGAGACTGGCTGCTCGCGCAATGCGGGCGCGACCCCGGCTGAAGGCGTCTCGACAGCCGCGCCTGAACCTGCCAATCATGCGGTCTGCTCATGACCGCGGGCCAGCGCGCGCGGCCGATCCCCATTCCTGCTCGCCGGCTTGCTCGCATGACCTCCCCGACCGCCTCCGCTTCGCAGCCTTCCGCCGCGCCGACCTCCGCCGACGTCGTCATCGTGGGCGGGGCCGCTATCGGGTCCTCCATCGCGTGCCACATCGCGGCCGACCCCGCCTTCAAGGGCCGGGTGGTGGTGGTGGAGAAGGACCCCACCTACCAGTTCTCTGCCTCGGCGCTGTCGGCGGCCTCGATCCGCCAGCAATATTCCAGCGCGGTGAACATCCGGATCTCGCTTTACGGCGTCCAGTTCCTGCGCCGCATCGGGGAACTGCTCGCCGTCGGCGACGACCGGCCCGAGATCGGGCTCGTGGAGGGCGGCTATCTCTATCTCGCCAGCCCGGAGGGCGAGGCGGCGCTGCGCGCCAACAACGCCCTGCAGGCGGCCGAGGGCGCCGACATCGTGCTGTTCGAGCGCGACGCGCTGGCGGCGCGCTTTCCCTGGCTCGCCGCCGACGACCTCGCCTGCGGGACATGGGGCCGCAGCGGCGAAGGCTGGTTCGACGGCTGGGGCCTGATGCAGGCCTTCCGCAAGAAGGCCCGCAGCCTCGGCGTCGCCTATGTGGACGGGACGGTGAGCGGGATCGACCGGGACGGCGCCCGCGTCACGGGGGTGCGCCTCGCGGACGGGTCGCGCATCGCCTGCGGGGCCTTGGTCAACGCCGCCGGCGCATCGGGCGGCCGCCAGGTGGCCGCCATGGCGGGCGTCGCCATCCCGGTCCATTCCAGGAAGCGCTTCGTGTTCTCCTTCACCTGCAAGGGCCCGGTCGAGAACGCCCCCCTGGTGATCGACACGACGGGCGCCTGGTTCCGCCCCGAGGGCCGGCGCGGGCCGGAGGGCCAGTTGTTCATCGGCAGCGCCGGCCCGACAGCCGGCATGCCGGACCCCGACTCCGACGAGTTCGAGGTCGACTGGGGCTTCTTCGAGGAGACGATCTGGCCCGCGCTGGCCACGCGCGTCCCGGCCTTCGAGGAGATCCGCCCTGGCCGGGCCTGGGCCGGCCACTACGACATGAACCTCTTCGACCACAACGCCATCCTGGGCCGGGCCGGCGGGATCGACAATTTCTACCTCGCCAACGGCTTCTCCGGCCACGGCCTGCAGCAGGCCCCCGCCGTCGGCCGCGGCCTCGCCGAACTCATCCTGCACGGCCGCTACCTGACCCTCGACCTCTCCGACATGTCCTTCGACCGCATCGCCGCCAACCGCCCCGTCCTGGAGCGCAACGTCATCTGACCCGCCGGAACGGGTCGCGCGCCACCTGGTGGCGGGTGGGGCCTGAAGTCCCCCGTCATCCCCGGCGCGCCGCTGGCGCGGGAAGGGGATCCAGAGCGGCCGGGCGAGGGGCGCCTTTTTCGGGACCCTCTCTGGATCCCCTTCCCCTGCGCGGCTGCGCCGCTCCGGCCGGGGATGACGGGGAGGGTGGGGGCCGTTCAACTGCGGCGCCGTGGCGGGTTGCGGAGGCGAGGCGCCACATTCAGGCATGCCCTTTGCCGTCTACATCCTGGCCAGCCAGCGCAACGGCACGCTCTATGTCGGCGTGACCCGCGACCTCGGCCGGCGCGTCGAGCAGCACCGGGCCGGATTGGGCTCCGCCTTCACGCGCCGCTACGGCGTCATCCGGCTCGTCTACGCCGAAGCCTTCGATCGCGCAGAGGACGCGATCGCGCGCGAGAAGCAAGTCAAGGGCTGGAACCGCGCCTGGAAGCTGAAGCTCATCGAAGCCGCCAACCCGGACTGGCTCGAAATCTCCGCCGACCTCTGACCCACTCCGTCATCCCCGGCTCGCCGCAGGCGCGGGAAAGGGGATCCAGGCGGCGGGCGAAGGGCGCTTTCTTCGGGACCCTCTCTGGATCCCCTTCCCCTCCGCGGCTGCGCCGCTCCGGCCGGGGATGACGGCGGAGAGGGCGCTTGCAATGCCAAGAAGTCGCCTCGGCGGGCCAGCGCCAACCAGACCAGACCATCGCCGCACACCACTCTCCGTCATCCCCGGCGCGCCGAAGGCGCGGGAAGGGGATCCAGGCGGCCGGGCGAAAGGCGCCTTTTTCGGGCCCCTCTCTGGATCCCCTTCCCCTCCGCGGCTGCGCCGCTCCGGCCGGGGATGACGGCGGAGAGGGCGCTTGCAATGACGAGAAGTCGCCTCGGCGGGCCAGCGCCAACCAGACCAGACCATCGCCGCACACCACTCTCCGTCATCCCCGGCGCGCCGCAGGCGCGGGAAGGGGATCCAGGCGGCCGGGCGATGGGCGCCTTTTTCGGGACCCTCTCTGGATCCCCTTCCCCTCCGCGGCTGCGCCGCTCCGGCCGGGGATGACGCGGAGGCGCTTTTGGTGGAAAGCGGACGTCTTGCATCAGCCAGCGCCAACCAGACCATCGCCGCACAACTCTCTCCGTCATCCCCGGCGCGCCGCAGGCGCGGGAAGGGGATCCAGGCGGCCGGGCGAGGGGCGCCTTCTTCGGGACCCTCTCTGGATCCCCTTCCCCTACGCGGCTGCGCCGCTCCGGCCGGGGATGACGGGGAGGGTGGCGCTTCCGGTGGCGAGCGGACGCGGTCTTGACAACCGGATAAAATTCCTATAACCCTGTCCATGCTCCGGTCCACGGAGGGACATCTGCAGTGTCACGGATGGGGACCGGGGGTGGCGGCCGAAGCGAGGCGGGGTGACAGCCGGTTCGCAGAGGCGATCCGTCGGAGAGCCCGACGAGCGGAAGCGCCAAGGGGCTGACAGCGCCCCGAGGCGTTCCGGTGGATCTTCAAACGCCATGCGCGGAACGGCGAGAGCCTGGCGGCCTCGCGGTCCTCCCCACACTCCCCACATTCGCCGTGGGGCTGATCAGCGTCGCCGTTCCGCGCCGCCCTCCACCCTTCACCTCCGGGCCGACAGGCCGCGGAGCTGAAGGCGCGCGCGGCCTCACCCGGCTTCGACGGCCCAGCACGCCACCTTGCGGCCGTGCTTCGGCTCGAGGGGCGGCATCTCCACCGGGCAGGGCGCGAAGGCGAGCGGGCAACGCGGGTTGAAGGGGCAGCCGCTCGGCGGGTTGAAGGGCGATGGCAGCTCGCCCTGCAGGACGATCCGCTCCTTCTTGGCGCCAGGCTCGGCCACGGGCGTCGCCGACAGCAGCGCCCGCGTGTAGGGATGCTGCGGAGCGGAGAAGATCGCCTCGCGGCTCCCCACCTCCACGGCGTGGCCGAGATAGATGACCATGATGTCGTCGGCGATGTGCCGCACCACCGAGAGGTCGTGCGAGATGAACAGATAGGCGAGTTGGAACTCGTTCTGCAGCTCCGCCAGCAGGTTCAGCACCTGGGCGCGGATCGAGACGTCCAGCGCCGAGACCGGTTCGTCCAGCACCAGGATCTTGGGCCGCAGCATCAGGGCGCGCGCGATGGCGATGCGCTGGCGCTGGCCGCCGGAGAACATGTGCGGGTAGCGCTCGACATATTCGGGCCGCAGCCCGACGCGGGCCATCATGTCCTTGGCGGCCTGCCTGCGCTGCGCGGCCGGCATCGTGGTGTTGACCAGCAGCGGCTCCTCCAGGGCGGCCCCGATGGTCTGGCGCGGGTTGAGCGACCCATAGGGGTTCTGGAAGACGATCTGCACCTCGCTGCGCAGGCGCTTGCGGTCCGCCGCGGTGGCGGCGACCATGTCGACGCCGTTGATCTTGAGCGTGCCGGCCGTCGGCTCCTCGATCATGGTGACGAGGCGCGCCAGCGTCGACTTGCCGGAGCCGGATTCGCCCACCACGGCGAGCGTCTTGCCGGAGGCGAGGTCGAACGACACGCCCGACAGCGCCTTGACGGTGGCCACGGGGGAGAACATTCCGCGCCTGGCGCTGTAGTCGCGCGTCAGGTTGCGGCCTTCGAGGACGACGGTCACGCGGCGCGCTCCCGGTTGGTGGGCTGGCCCTTGACCAGGGCGTAGTGGCAGAGCGCGTAGCCGAGCTCGGGGGCGGCGGGCTTGGGCGGCACGGCGCGGCAATAGTCGGTCGCGAAGGCGCAGCGCGGCGAGAACAGGCACCCGGCCGGGCGGTCGAATTGGCCGGGCACCACGCCCGGGATGCTGGGCAGGATGCGCCCGGTCGCCCGCTCCGGCAGCGCCGCCAGCAGGGCGGCCGTGTAGGGATGGTGCGGGTCGGCGAAGAGGCCCACGGTCTCCTGCCGCTCCACCTGCTGGCCCGCGTATTGCACCACCACCCGGTGCGCGGTCTCGGCCACCACGCCCATGTCGTGCGTGATGAGCACGAGGCCCATGCCGGTCTCCTGGCGCAGGCGCAGCAGCAGGTCGAGGATCTGGGCCTGGATGGTGACGTCCAGCGCGGTCGTGGGCTCGTCGGCGATGAGCAGCTTCGGCCGGCAGGCGATCGCCATGGCGATCATGACGCGCTGGCTCATGCCGCCGGAGAGCTGGTGCGGGAAGGCCGACAGGCGCCGCTGCGGATCGGTGATGCCGACCTCCTCCAGGAGCTCGATCGCGCGCCTCTTGCGGGCGGCGCGGTCCAGGCCGAGATGGGTCTTCAGCGTCTCGCCGAGCTGGAACCCGACCGTGAAGCACGGGTTCAGCGACGTCATCGGCTCCTGGAAGATCATCGCGATGTCGCGGCCGACGATGGAGCGGCGCTCCCGGTCCGAAATCGTCAGGAGGTCGCGCCCGTCGAAGCTCATCCGGTCGGCCGTCACGGTGGCGGTCCAGGGCAGCAGCCCCATCACGGCCAGCATGGCGACGGACTTGCCGGAGCCGGACTCGCCCACGATGGAGACGACGTCGTTCTGGTTGACGGTGAGGTCGACCCCGTCCACCGCCCGGAACTGGCCCGAGCGGGTCGCGAAGGTGACGGAGAGGTTGCGGATGTCGAGGAGGCCCATGGCTCAGCTCCTCTTGAGCTTGGGATCGAGCGCGTCGCGAAGGCCGTCGCCCATCAGGTTGATCGCCACGACGGTGATCAGGATAGCGAGGCCCGGAAGCGTGACGATCCAGGGATTGGAGCGGATGAATTCGCGGCTGTCCGCCAGCATGGAGCCCCATTCGGGCGTGGGCGGCTGCGCGCCGAGGCCGAGGAAGCCCAGGGCGGCCGCCTCCAGGATGGCGTTGGAGACGCCGAGCGCCGCCTGCACGATGAGGGGCGCGAGGCAGTTGGGCAGGATGGTGACGAACATCAGCCGCAGCGTGCCGACGCCGGCCACCTTGGAGGCCGTCACATAGTCCTTGCCGAGTTCGCCCAGCGCCGAGGCGCGCACGAGGCGCACATAGCTCGGCAGATACACGATGGCGACCGCCACGATGGTGTTGGTGAGGCTCGGCCCCAGCACGGCGACGACCAGGATGGCCAGGACGAGGCCGGGCACGGACAGGATCAGGTCCATCACCCGCATCACCACGGTGTCGACCACGCCGCCCATGAAGGAGGCGGCGAGCCCGAGCAGCACGCCGATCACCACCGAGGTGGCCATCACGGCGACGCCGATGAACAGCGAGATGCGCGCGCCGTAGATGAGCCTGGTCAGCGTGTCGCGGCCCAGCGCGTCGGTGCCGAGCACGAATTTCCAGTTTCCGCCCTGCTCCCAGGCGGGCGGCAGCTTGGTGAAGTCGCGGAACTGCTCGAAGGGCGAATAGGGCGACACCAGGTCGGCGAAGATGGCCAGGAAGGCGATGATCGACAGCACGACGAGGCCGCCGACCGCGCCCTTGTTCTCCGAGAAGGCGGCCCAGAAGGCCCGCAGCGGCCCGGGCGGCGCCGGCTGCGCGGCCGGCGAGGCGAGAGCGTCAACGGCCATGACGGATCCTCGGGTTGATGGCTCCGTAGAGCACGTCGATGACCAGGTTCACGACGATCACCATGGACGAGATGAGCAGGATGCCGCCCTGCAGCGACGGGTAGTCGCGCCGGCCGATCGCCTCGATGAGCCACTTGCCCACCCCGGGCCAGGAGAAGATCGTCTCCGTCAGCACCGCGCCGGCCAGCAGCGTGCCGACCTGCAGGCCCACGATGGTGACGACCGGGATCAGGGCGTTGCGCAGCGCGTGCAGGCCGATGACCCGGAACGGCGACAGGCCCTTGGCGCGGGCGGTGCGGACATAGTCCTCGCTCAGCACCTCCAGCATGGAGGAGCGCGTCATGCGGGCGATGACGGCCAGCGGCACCGTGCCGAGCACGATGGTGGGCAGGATGAGGTGGTGCAGCGCCGACCAGAACGCGCCCGGCTGGTCCGATTTCAGCGCGTCGATCAGCATGAAGCCGGTCACGGGCTCGAAATAGTAGTTGATCAGGTCGATGCGGCCGGACACCGGGGTCAGGCCCCAGCGCTCCGACACCAGCATGATCAGGAGCAGGCCCCACCAGAAGATCGGCATCGAGAACCCGGTCACGGCCGCGCCCATCAGGGTGTGGTCGAACCAGCTGCCGCGCTTGACGGCGGCGACGACGCCGGCGGGCACGCCGAGCAGCACCGCAAACAGCATGGCGGCGGCGGACAGCTCGAGGGTGGCGGGAAACAGCGTGAAGAACTCGGTCAGCACCTTCTCGTTGGTCACCACCGAGGTGCCGAAATCGCCGTGCAGCAGCGCCCACACATAGTCGGCGAACTGCTTCCAGATGGGCTGGTCGAGGCCGAGCTCGTGCCGGAACTGCGCCAGGCGCTCGGGCGAGATGCCGCGCTCGCCCGTCCGCACCTCCACCGGGTCGCCCGGCACCATGCGGATCGCCACGAAGGTCACGAACATGAGCGCGAAGAAGGTGGGCAACGTCAGCGCCGCACGCTTCAGGAGAAATTTGATCATGGGGTCCTGCTCAGCCCAGCTGGGAATGGCTTGGCCGCGATGGGGTCCTGCGCGTCACGCCGGCGTCACACGCCCGCCTCGCCGTCATCCCCGGCCGGAGCCACGCAGCCGCGGAGGGGAAGGGGGATCCAGACTCTTGGACGTCCCGCTGGATCCCCGTCCCGCGCCTTCGGCGCGCCGGGGGATGACGGCGGATGGGTGGATGCGGCTCTCAAGACGTGGGGGGCCGTCATGCAAGAGCAGCTCTGGGCGCCCGGAAACCACCGTCCCCGGGCGCCGACGTCTCAGGCGGGAGGGCCAAGCCCTCCCGACCGCCTCACTTCATGTCGACGCCGTAGAACTCGTGGCGGTTGAAGGGGCTCATCTTGTAGCCGGTCACTTCCTTGCGCATCGGCTCATAGACGACGGAGTGCGCGATGGTCATGTCCGGCGCCTCCTCCTTCTGGATGAGCTGCATCTCCTCGTAGAGCTTGGCGCGCTCCTTGTTGTCGGCCATGGCGGCCGCCTTCTTCAGGCGGTCGTCGAACTCCTTGTTGCACCACTTGGAGAGGTTCTGGCCGCCCGGGCGGGCCGCCGAGCAGCCGCGCAGGAAGAAGAAGTTGTCCGGGTCGCCATTGTCGCCGGTCCAGCCGAGCTGGCCGGTGATGTGCTCGCCCTGCTGCATGCGCTTGCGGTACTCGCCCCACTCGTAGGTCACCAGCTTGGCGTTGATGCCGATCTTGGCGAGGTCGGACTGCATCATCTCGGCGATGCGCTTGCCGTTCGGGTTGTAGGGGCGCTGAACCGGCATGTACCAGAGGTCGATGTCGAGCGGCGTCTTCACGCCGGCCTTCTCGAGCAGCTCCTTGGCCTTGGCCTGGTCGAACTTATAGTCGACCACCTTGTCGTTGTAGGACCAGATGGTCGGCGGAATCAGGTTCTTGGCCGGCTCGCCGGCGCCCAGATAGACGTCGCGGATGATGGCGGCCTTGTCGACGGCCATGTTCATGGCCTGGCGCACTTCCTTCTTGTCGAAGGGCGGCTTCTGCACGTTGAACGACCAGTAGGCGATGTTGAGGCCGGGCTGCTGCATCATCTGCAGGGCCGGGTCCTTCTTGATCTCCTCCAGGTCCGCCGGGCGCGGATAAGCCATGTGGTGGCACTCGCCCTTGCGCAGCTTGGCGAGGCGGGCGGTGGGATCGGGCGTGATGGCGTAGACGAGGTCGTCGATCGCGGCCTTGCCGTGGAAATAGTCCGGGTTGGCCTTGAAGCGGATCACCGCGTCCTTCTGGTAGTTCACGAACATGAACGGGCCGGTGCCGACCGGGATCTGGTCCATCACCTCGGGCTTGCCCTGCTTGGTGAGGAAGTCGGCGTATTCCTGGGAGTGAATGGAGGCGAAATCCATCGCCAGATTGGCCAGGATCGGCGCGTTCGGCTCATTGAGCGTCATGACGATGGTGTAGTCGTCGGTCTTCTCGATGCTCTTGAGCAGCTTGGGCATGTCCATGTCGTTGAAGTAGTCGTACTTCCCGCCGGACACCTTGAAGTAGGGATGGTTCTCTTTCCACTGGCGGTTGAAGGAGAACAGCACGTCGTCCGCGTTGAAGTCGCGGCTGGGCTTGAAGTCCTTCGTGGCGTGGAACTTGACGCCCTTGCGCAGCTTGAACGTGATCGTCTTGGCGTCGTCCGAGAAGGTCCAGCTCTCCGCCAGGCCGGGGACCACCGTGGTGGAGCCCCGCTCGAACTCGGTCAGCTGGTTGAACACGGGGCGCGCCGCGTCGAAGCTGGTGCCGGTGGTGTTGAGGGCGGGGGTGAAGTTCTCCGGGCTGCCTTCCGAGCAGTAGACGAGCGTCTTGGCCGAAACGGCCGTGGAGCCCATCAACAGGGCGGCCAGCCCAAGGCCGACAAGGCCCTTGGCGATCGTGGTGCGTGTCATCGACTTCCCCTCGTGTCACATTCTTCACGGCCAGCGAGGCCGCGGCCGTCTTGGGACAGCGTGGGCTGTAGAAAAGCCCTTTTCGCAGCCCGGCGCAATCGCCCTTCCGCCGTCACATTGGCGCCGTCGGCCATTCGAACGGAAGTTGCGCGTCCTGCCTGCAAGGGGCAATATGCGCAATCATTCAAACGATTTAACGGATAGCCGATGAAAGCCCTGGACGTGCTGGCGATGGGCGAGCCCCTCGTAGAGTTCAACCAGGTCGAACGCCAGGGCGAGATGCTGTTCCTGCCGGGCTATGGCGGGGATACGTCCAACGCGGCGATCTCGGCGGCCCGCAACGGCGCCAAGGCGGCCTATTTCACGGCGCTCGGAGACGACGCGTTCGGGCGCCAGATCGCCGACCTGTGGGACCGGGAGGGCGTCGACCGCTCGTCCGTGCTGACCCGCCCCGGGGCGCCAACCGGCCTCTATTTCATCAGCCACGACGCCAAGGGCCACCATTTCAGCTACTACCGGGCGGGGTCGGCCGCGAGCCTCGTGATGGCGTCGGAGGTTCCGGCGGCCAAGATCGCGTCGGCGCGGGTCCTTCACGTCTCGGCGATCAGCCAGGCCATTTCGACCAGCGCCTGCGACGCCGTGTTCCACGCGCTGAAGCTGGCCCGCGAGGCCGGGACCACCATCAGCTACGACACCAATCTGCGGCTTCGCCTGTGGCCCCTGGAGCGGGCCCGGGCGGTGACGCACGCCGCGGTGGCGATGAGCGACATCGCCCGGCCCGGCCTGGACGACGCCAGGCAGCTCACCGGGCTGCAGGGTCCGGAGGAGATCTGCGACTTCTATCTCCGCCTGGGGTGCCGGATCGTGGCCCTCACGATGGGGACCGACGGGGCCATGGTGGCGCTGCCGGGCGAGCGCCGGGTCATCCCGGCCCACAAGGTCGAGGCCGTGGACGCGACCGGGGCGGGGGACGCCTTCGACGGCGCGTTCCTGTCCGAGTGGCTGCGCTGCGGCGACGCGTTCCAGGCCGCGGACTACGCCAATGCGGCGGCGGCGCTCTCGACCTTGGGCTATGGGGCGGTCGCCCCCCTGCCCCGGCGCGAGGCCGTCGAGGCCTTTCTGGGCCGGGCCGGCTGACCGGACCCCTCCCGGCGCCGGGCCTCACGCGGGATCGTGAGTTGTCGTGATCGCCGCACGGCGCTTGACTGCGACCGCGCAAGCCCGATCTGCCATGGGCTCAGGGCGCGCTCGCCGCCATCGCCCGCCTTGTGCGTCGGAGAACCCAGATGTCGTTCCGCTATCCCACCATCGCTCCTTCGCAGATCACGCCCCGCGACGTGTTCCTCGACCGCCGGCGCTTCGTGCAGTCCGCGGCGGGGCTCGGGGCGGCCGCCGCCATGGGGTTGCCCGCGCCGGCCTTCGCGGCGGCCCCCGCGCTGGACAAGCTCGATGCGCCGCGCAACGCCAAGTTCAGCGTCAACGCCGAGCCCACGACCAAGAAGATCGTGACGGGCTACAACAACTACTACGAGTTCGGCACGGGCAAATACGACCCGGCGGCGTCCGCCGACCAGATGAAAACCCGTCCCTGGACCATCGAGATCGGCGGCGAGGTCGAGAAGCCGATGACCATCGGCATCGAGGACATCCTCAAGATGTCGCTGCAGGAGCGGGTCTACCGGTTCCGCTGCGTCGAGGCGTGGTCCATGGTGGTGCCCTGGGTGGGGCTCGAATTCAACGAGCTGGCCAAGCGAGTGGGGCCGACCAGCAAGGCCAAATACGTCAAGTTCACCACCGTGATGCAGCCGGAGACCATGCCGGGCCTGCGCATCCCGGTGCTGGACTGGCCCTATGTGGAGGGCCTGCGCATCGACGAGGCCATGCACCCGCTCACGCTGCTGACGGTGGGCGCCTATGGGGAGACCCTCACCAACCAGAACGGCGCCCCGGTGCGGATCGTGACGCCGTGGAAATACGGCTACAAGAGCGTGAAATCGATCGTGAAGATCGAGTTCGTCGAGCAGCAGCCGGGGACGGCCTGGAACAAGGCCGCCGCCAACGAATACGGCTTCTACTCCAACGTGAACCCGGACGTGGACCACCCGCGCTGGAGCCAGAAGCGCGAACGGCTGCTGCCGGCGCTCTTCGCCAGCCGGCAGACCGAGCTCTTCAACGGCTACGCGGACCAGGTCGCCTCGCTGTATGCGGGCATGGATCTGAAGATCGACCACTGATGACCGTCACGGAAAAGCCCCCGTCCCGCGCCGCGGCTCCGGCCAGGGCCGCCCCGCCGGCGTCGGCGCGGCGCCGGGACTGGGTGCGCATCGCCAAGCCGGTCGTCTTCCTCGCCGCGCTGATCCCGGCGCTGCGCCTGGTCTACGGCGTGTTCGTCGACCCGGAGATGCTCGGCGCCAATCCGGCCGAGACCATCGAGCACGCGACGGGCGACTGGTGCCTGCACTTCCTGCTCATCACCCTGGCG
The DNA here is from genome assembly GCF_045348435.1 of Alsobacter sp. KACC 23698. Taxonomy (GTDB): domain Bacteria; phylum Pseudomonadota; class Alphaproteobacteria; order Rhizobiales; family Beijerinckiaceae; genus Alsobacter. Next base: position 5,357,311 of record NZ_CP157484.1, on the reverse strand, counting down.
GTGACGCCGCTGCGGCGGCTGAGCGGCTGGAACTGGCCCATCAAGTTCCGCCGCATGCTGGGGCTGTTCGCCTTCTTCTACGGGTTCGTCCACCTCTTCGCCTATGTGGGCTTCGACATGGTGTTCGAAGCCGGCGCCATCGCCAAGGACATCCTGAAGCGGCCCTTCGTCACCGTGGGCTTCGCGGCCCTGGTGTTGATGACGCCGCTGGCCGTCACCTCCACCAAGGGATGGGTGCGCCGCCTCGGCGGGCCCCGCTGGGCCCGGCTGCACCAGGCCATCTACGCCATCGCGATCCTGGGGGTGGTGCATTACTGGTGGCTGGTGAAGCGGGACATCACCTGGCCGGTGATCTACGCCGTCCTGCTGGCCGCCCTGCTGGGCTGGCGGGTCTGGGCCCGCATGCGTCCGTCCAAGCCGCGCCGGCGCGCCGCCGCCGCCGCGTGACCGTGGTGAATTGACGCGCCCCGCGCCGGGTCCGCCTTCGCCGCGCGATGTGCGATCCGTCACGCCCCGGGGCGCCGCGTCAGGCCAGGGTGAGGGAGCCGCCTCGTGCGGCCGTCGATGGAGCGGACCATGCCGACCGGCTCGCTGTATTCCCTCAGGAATTTCCCGAAAGCGGGCGTCGCGGCCCATCCCGTGCTGGCGGCCGTCGCCGTGGGACTGGCCGGCGTCGTCATCGGGGCCGCGCTGGGACTGGCTCTGGTCGAACTCATTCACTGGTTGTCGGCGGGCGAACCCATCGTGGCGTTACAGCCTCAGGTTGCATTTACGACAGGTATAAGGGCGCTTTTCAGGCTCTCTTAATCAGAGGGTCTTATGCTTCGGCAAGAATTGGCTAGCCGAGGCTTCCATGACCTTTCCTCGTATCCTCCTTGCCGGCGCGATCGCGGCGGCCTTCACCCCGGCCCTTGTGGCGCCAGGGCATAGCGCAGACCTGACCGTGCCCGGAACGGGCGACGGCATCGAGATCCTCAAGGCGGTGGGCGCGGCCTTCTCGGCCGACCATCCGGCCGTGGCCGTGAAGGTGCCGCCGAGCATCGGTTCGGGCGGCGCCGTGGTGGCGGTCTCGACCGACCAGGAGGTCGTCGGCCGCGTGGCCCGGCCGCTGTCGGACGCCGAGAAGTCTCAGGGCCTGGTGCTGACGCCGATCGTCAAGATCCCGTCGGCCTTCTTCGTCCATGCGGACGCCAAGGTGACGGCGCTGACCAGCAAGCAGATCGCCGACATCTATTCCGGCGCGGTGACCAACTGGCAGGAGGTCGGCGGCGCCGACCTGAAGATCAAGGTGGTCCGCCGCGAGGACGGCGACAGCACGCTGGGCGTGCTGCGCGCCTCCATGCCGGGCTGGAAAGACCTCGTCCTGACCGGCAAGTCGAAGACCGCCACGACCACCCAGGAGGCGGTCGAGACCGTCCGCGCCGTGGAAGGCGCCGTCGGCTTCGGACCGTTCTCGTCCGCCCTGAAGGACAGCGTCGTCGTGCTGAGCATCGACGGAAAGGCGCCCACCGCCCCGGACTATCCGAGCGCCGTTGTGGTCGGCCTGATCCACAAGCCCCAGACCGTCACGACGGACGCCAAGGCCTTCATCCAGTTCGCCTCCAGCGACAAGGCCAAGCAGGTGGTGAACGACCTGGGCGGCGTGCCCGTGGCGCAATAGCAGGATGCTGTTCCGCTCCCTCAGCGCGAAACTGATCAGCGTGATGCTCATCGCCACGAGCGTCGCGCTCGTCGCGCTCGTGGGCGGCACGCTGATCCGGGTCGAGCGGGGGCTCAGCGAACAGTCGCAGGAGCTGGCCCGCTTGTCGGTCGCCAAGCTGGCGGAGACGCTGCGGGCCGAGGCGAACCTGTCGAAGGCGCGGCTCGACACGCTGCAGCGCGACGCGGCCCGGCGGCTGGGCGTGGTGGCCCAGCGGGTCGACATCTTCCGCGCCATCCAGTCGCGCAACGTCGTCGCCATGAGCGAGCCGCTGGACGCCGCCGTCCGCGCCGCGAACCTGGACATGATCGCCGTCATCGACCTGAAGTCGCGGGTGATCGGGACGTCGTCGAAGCGCGCCGACCTGGTGCAGATGGACCAGGCGCTGCGCGCCAGCCCGGTTCTGGCCCGCGTCAGCTCCATCATGGCGTCGAACGACCGCTCCATGCCGACGACCTGGCAGGACCTCGTCTGGATCGAGGCCGACATGGCCGCCAAGCTGGACATCGGGTCCACCTCGGTCCTCACGATGGCGTTCGTGGAGCCGGTCTTCGACGACTTCGGCGAAACGGTCGCGGCCCTGGTCGGGCTGCGCAGCATCAAGCCGTCCGAGGCCGTGCTGGAGGATTTCGCCCGGCTTACCGGCTCGGCCGTGCTGATCCAGGTCGGCGGCGAGGCCGTGTCGGTGTCGGGCGCGCCCAATGTGGGCCTGCGCCTGCGCCGCATGCCCGAGACCACCCTGCTGGAGAGCGAGAGCGGCCGCTTCGTGGCCAACTGCGTCGACATCATGAAGGACGTCCGGGTCTGCGCCCTGGCGCCGCGCGGCGAGGTCTACGCCCTGCGCGACCAGACGGTGCGGATCGGCGAGGCCCATGCGGCCGATCTCAAGGCGTGGCTGGTCGCGGCCGGCCTGCTGGCCCTGGGGCTCGTCGGCGGACTGGCCCTCATGGTGTCCAGGCGCGTCAGCCGGGCGATCTCGCAAATCACCGGCGCGGTCGTGGCGGTGGCGCAGGGCGACTGGCGGGCCGAGGTCACCGGATCCGAGCGCCGGGACGAGATCGGGGCCATCGCGCGGGCCGTGCTGCTGCTGCAGCACTCCATGGAGGAGCGCGACAAGCTGCGCTCGGACGTGGCCGGGGCGGAGGCGGTGCGCCGACGCAGCGCGGCGCTGGACGCCGCGATCCAGCGCTTCGATGCGACGATGCGCTCCGTCCTGCGCAGCGTGCAGGATTGCGTCAGCTCCATGAACGCCTCGGCGCAGGGGCTGGACGGCATCTCCCGCCACGCCAAGGACGAGGCGAGCTCGACCGTCCGGGCGTCCAAGCAGACGACGTCGTCCGTGATGGTGGTGGACGCCGCCACGGGGCAGCTCAGCACCGCGATCCGCAGCGTCTCCGACAAGGTCAGCCTCGCGGCCGAGGTTATCGTGCGCGGCAACGACACGGCCCTGGTGGCCACCCGCAAGGTGGGCGGGCTGCTGGAGGCCGCCAGCCAGATCGGCGCGGTGGTGCGGATGATCGAGGGCATCGCGGCCCAGACCAACCTGCTGGCCCTGAACGCCACCATTGAAGCGGCGCGGGCGGGCGAGGCGGGGCGCGGCTTCGCGGTGGTGGCCAACGAGGTCAAGGCCCTCGCCGGCGAGACCGGCAAGGCGACCGAGGTGATCGCCGGCAAAGTGGCCGCCATCCAGGAGGCCACCAACGACGCGGTCCGGTCGATCGACATGATCGCCCAGTCCTTCTCGGACGTGCTGGCCGAGACCACCACGATCCGGCACGTCGTCGCCGACCAGTCTCAGGCGACCGAGCAGATCGCCGAGAGCGTCTCCTCCGCCTTCGAGGGCACCGGCGCGCTCTGCGCCAGCGTCGAGAATCTGAGCTCCACGGTCGAGAACGCCCGCGACGCTACGGTCGACATGGTGGCGATGGCAGCCCGCATGGCCGAAGAGGCCAAGCAGATGGACATCGCGGTCAAATCGTTCCTGACCGAAGTGGCCGCGGCGTAGCGGCCGCGCCCGGTTCGCCGGACCGCGATCCCCAATTCGTCATCTGGAAGAAGCGGCCGAGCTTCTGCGTCAGCGACGCGGGGGTCTCGTTCATGACGAACGGATCCGCATAGCAGACCGCCCCGGCGTCCTGGGCGATGCGCTTGACCGCCGCCACCATGGCGGGCGCGCCCGCCGCATAGACGGTGTGGTCGGGACCGAGCGCCGGAAGCGCGTCTGTCGGGCGACCGGCGCGCATGTCGGCGAAGGCCGGGCCGCCGCTCGTGGTCAGCGTGAGGTACCGGACGCCGCGGGCCGACAGCCAGGCGAAGGCCTGGCGCATGTAGAGGTCGGCCGGATCGCGGGCGCCGGCGATCACCGTGATGGGCCGGTCGGGCTGGCCGAGCCGGGCCGCGACCGCGATCGACCAGATCGGCGCGAAACCCGTGCCGCTCGCCACCAGCACCAGCGGGCCGGTCCCCTGCCGCAGCCAGGCATGGCCGTAGGGACCGCGCACCTTCAGCCGCGAGCCGACCTTGATGGCCTGGCCGATCGCGGAGGAGAAGCGGCCCATGGGGTAGCGCCGGACGTGGAAATACAGGCGGTTCACGTCCGCCTCGCCGCCCAGTCCCAGCGTCGGGCTGTAGTCGCGCTCGGGAAGGCCCTTGAAGGACAGCTTCACATATTGGCCGGGCAGGTAGCGGAGCGGGCTGTTGAGCTCCAGCGTCACCTCGTCGATGTCGGGCGAGAGCGGCCGGATGGAAGAGACGCTCGCCATGCGGGCGCCGACGGCGGGCGCTTCCTCGAAGGTGATGGACGCGTGCCCGGTCAGGGTCGCCTGGCAGCCCAGCACGGTCGCGCCTTCGCGGGTGCCATGGTCGTCGACGCCGCCCTCCACGGTCACGCGGCAGCTGTCGCACTGCCCCGTGCAGCAATCATGCGGCATCGCGATGCGGGCCGCCAGGGCGGCGTCCAGGACGGTGGCGCCGACCAGGGCGGAGACGCTCTTGCCGTTGATGGTGAGCTGGCACTTCGAAGACATGCATCCTCCTTCGGAGAGCGGGACACGCTCCCGGGTCTTAACGTTTGGGGTCGAGGGAGGGGACCGGCGCGCCGCCGGTCCCGCATCGTTCTGGGCGTCAGGGCAGCGCGATCACGATCGGCCTCATGTGCCGGGTGTGGCGGGTCTGGGTGTGATCGAAGACCGAGACATACATGTAGATCGGCTCTCCCTTCTTGAACGGGATGTCATATTTGCTGCCGGTGTCGAGGACGCGGCTGGTCTCCAGGGTCCAGTAGCCGTCTTTCCACTGGGCGGCGCCCATGAGGTCCGCCCGGTCTCCCGAATACTGGCCCTGGATCAGCACGCCCGGGATCACGGTCCCGACCGGGATCTTGTCGTCGGCCTCCTTGCTGTAGGGAACGACCTCGTCCTCGGTCATCCACCAGCGCGAGCCCTCGTCGTTGCTCTTGTTGAGGTCGAGGTGGAGCGTCCCCATCGCCTTGACGGTCGCCGCATAGTCCTTGGGCAGCTTGCTCAGCGTGACCGGCCCGCGATATCCGCCCGGCGCTTCGGACTTGTAATTGTAGACGTAGAAGCTGGTGCCCGGATCGCTGTCATAGCCGGCCTGATAGCGCGCCTTGCCGGCCTTCATGGCCTCGTTCGCCTCGTTTGGCGGGCCGAAATACATGTCGTCGACGCGGCCCAGGAGACCGCCGCGGGACGCCTTCCACTGCCACACGTCGGCGTAGAGGCCGTCGGTGGTGTAGTGGTAGCCGCGGCCGTGGACGGGCTTGGGCTGGCCGGGCAACGGGTCGGGGCCCATATGGGTCGAGCCGCCATTGCCGAAGGCGTCCGAGCGCGTGAACAGGACGGCGAGCTTGTCCTCGTAGAAGTCGATCACGTCCGCCGTGTCGGCCTTCGAGCCGATCATGCGCCAGCCGTCCTCGCGCTTGACCAGGGGCAGCCGCATCTGCGAGCGCGTCGGATCCTCCCACCGGAAGGCGAAGTAGATCTTTCGACCGTCCTCGACCGCCCGCACCTCGACGGTGGAGGTTCCGGTCCCGCCCAGATTGGCGCCCTGCTCCGTCCGCACCCGCACCGGCCGGGCGTTGGCCCAGGCGGCGTCGTCCAGCTTGCCGTCCGCCGTGGGCGGCGTCGCGACATGCGCCACGGTGAGGGCGTCGCGGGTTCCGTAGTCGAGGGCCGCGACCCCGAAGGCGATCGGCAGGCCGGCGAAGGCCGCGACCACGAAAGGCCGGGGCCGGGCGGCGGCCGTCCTGGCCAGCGGGCTCGGCTTGAACAGGCGGAGCAGCTGGTCGAGGCCGCCATACATGAAGTGGGTGAAGACGTGCACGCCGATATAGACGAGCGTGACCGTGGCCAGGAGGCCGTGAACGGTGACCACCCAATCGCCAAAGCCCAGATACATGGCGACGCCGGTCGCCGTAAGGGCCGCCAGGATGGCGTAGATCGCCCAGTGCAGCACCACGTTGACGGCGTTCCAGCGCAGCCGCGCGGAGGCCGGCATGGTCAGGACGCGCATGCGCGACGGCGCGATGCGCTGCATCAGGCCCGCCCGCGCCATGTAGACCGCATAGGCGGTGGCGCAGAAGAACAGCGCCAGACTGCCGACGAAGTGCCAGGTCCACACCTCGCCTTGGGGCAGGACCGACCAGAGCGCGCGGCCGACGACCGAATCGAGCCCGTCCCCGCCGATGCGCAGGCCCGTGGCGAGGCTGACCACCACCGCCGCCGCGGTCGCCCAGTGCAGCACGATGGTGCCGACATCCGAACGCGGCTTGGCCCGCACCGGGGCGGAACCGCCCGCAGCTGCGTCTTTGACACGCTGGGCTTCGGCGATCTCTCGGGGCTGAATGACTTGGTTCATATGCATACCGCTCCAAGGCATGGCGGCGCGCTCGGCGCGGCCAAGTTTAACTTCTCAACGACGCTGCCCTGAAGTCCGCTTATTGGCGTTAATCTAGAACGTTTTCTTTACCATGAGGAGTCCTCACGGACGGGCCCTGCGAATATTGGTTAACGCGCAGAGCCCTTGGGCAATGCCACAAGATAACCTTCGGTCTCTCCCTTGCAAAGTATCATTTTTATCAATCTTAATCAAAGGATCGAAGTCTTTACGAGCAGGTTCAAACTTTACAACTGAAGATTGTTCGCCCCAAACCCGCCCGGATCATTGGCCACAAGGCCCCCATGAAACCTCTCGTCACTTTCGCGCTGCTCTGCCTCGCCCTGGCCGGCGCTGCGAAGGACGCGGCCGCGCAGGCGCCCGCTCCCGCCAGGCCCGGCCTTGCGAAACGGCCCGCGGCGGTCTTCGAGTCGACCCGCGCCGCCCAGGCGGTGAGCGCCTTCCGCAAGGCCGAGGGCCTCGGGCCGGTGACGTCCGACCCGGCGCTGGTGCGCGCGGCCGAGGTCCAGGCGAACGGGATGGCCGCCCGTGGCGAGATGTCGCACGAGGTCGTCGGGTCCTTTCCGTCGCGCCTGAAGTCCGCCGGCGTGCGGGCCTTCATGGCCTCCGAGAACGTCGCGATGGGGCAGACCGACCTCGCGGACGCGATGGCGTCCTGGAAGGCCTCGGCCGGACACCGCAAGAACCTGCTGATGAAGGGCGCCACCCGGATCGGCCTGGCCCGCGCCACGGGCCCGGGCGCGCGCGGGCCCACGCTCTACTGGGCGATGGTGCTGGCCGGCCCGGAGCCGCGGCCGAACGAGCCGCCGCCCGGGGCGGCGATCATGCCCTTCGGCGGTCCGGTCTGGTTCGGGAACTGAGCGGCCTTACAGCACCCGCACCATCACGGCCCCGACCAGCACGAGCGCCACGCCGGCGACGCGCCCGAGCGAGATCTCGCGCATGGCGAGGCCGAGCAGGCCGAACTGGTCCAGAAGCAGGGCCGCGATGAGCTGGCCGGCGATCGCGAAGGCGATCAGCGTCGCCGCCCCCAGGCGCGGCACCAGCACGATGTTGGCGCAGACATAGACGGCCCCCAGCGCGCCGCCGACCACGAAGAGCCAGAGCGGGACGCGGCTCCACTGCTCGGCGCTGGGATAGTCCCGCACGAACAGCCCGACGATCCCGGCGAGCAGGATCGCGGCCGCCGCGAAGGAGATGGCCCCCGCCAGGATGGGGTTGCCGACGCCGCGCGCCAGTTGCGCGTTCAGGGCCGCCTGGACGGGCAGCGCGGTCGCGGCCAGCAGGGCGACGAGCGGCAGGAGGATCGTCAAGGGTGACATGGGGTTCTCTGTTGGGCCGCTCGGCGCCGCGAAGCCTCGCCTCGGCGCGGCGGCTCCTGCGCTGGCGAGCCTGAAGGCTCGCGGACCTGGGGCGGGACCGGCGCAGCGGGGCCGCTGCGCCGGGGTCGTGGCGGCCTTATTTCAGCGCCTTCGCCTTGTCGGTCACGGCGTGGCTGAACGCGCCCGTGGGCTCCTTGGAGATCACCGGGTCGGACCCGCCCGAGAGCAGCGTCGCGACGGTGCGCTTGTAGTCGGCCTCGTCGAGCGAGCCGTCGGAGCCGGCCGTCAGCTTGTTGATCTCCTCCATCATGCGCGTCTGGTGCTTCTCGGTCTGGGCGCCGGAGGCGTCATTGTCGAGCACGATCTTGGCTGCGTCCTTAGGGTTCTGGCGCGCCCATTCCCAGCCCTTCATGGAGGCCTTCACGAAGCGCGCCATTTTGTCCACGAAGGCCGGGTCCTTGAGCTTCTCCTCCAGCACGTAGAGCCCGTCCTCCGTGGTGGCGACGCCCTGGTCCTCGTATTTGAACACCACGAGGTTCTCGGGCTTGATGCCGGCGTCGATCACCTGCCAGTACTCGTTGTACGTCATGGTGGAGATGCAGTCGGCCTGCTTCTGCAGCAGCGGGTCGACGTTGAAGCCCTGCTTCAGCACCTTCACGCCGCCCGCCGAGCCGTCGGTCGGGATCTTGAGCTTGGCCATCCAGCTCAGGAACGGGTACTCGTTGCCGTAGAACCAGACGCCGAGTGTGCGGCCCTTGAGGTCCTCGGGCGCCTTCACGCCGGTCTCGGCCCGGCAGGTCAGCATCATGCCGGAGCGCTTGAACGGCTGCGCGATGTTGACCAGCGGCACGCCCTTTTCGCGCGAGGCGAGCGCGGACGGCATCCAGTCCACGATCACGTCGGCGCCGCCGCCTGCGATCACCTGCGGGGGCGCGACGTCGGGGCCGCCCGGCTTGATGGTGACGTCGAGGCCGGCGTCCTTGTAGAAGCCCTTGTCCTTGGCGACGTAGTAGCCGCCGAACTGGGCCTGCGTAACCCATTTCAGCTGGATCGTGACCTTGTCGGCGGCCTGCGCCGCGGTGGCGGCTGCGAGCGCCCCGAGCGCCAGGCCGGCCAGCATCATGTGCTTCTTCATCGCGTATCCCTCCCGAATGCGAACGAACGATCAGCCGGCGCGCTGCCTGTAGCTGGCGTGCCAGAAGGTGGCCCGGCGCTCGGCGAGCGCCAGCAATCCATAGAAGAGCGAGCCGGCCAGCGCGGCGACCACGATGGTCGCCCACACCATGTCGATGTTCATGCGCCCGACCTCGGTGTTGATCCGGAACCCCATGCCGACAATGGGCGTCCCAAAGAACTCGGCCACGATGGCGCCGATCAGCGCCAGCGTGGAGTTGATCTTCAACCCGTTGAAGATGAACGGCAAGGCCGCGGGCAGCCGCAGGTTCAGGAGCGTCTGGCCGTAGCTCGCCGCGTAGGTTTTCATCAGGTCCCGCTCCATCGCGCCCGCCGACGCGAGGCCCGCGACCGTGTTCACGAGCTGCGGGAAGAACGTCATGATCACCACGATGGCGGCCTTGGACTGCCAGTCGAAGCCGAACCACATCACCATGATGGGGGCGACGCCGACGATCGGCAGCGCCGACACGAGATTGCCGAGCGGCAGCAGCCCGCGCTGCAGAAACGGCGAGCGGTCGATCAGGATCGCGGCCAGAATCCCGGCGCCGCAGCCCATCACGTAGCCGGCCGTCACGCCCTTGAAGGTCTGCACGAAGTCGGCGCCCAGCGTCGGCAGAGACGAGCCGAAGCGCGCCGCGATGGCGGACGGCGCGGGCAGGATCACCTTCATCATCGAGGAGCCGAAGCCCCGCACGCCGCACTCCCACAGGAACAGCAGCGTGAGGCCGAAGATCAGCGGGACGGCGAGGTTGACCAGCCGCGCCGGCCAGCCCGCCGGCGGGCGCAACGCCGCCAGCCACGACACCGTGTGCCAGGCCGCGAGCCAGACCGCCGCCAGCGCGGCCGCGTAGCCCCAGCCGGCGTTGCTCTGCAGGCCCGCGCCGAGCAGCCAAATGAGCGCCACCGCGGTGGCCGCGGACATCAGGGCCAGCATCAGCGAGCCGAGCCGCCAGCGGGCCGGATTGTTCGCGCCGCCGGCGCACAGCACCGCCGAGGCGACCAGCGCGGCAAGATAGGGCCGCGCCCAGCCGGGCGCGTCGCCGCCCGCCGCCAGCGGACCCGCGAGCGCAAGCCCGCTCGCCGCCGCCGCCAGGATTGCGAGCCAGTCGGGACGCTTCATCGCGCATACCCCATGCGCCTGGCGACCACGCGGTCGGCCAGCGCCACCGCGGCGATCAGCGCGCAGGCGCAAAACGCCGCCGCGAAGATGGCGGCCCAGATCTGGATGGTCTGGCCATAATAGGAGCCGGCCAGCAGCCGCGCGCCGAAGCCGCCGTCGGCGGATTGAGTCAGCTCCGCCACCACCGTCCCGACGAGGCTGGCGGCGACGCCCACCTTGAGGCTGGCGAACAGAAACGGCACGGAGGCGGGCAGCCGCAGCGACCAGAAGGTCTGCATCTTTGAGGCCGAATAGGTGCGCAGGAGGTCGAGCTGCAGCGGATCGGGCGAGCGCAGCCCCTTCACCATGCCGACCGTGACGGGAAAGAACGACAGGTAGGCCGCGATGGCGGCTTTCGGCACGATGCCGGTAACGTCGAGCTGGTTCAGGATGATGACGATCATCGGCGCCAGCGCGATGATCGGGATCGTCTGCGAGGCGATGATCCAGGGCATCAGCGAGCGCTCAAGGCTGCGCACATGGACGATCAGCACCGCAAGGCCGACGCCGAGCCCGGCCCCGAACAGGAAGCCCAGCAGCGTCGCCGAGAGCGTCACGCCGCCATGGTAGACAAGGCTGCGCTTGGACGACGGCGCGGTGTCCACCACGGTCTTCCACAGCTCCTGCGCGACCTGGTGCGGCGCCGGCAGCCGCGGCCGCTCCTGCGCGAGCGTGCCGGCCACGAGTTCGCCCGTCGTCCAGCTCTTCTGCCCGGCGTTGTCGAAGGCCGAGCGCTGCAGATCGGCGTTCATCCAGACCGCGCCCGCGTACCACAACGCCACGATGGCGACGCAGACGGCCAGGATGGGCCCGAGATGGCCGGCCCAGAGCGCGGCGAGCCATCGCTTCATGAGAGCGCACCGTCGCATGAGCGGGGCGCGATCGGCCTCCCTCCCCCTTGTGGGGAGGGAACGAGGGTGGGGGTCGCGCGATGGCGCAGGTTCGAGCGCGTCGCCGCGCCCCGGGCGGCAAACGCGATGCAGAGACCCCCACCCCTAGCCCCTCCCCACAAGGGGGAGGGGGACAGGGCGGCGCACGGCGGCGTGCGGGGCGCCTCAATCATACGAATGCCCTTCGCGCAGCCCCTGGCGGACGCGGTTGGCGATGGCGAGGAATTCGGGCGTCTCGCGGATGTCCAGCGTGCGGTCGCGCGGGAAGTCGCACGGGATGATCTCGTGGATGCGGCCCGGACGGGGCGACATCACGACGATGCGGGTGGACAGGAACACGGCCTCGGGGATTGAGTGGGTGACGAACACCACGGTTTTGCGGGTGAGGTCCCACAGGCGCAGCAACTGCTCGTTGAGCTTGTCGCGGACGATCTCGTCCAGCGCGCCGAAGGGTTCGTCCATGAGGAGGAGGTCGGGGTCGAAGGACAGCGCCCGCGCGATGGAGGCGCGCTGCTGCATGCCGCCGGAGAGCTGCCACGGGAACTTGCGCTCGAAGCCTTCGAGGTTCACCAGCGCGAGATTGCGGGCGACGCGCTCGCGCCGGTCCTCGCGGGAATGGCCCATGATCTCCAGCGGCAGGCCGACATTGCCGGCGATGGTGCGCCACGGATAGAGCGCCGGCGCCTGGAACACATAGCCGTAGGAGCGCTTCAGCCGCGCCTCGTGCGGGCTGACGCCGTTCACGGTGATCGACCCGGACGTGGCGGTCTCCAGGTCCGCGATCACGCGCAGCAGCGTGGTCTTGCCGCAGCCGGACGGCCCGATCAGCGACACGAACTCGCCGCGCTCGATCGCGAGGTCGATCCGCGACAGCGCCTGCACGGCGCCGTCGGCGGAGCCGTAAGTGAGCGACAGGTTGCTGGCCTGGATGACGGTGTCGGGCATCAGCGCAGGGCCTGGGCCGAAGGACCCCTCATCCGACCTCGCTTCGCTCGGCCACCTTCTCCCCGTGCCGGGGCGAAGGGCGCGCGCGGCGCCGTGGCCGCAATGGGCCCCCTCTCCCCGGCACGGGGAGAGGGCTGGGGTGAGGGCCGTTGCAAGCGACGCAGCCTCAACGCGCGACGGCCCGGTCGGCGGTGAGCGCCTTGAAGGTGCGCAGCGCCTGGGCGTCGGCCGGGAAGGGCGAGCGGGGGACGAAGCGACCGCGGCCGCGCTGGCCGGTGAGCTTGCCGTCCTGCCACACGCATTCGCCGCGCGAGAAGGTGTAGCGCGGGGTGGCGCTGACCTTCATGCCCTCGAAGACGTTGTAGTCGATCGCCGACTGCTGGGTCTTGGCCGAGATGGTCTTGCCGGCCTTCGGGTCCCACACCACCAAATCAGCCTCGGCCCCCTGCTGGATGACGCCCTTGCGGGGATAGAGGTTGAGGATGCGGGCGATGTTGGCCGAGGTGGCGGCCACGAACTCGTTCATGGTGAGGCGGCCGGTCTCGACGCCCTTGGTCCACAGCACCGAGAGCCGGTCCTCCAGCCCGCCGGTGCCGTTCGGGATCTTGGTGAAGTCGCCCATGCCGAAGCGCTTCTGCTCGGTCGTGAAGGCGCAATGGTCGGTCGCCACCACCTGGAGGGAGCCGGCGCGCAGGCCGTTCCAGAGGTCGTCCTGGTGCTTCTTGTTGCGGAAGGGCGGGGACATGACGCGCTGGGCGGCGTGGTCCCAGTCCGGATGGGCGTATTCGCTGTCGTCCAGCGTGAGATGCTGCACCAGCGGCTCGCCATAGACGCGCTGGCCGTTGGCGCGGGCGCGGGCCACGGCCTCGTGCGCCTCGATGGACGAGACATGGACGATGTAGACCGGGCAGCCGGCCGCGTCCGCGATCATGATCGCCCGGTTGGCGGCCTCGCCCTCGACGCTCGGCGGACGCGAATAGGCGTGGCCCTCCGGGCCCGTGATGCCGTCCTTGAGCAGCTTCTGCTGGAGCGCCGCCACGAGGTCGCCGTTCTCGGCGTGGACGAGCGGCATGGCGCCGAGCTCGGCGCAGCGTTGGAACGAGGCGAACATCTCCTCGTCGTTCACCATCAGCGCGCCTTTGTAGGCCATGAAGTGCTTGAAGGTGGTGACGCCCTTCTCCACCACCTTGCCCATGTCGGCGCGGACCTGGTCGTTCCAGTAGGTGATGCACATGTGGTAGGCGTAGTCCGCGTAGGCGGTCTCGGACTTCTTCTCCCACTCGGCCCAGGCGTCGAGCAGCGGCTGCCCGTTTCCGGGAATGCAGAAGTCCACCACCATGGTGGTGCCGCCCGACAGCGCCGCGCGCGTGCCGCTTTCCCAGTCGTCCGCCGTGGTGGTGCCCATGAACGGCATGGAGAGGTGCGTGTGCGGGTCGATGCCGCCCGGAAACACGAAGCAGCCCTCCGCGTCCACGGTGCTGTCGCCCGAAAGGCCGTCGCCCACCGCCTTGATGTGCTCGCCCTCGATCAGCACGTCCGCCTTCCAGGTGCGGTCGGCGTTGACGACGGTTCCGTTCTTGATGAGCGTCGACATGAGCGGCTCCTGTCATGGGGGCGAATGGCGAGTGGCGAATGGCGAGTGGGGCAGCGAAGTTGGCGAAGTCGACTTGCGCCCCGCCATTCGCCATTCGCCCTTATGAAACGATCTCGGCCTTGCTGAGCGCGGCCTGCAGCAGCACGTTGGCGCCGGCCGTGGCCCATTCGGGCTTGATGTCCTCGGTCTCGTTGTGGCTGATCCCGTCCACGCAAGGCGTGAAGATCATCGCGGTCGGGGCCACGCGGGCGATGTAGCAGGCGTCGTGGCCGGCGCCGGACACGATGTTGCGGTGCGTGTAGCCGAGCTTGGCGGCGGCGTCGCGCACGGCCTTGACGCAGCTCTCCTCGAAGGCCACGGGCGGATAATAGAAGATCTGCTTGGTCTCCTGCTCCAGCCCGATGGCGGCGCAGATGGCGGCGACCCCCTCGTGCAGGGCCTTGTCCATGCCGGCCAGCACGGCGTCGTCCGGGCAGCGGAAGTCGATCGTCATCCACACCTGCCCGGGGATGACGTTACGGGAGTTCGGGTAGGGGTTGAGCATGCCCACCGTCGCGACCGCGTTGGGGGCGTTGGCGAGGCCGATGCGGTTCACCAGCTCGACCACGCGCGCCGCGCCCAGCAGCGCGTCCTTGCGCACCGGCATCGGCGTGGAGCCGGCGTGGCTCTCGAAGCCCGTCAGCGTGATCTCATACCAGCGCTGGCCCTGGCCGTGCGTGACCACGCCGATATCCAGGTTCTCGTCCTCCAGGATCGGGCCCTGCTCGATGTGCAGTTCGAAAAAGGCGTGGATGGGCCGGCCGCCGACCGGCAGGTCGCCCTGGAAGCCGATGCGCCGGAGCTCGTCGCCCAGCGTCTTGCCCTCGGCGTCGACGCGCGAATACGCGAACTCCTCGGTGTATTCGCCCGCGAACACGCCGGACGACACCATCGCGGGAGCGAAGCGCGAGCCCTCCTCGTTGGTCCAGTTGGCGACCTCGATGGGGTGTTTTGTGCGGATGTTGAGGTCCTTCAGCGTGCGCACGACCTCCAGCGCGCCGAGCACGCCCAGAACGCCGTCGAACTTGCCGCCGGTGGGCTGGGTGTCGAGGTGGCTGCCCAGCATCACGGGCGGGAGGCTGTCGTCCACGCCGGGGCGGCGGGCGAACATGTTGCCCATGCGGTCCACCGAGACGGTGCAGCCCGCCTCCTCGCACCAGCGGGTGAAGAGCTCGCGGCCCTGCTTGTCGAGGTCGGTCAGCGTCAGGCGCTTGCAGCCGCCCTTGGGGGTGGCGCCGATCTGCGCCATTTCCATGAGGCTGTCCCACAGGCGCGCGCCGTCGATGCGCACATTGCCGAATTCGGCCGCAACACCGCTCATGACCCCACTCCCCTCGCCACCCTGGCGGCCCCGAGGGCCGTCTCGCAAGCCGCGGAGCGGCGTCTGATTTTTGTCTCCCGCACCCGCGAGGTCGAGGCTAGTATGGCATTGACCGTTTGGTCAACAATCACGCCCGAGCCCGCGCGCGTCGGTCCGAGGCGATGCAAAAAGCGCGCTGCTGGAGGATATCTTGGCCAAAGCCAGGCCACGCCATCGGGTCGAGCCGCGCCAGCCGCCGGCGCCCGGATCTCCCGGGCCGGCGCCCCGGGCCGCCATGCGGCTGAACGCCCGCGAGGAGAACGAGCGCCTGATCCTGGAGGCGGGCGAGAGCGTCTTCGCCGAGCTCGGCTTCAAGGGCGCGACGACGGGCGCGATCGCGGCCCGCGCCGGGCTGCCGAAGGCGAACGTGCATTACTACTTTCCCAGCAAGGACGACCTCTACCGGGCCGTGATGGCGCGGGTGCTGCACCGCTGGCTCGCGGCGGCGTCCTCGCTCGACGACAGCGACGATCCGGAGGACGCGCTGACGCGCTACATCACGGCCAAGATGGAGCTGTCGCGCAGCATGCCGCTGGGCTCGCGCATCTTCGCCAGCGAGATCATGCGGGGCGCGCCCGCCATCGCCGATCACCTGGAGGGCACCCTCGCCCACTGGGTCGAAACGCGCGGCGCCATCGTCCGGCGCTGGATCGCCGAGGGCAAGCTCGCCCCGATCGAGCCGAAGACGCTGTTTTTCCTGATCTGGGCGGCGACGCAGCACTACGCCGACTTCGCCACCCAGATCGAGGTGCTGAACGGGGGCCGCCCGCTCGACGACGACGAGTTCGCCGAAACGACCCGCCAGCTCGCCCGCACCATCCTGCGGGGCGTGCTGGCCTAGGCAGGCGCCGGAATCACGGCTCCGTCATTCCCGGCGGCGCGTAGCGCCGGGACGGCGGGCGGGGACCCGGGGGTCCGCCGCCCTGCCGGGGGTTCAGCCCGCGAAGGTGTAGGCGGTCTTCACGGTCGTGTAGAACTCCCGCGCATAGGCGCCCTGCTCGCGCGAGCCGTAGCTGGAGCCCTTCCGGCCGCCGAAGGGCACGTGGTAGTCGACGCCCGCCGTCGGCAGGTTGACCATCACCATGCCGGCCTCGCTGTTGCGCTTGAAATGTGTGGCGTATTTCAGGCTCGACGTGCAGATGCCGGCCGACAGGCCGAACTCGGTGTCGTTGGCGAGCTGAAGCGCCTCGTCGTAGTCCTTCACCCGGATGACGTTGGCGACGGGGCCGAAGACCTCCTCGCGCGAGATGCGCATCTGGTTGGTGGTCTCGGTGATCAGCGCCGGCTGGAGGTAGAAGCCGGGCGTCTCGCGGGTCAGAACCTCGCCGCCCCAGGCGAGCTTGCCGCCCTCTTCCTTGGCGATGGCGATGTATTTGAGGTCCTGGTCGAGCTGGTTCTGGTCCACCACGGGGCCGATATGCGTGCCGGCCTTCAGGGCGTCGTCGATGACGAGGCCCTTGAGGCGCTCGACGCAGGCCTCCACGAACTTGTCATGGATGCCGGCCTGCACGATGAGGCGCGAGGAGGCCGTGCAACGCTGGCCGGTGGAGAAGAAGGCGCCGTTGACCGCCACCTCGACGGCGACCTTCAGGTCGGCATCGTCCAAGACCACGAGCGGGTTCTTGCCGCCCATCTCGAGCTGCAGCTTCTTCATGCGGGCGCCGGCGACGGCGGCCGCCGCGACCTTGCGGCCGGTCGGCACCGAGCCGGTGAACGTGATGGCGTCCACGTCCTTGTGCTCGAGGATCGCCTGGCCCACCTCCGAGCCGCGGCCCATCACGAGGTTCAGCACGCCCTTGGGCAGGCCGGCGCGGTGCAGGATGTCGACGATCGCCCAGGCGCAGCCCGGCACGAGGTCGGCCGGCTTGAACACCACCGTGTTGCCGTAGGCCAGGGCCGGCGCGATCTTCCAGGACGGGATCGCGATGGGGAAGTTCCAGGGCGTGATCATGCCGATCACGCCGACCGGCTCGCGGGTCATGTCGACCTCGACGCCGGGCCGCACCGAGGCGAGCTTCTCGCCGGAGAGGCGCAGGCACTCGCCGGCGAAGAACGCGAAGATCTGGCCGGCCCGCACCGTCTCGCCGACGCCCTCCGGAAGGGTCTTGCCCTCCTCGCGCGACAACAGCCGGCCGAGCTCGTCCTTGCGGGCGAGGATCTCGTCGGAGGCCTTCTTGAGGATCTCGTAGCGCTCCTGCGGGGTGGAGCGGGACCAGGCCGGGAAGGCCGCCCTGGCGGCCGCGATGGCCTCCTCGGCCTGCGCCTTGGAGGCGCGCACATATTCGCCGACCACGTCCTTGGTGTTGGACGGGTTGATGTTGGCGTTGGTGGAGGATCCCTCGACCCAGTCGCCGGCGATGAGGTTCTTGAAGGGTGCGTTCATGGGGATGTCCTGTTCTTGAAGTCGGGGCTTGGCGGGATCAGAGGACGCCGCGGCGGGCCAGGTTGCGCATCAGGTGGGAGGCGCCGAAGGTCCAGGGCGGGCATTTGTCGGTGTGCTGCATGCGGTTCACCAGACTGCCCAGCCAGGGTGTCGCGATCGTGACGATGTCGCCGATCTTGTGCGTGAAGCCCTTGCCGGGGGCGTCGCGGTCCTCGATGGGGGCGAACAGCGTGCCGGTGTAGAGGATGGCGCCGTCCGGATACTGGTGGTGCTTGCCCAGCATCTGGCCGGCCAGGTCCTCGAAGCTGCGGCTGATCTTGGCCAGCGAGGAATGGCCCTCCAGACGGTAGCCCTCCGGGCCCTCGACCACGAGCGTCAACTCGGCCTGGCGCAGATCCTCGATCGAGAAGGTGTCGTCGAAGAAGCGGAAGAACGGCCCCACGGTGGCGGAGGCGTTGTTGTCCTTGCACTTGGCGAGCAGCAGCGCCGAGCGGCCCTCGACGTCGCGCAGGTTGATGTCGTTGCCCAGCGTCGCGCCGACGATGCGACCCTTGGAGGACACCACCAGAACGGCCTCGGGCTCGGGGTTGTTCCAGGTCGACATGGGGTGCAGCCCGCCGTCGACGCCGGTCCCGACCGCCGACATCGGCGGGGCCTTCGTGAAGATCTCGGCGTCCGGGCCGATGCCCACCTCGAGATACTGGCTCCAGGCGCCCTGGTCGATGAGGGTCTGCTTCAGCCGCATCGCCTCCGGGGAGCCGGGCACGAGCTTGGAGAAGTCCTCGCCCACCATGGCGACGATGCCCTCGCGGATGCCGTTGGCGGCCGCCGGGTCGCCCTTGGCGCGCTCCTCGATGACGCGCTCCAGCATGCTGATCGCGAAGGTGACGCCCGCCGCCTTGATGGCCTGCAGGTCGTTGGGGGCCAGCAGCCACGGCCGGCCCTCGTCGCGCCCGTCGGGCGGCGTATTGGCGAGGAGCTCGTCCAGCGAGCAGACCAGTTCGCCGGGCTCCTCGGCCAGCGCCCGGGCCGGATCGGGAGACTCGCACAGGTCGCGCATCGTCGGATAGGCGCGGGTGACGTCGAAGACGCCGACGCCGCCGGCCTGGGGGCGCAGCGCCACGATCGAGGGGCCTGAAACCTCCGGCCGCCAGATGCGGGCGGCGAGCGCGCCCCGGGCGCCGTCGCGCGGCAAGGTCGTGGCGCTGTCAAGCTTGAGGCGTGTCACGAGACGCTCCCTAAATCGGTTATTATCAGCGCGTAGTAGCACCGCGCCCGCTCCGTGGCGAGGCGCCATCCCGGCCCGGGGCGCCACCCTGGCGTGCGCCGCATGGCCCCGGGCCGCGGCGCCGGGCCCCTCCGAGACGCCTTCGTACGTGAGCGACCCAGGACGGGAGTCTGTGGGGCCGCCGGAACGCAAGCACAGCCGGGCTGTTGAAGACGGGCATTCTACAATGAAAGATTCCCGCCGATGACCCTTCGCGCCGACCCCCATTCGTCGTCTTTCGCCACGTCTTGTGACAAAAATCCCCAGACTGACAAAGCCGAGGTCATCCTGTGCCTGTCGCATCTGCGCTGGAATTTCGTGACGCAGCGGCCGCAGCATCTGCTGACGCGGGCGGCTCGCGACTATGAGGTCGTGTTCGTGGAGGAGCCCCTCTACCGCGAGGGCGCCGAACCCTCGCTCGAACGCTCCACGACTCCCGAAGGCGTCACGGTCGTCGCGCCGGTCCTGCCGTGGGGGCTCGACTCGGTCCAGGTCACGCGGGCGCAGCGGCGGCTGATCACAGCGCTCGTCGAGGGCTTCGACGCGGAGCGTCTCATCGCCTGGTACTACACGCCGATGGCGCTGCCCTTCACGCGCCACCTCGCGCCCGACGTCGTGGTCTACGACAACATGGACGAGCTGTCGGCCTTCCTGGGCGCCCCGCCGCGCACGATCGCGCTGGAGCGCGAGCTGCTGCGCCGCGCCGACGTGGTGTTCACCGGCGGCGTCAGCCTCTACGAGGCCAAGAAGGGGAGGCACGCCAACATCCACCCTTTTCCGAGCAGCATCGACAAGGCCCATTTCGGCCAGGCCCGCGGCCATGCGGGGGAGGAGCCCGCGGACCAGAAGCCCATCCCGGGACCCCGGCTGGGCTTCTTTGGCGTCGTCGACGAGCGCATGGACCTCGACCTGCTCGCCCGGATGGCGGACCTGCGGCCGCATTGGTCCTTCGTGATGATCGGACCGGTGGTCAAGATCGACCCCGCCAGCCTGCCGCGCCGCCCGAACCTGCACTGGCTGGGCGGCAAGTCCTACGCCGAGCTGCCGTCCTATCTGGCGGGCTGGGACCTCGGGATCATGCCGTTCGCCATGAACGAGGCGACGCGCTTCATCAGTCCGACCAAGACGCCGGAGTTCCTGGCCGCCGGCAAGCCGGTCGTGTCGACCCCGATCGTCGACGTGGTGCGCTCCTATGGCCGCCAGGGGCTGGTCGCCATCGCCGGGACGGCGGACGAGTTCGTACGGCTCGCCGAGGGCCTGATGTCCGCGCCCCGCGGCGAATGGCTTTCGGCGGTCGACCGCTGCCTCGCGACCCTCTCATGGGACCGCACCTGGGCCGAGATGAACGACCTCATCCGCGCCGAAACGCGCGTCGCCGTCCGGCCCCGCGCGGCCCGCACCGGAGAGGTCGCCGATGCCGTACGCCTATGACTGGCTCGTCGTCGGCGCGGGCTTCGCCGGCAGCGTGCTGGCCGAGCGCCTCGCCTCGCAGCGCGGCGAGCGCGTGCTCCTGATCGACCGGCGGCCCCATGTCGGCGGCAACGCCCATGACCGCCTCGACGCGGCCGGCGTGCTGATCCACCAATACGGCCCGCACATCTTCCACACCAATTCCGAGGCGATCTTCGACCACCTGTCGCAGTTCACGGCCTGGCGGCCCTACGAGCACCGCGTGCTCGCCAGGGTGGACGGGATGGAGGTCCCGATCCCGATCAACCTCGACACGGTGAACCGGCTCTACGGGCTCGACCTCACGTCGGCGGAGCTGGAGGACTGGTTCGCGGCCCGGGCCGAGCCTGTCGACGAGATCCGCACGTCCGAGGACGTGGTGGTGAGCAAGGTGGGGCGCGAGCTCTACGAGAAGTTCTTCCGCGGCTACACCCGCAAGCAGTGGGGCGTCGACCCGTCGCAGCTCGACAAGTCCGTGACCGCGCGGGTGCCGACCCGCACCAACCGGGACGACCGCTATTTCGGCGACGCCTTCCAGGCGATGCCGGCCGAAGGCTTCACGCGCATGTTCGAGCGCATGCTCGACCACCCCGCCATCACCCGGCGGCTCGGCGTCGACTACGCCGACGTGAAGACGGAAGGGCTCGCTCCGCGCACCATCTTCACCGGGCCGGTGGACGAGTTCTTCGGGCATCGCTTCGGCAGGCTGCCCTATCGGTGCCTGCGCTTCGACCATCGCACCCTGGACCAGGAGCGGTTCCAGCCCGTGGCGGTGGTGAACTACCCGATGTCGGAGGACTACACCCGCATCACCGAATACAAGCACCTCACCGGCCAGAAGCACCCCAAGACGAGCATCACCTACGAGTATCCGTCCGACGTCGGGGACCCCTACTACCCCATCCCGCGGGCCGAGAACGCGGCGCTCTACAAGCGGTACGAGGCGCTGGCGCTGCAGACGCCGGACGTGTGGTTCGTGGGCCGGCTGGCGACCTATCGCTACTACAACATGGACCAGGTGGTCGGCCAGGCGCTGGCGACGTTCCGCCGGATCGAGCAGGCCCTCCCGCGGCCGGGCGCCCGGGAGACCGGGCTGGAGCCGGCCCTCTCGACGGCGCTCTGAGGCGGCTCAATCCGCCTCGCCGGGCCCGTCCTCGCCCAGGGGCGAGCTGCCCCAGTGCATCATGGCGGGGTCGTCATTGTCGACGCCGTGGGTCTGCAGGACGTCGTGGATGTCCTTCAGGCGCGCATTGACCTGCGGGCCGCGCCGCAGCCCCACCATCACCATGACGATCTCGATGATGAGGAGCTGCACCACATAGGCTTCCGTGCCGACCCGCATGGTGGCGTCGCGCGGGACGTCGGTGCTGAGCACGACGTCGGCGAGATCCGCCAGCGGCGTCCGGGTGCGGGTGAGGGCCACCACGGTCGCGCCGCGCGCCTTGCCGAGCTGCACGGCCTCCAGCAGGGCCGGCATCCGGCCCACGAAGGAGATCGCGAAGAGCACGTCGCCCGGCCGCATCGTGGCCGCGCCGACAAGCTGGAAATGGGCGTCCGAGAAGGCGTTGGTGACGAGGCCCAGCCGAAACAGCCGGGCCTGGAGATCCTGCGCCAGGAAGTTGGACGTGGCGCCGGCGCCGTAGCAGTCCACCCGGCGGGCCTTGTGGATCGCCTCGGCGGCGCGCTCCACCTCGGCGGGGTCGAGCCGGCGCTGCCATTCGGCCAGCACCGAGGTGAGACTGCCGACGACGTTGCGGACCACGTCGCCGGTGCTGTCGCCGAGCGCGACACCCCGGTGCAGGTAGGGCGTGCCGAGCGCCAGCGCCCCGGCGAGCTTGAGCTTGAAATCCTTGAGGCCGTCGCACCCCACGGCGCGGGCGAAGCGCACGATGGTGGGCGCGCTCACGCCGGCCCGCACGGCGAGATCTTCGACATTGGTCTGCACGGCCCAGCCCGGGTTCTCCAGGATCATGCGGCCGATGCGCCGTTGGCCCTCCGACATGCCGTCGAGGCCGAGCCGGATGGCGCGCAGGATGTCGGGCGCGCCGTGGTCCGGGCCGTCGCCGGCTCCCGCGGGGGCGCTCACGCCGCCCCCGGGGCGAAAGGCGGGTCGTCCAGGAGGCAGGCCGAGGCGCTTGCGTCCGGGTGGCTGCGCAAGGGCGGGACGATCCGGGCGCAGGCCTCCATGGCGTGCGGGCAGCGCGTGCGGAAGACGCAGCCGGAGGGCGGCGCCACGGGCGACGGAATGTCGCCCTTCAGGACACGGGCCAGCCGCGGCGCGTCGGGGTCCGCCTTCGGCGAGGCGGCGAGCAGCGCCTGCGTGTAGGGGTGGCGCGGCCGGGTCGAGACGACCGCCGTGGGGCCGATCTCCATCACGCGCCCGAGATACAGCACCGCGATGCGGTCGCACATCAGCTCCACCACGTCGAGGTCGTGCGAGATGAACAGCATCGCGAGGCCGAAGCGGGACTGCAGGTCCTGCATGAGGTTGAGGACCTGGGCCTGCACCGAGACGTCGAGCGCGGACACGGGCTCGTCGGCCACGATCAGCTCCGGCTCGACGGCCAGCGCCCGGGCGATGCCGATGCGCTGGCGCTGGCCGCCGGAGAATTCATGCGGGAAGCGCGACATGTGGGCCGCCGGCAGGCCGACGGTCTCCAGGAGCTCGCCGATGCGCTCGCTGCGGCGGCCGCGGGCCAGCCCGTGGGCGTCCAGCGCTTCGCCGACGATGTCGCGCACCCGCAGGCGGGGGTTGAGGCTGGCGTAAGGGTCCTGGAACACCATCTGGGCCCGCCGGCGGAAGGCCTTCAGCCGGCGCGCGGGCGTCTGTGCGATGTCCTCGCCGCCGAAGCGGACGACGCCTCGCGTGGGATCCAGCAGCCGCAGGACCAGCCGGCCGATGGTGCTCTTGCCCGAGCCGGACTCGCCGACGAGGCCCAGCACCTCGCCGGGCTGGATGGCGAAGCTCACCTCCTCGACGGCGCGGACCGGATGCGGCCCGCCCCCGAAATGCTTGGTGAGTCCCTGGACGTCGAGAAGCGGCGCGCTCACGCGATCTCCCTCCAGCGCAGGCAGCGCACGACGCCGTCGGGGGCCGATTCCAGCGCCACCGCTCCGACGCGGCACGCATCGACCGCGTAGCCGCAGCGCGAGGCGAAGCCGCAGCCCTGCGCCGCCCGCGAGACCTGGCCCGGGATGGAGCGGACGACCCGGCGGCCGTCCTCGCCGCGGACGGCCCGCGCCGGCAGGCAGTCCAGCAGGGCGCGCGTGTAGGGATGCTTCGGCGCATGGAAGAGCGGCCGCACCGGCGCGCTCTCCACCACCTCGCCGGCGTACATCACGGCGACCTGGTCGGCGATCTCGGCCACGACGCCGAGATTGTGGGTGATGAACAGCACCCCCATCCCGATCTCGCGGCGCAGCCGCTCGATCAGGGCCAGGATCTGCGCCTGGATGGTGACGTCGAGCGCGGTCGTCGGCTCGTCGGCGATGAGCAGCGCCGGGTCGCACGCCATCGCGACCGCGATCATGACCCGCTGGCGCATGCCGCCCGACATCTGGTGCGGGTAGTCGTGCACGCGGCGCCGGGCGTCCGGGATCTCGACCAGGTCCAGCATCGTCTCCGCCCGGCGCATCGCAGCGCCGCGCCCCATGCCGAGATGCAGCCGGGCGGACTCGGCGATCTGCTCGCCCACGGTCATGACCGGGTTGAGGCTGGTCATGGGCTCCTGGAAGATCATGGCGATCTGCGAGCCGCGCAGGCGGCGCATGACGGGGGCCGGCGCCTGGGCGAGGTCGACGCGGTCGCCGGCCCGCCGCCGCAGCCAGATGCGCCCGCCGGAGACGCGGCCCGCCGGCCGCGGCAGCAGCCCCATGACGGCCAGACTCGTAACCGACTTGCCGGACCCGGACTCGCCCACCAGCGCGACGGTCTCGCCCGGCCGCACCGCCAGCGTGACGCCCCGCACGGGCGTGACGACGCCCTCCTCGGTGCGGAAGCTGACTTCGAGGTCCTCGATGGAGAGCAGAGGCTCCGGGGTCGCATCCATGTCAGAGCGCCTTCCGGAGCTTGGGGTCGAGCATGTCGCGCAGGCCGTCGCCGACGATCTGCAGCGACAGCGCCGCCAGCACGATGGCGACGCCCGGAAACAGCACGACCCAGAAGGCGTCGTCGGCGAACTGCTGGCCGGACGCGATCATGGTGCCCCAGGTCGGCGTCTCGGGCGGCACGCCCGCGCCCAGAAACGACAGCCCGGCCTCGGCCAGCACCGCATAGGCGAAAATGAAGGTGGCCTGCACGAGCACCGGCGAGGCGACGTTGAGCAGGATGTGCACGCCCAGGATTCGCCGCGTGGACACGCCCAGCGCCCGCGCGGCCTCCACGAAGGGCAGCTCGCGCACCACCAGCGTGGAGGCGCGCACCACCCGCACGACGCGCGGCGTGTAGACGATGGACAGCGCGAACACGACGTTGAACGCCGACGCCCCCAGCACCGCCACCAGGAAGATCGCCAGCAGAATGTCGGGCAGCGCCATCATGGCGTCCACCACGCGCATCACGGGCGCGTCCAGCCGCCGGAAATAGCCGGCGAAGAGCCCGATGGCGGTCCCGATCGTCATCGAGACGGCCACCACGGCCGCCCCGATGCCGAGCGACGCGCGCGCCCCGAAGACGATGCGCGAGAGGATGTCGCGGCCGAACTCGTCGGTGCCGAGCCAGTTCGCCTCGCTGGGCGGCCGCAGCCGGCGCGCCAGCCGCATGGCGTCGGGCTTGAACGGCGTCACCCACGGGGCGAACAGGGCGGCGAGCAGCAGCAACGCCAGCACCAGCGCGGCGACCAGCACCAGCTTGCGGCGGAACAGGCGGCGAAAGAACAGCAGCGCGGGGGACATCGGCTCAGGTCCGCACGCGCGGATCGACCAGCGTGTAGATCACGTCGATCGCCAGGTTGATCAGCACGTAGACGCCCGCCACCACGATCAGCGCGCCCTGGATCACCGGGTAGTCGCGCCGCAGCACGGCCGACACCACGAGGTTGCCGACGCCGGGCAGGCCGAACACCGTCTCGGTGACGATCGCGCCGCCCACCAGCAGCGCCGCCGTGAGGCCCACCACGGTGACGATCGGGATCAGCGCGTTGCCGAAGGCGTGGCGCAGCACGACGCGCGCCTCGGACACGCCCTTGGAGCGCGCCGTGCGCACATAGTCCTCGTTCAGCACGTCCAGCATGCTGGCGCGCGTGAAGCGGGTGATCAGCGCCGAGTTGACGAGCCCCAGCACGCTGGCGGGCAGCACGAGGTGGCCGAGCCTGTCCGCCAGCGGCGCGCCGGGGTCGCCATAGCCGGCCACCGGGAACCACCCGAGCCGCACGGCGAAGAGCTGGATGAAGATCAGCCCGAGCCAGAAGCTCGGCACGTTGGCGGCCAGCATCGCGAGCCCACTCACGATCTGGTCCACGACCCGGCCCCGCCACACCGCCGAGGCGACGCCGGCCGGAATGCCGATCAGCGCCGCGATCGACACCGAGAACAAAGTGAGAAAGAAGGTCGGCTCGGCCCGCTCGGCCAGCGCCTGCGTGACGGGCCGCTGCAGGAAGATCGACTGGCCGAGATTGCCGCTCGCGACCTCCTTCAGCCACAACCCGAACTGCACCAGCACGGGCTTGTCGAGGCCGTACACGGCGCGCAGCCGCGCCACGTCCTCGGCCGTCGCCTGGTCGCCCAGCATCAGGGCGGCCGGATCGCCCGGCGCCAGGCGGGTGAGGAAGAACACCATGGTGGCGACGAGCAGCATCACGATGATGAGCCCGCCGATCCGCCGCGCCAAGGTCAGCCACATGCGTGTAGAGCTCCAGATGGTCCGACGGCTCGGTCGCGCCACTTCGCCGTCATCCCCGGCGGCGCGTCGCGCCGGGAAGGGGATCCAGGGGCCAACACTGAAATCCATCAAGGATGGCGCGCGTGGCCCCTGGATCCCCTTCCCCTCCGCCGCGATGCGGCTCCGGCCGGGGATGACGGCGGGGAGCGGGGGAGACCCTTTGCCCTCCCCCCGCCGCCCGGCGTCAGTTCAGCTCGACGTTCCAGAAGGCCGGGAAGGGCATCGGCGTGTAGCCCTTCATCTTGGACGACACGCCCGCCAGCGAGCCGAAGTTTCCGGCGCGGATGTAGGGAACCTCGTCATAGACGACCTGCTGCACCTTGGCCCAGAGCGGGCCGCGCTTGGCCGGGTCCGGCTCGCCGTTGAAGGCCGCCAGCGCGGCGTCCTTGGCGAGGGTCTTCCACCAGCCCGGCGCGCCGTCGCCGAGTTGCGGCGGCGACAGCATGGGCTCGGGGAAGAAGGCCGAGTGGGTGATGTAGACGTCCCACAGCGCCGGGTCGCCGCGGCGCTGCACCAGCGTCGCCCAGTCGACCACGTCGAGCGTCACGTTGAAGCCGGCCGTCTTGAGCTGCTCGGCCATCACGAGCGCCATGCGGTGGTGGAAGTCGTACTGCTTGGAGTTGAGGATGCGGATGGGAGCGCCGTCGTACTTGGCCTCGGCCAGCAGCTTCTTGGCCCCGGCCGCGTCGGCCTTGCTGTAGCGGTCCGCGCCGGCGTCCGAGTAGAAGGGCGAGCCCTTGGGGAAATGGGACGGCGCCAGGGCGAAGAACTTCGGGTCGCCGAAGCCCGCCAGCAGGATCTCCTCCTCGTCCAGCGCCATCTGGAACGCCTGCCGGACCTTGAGGTCCGCCATCGGGCCCTGCTTGGTGTTGGTGGGGAAATACGGGAAGCCGTACGGCATGGTCAGCACCGCCTTGGCGGCGCTCGACGCAGCGAGCTTCTTGTTGGCTTCCACCGGCAGCTGGTCGGCGAAGTGGTACTGGCCCGCGACCACGCCCTCGACGCGCGTGTTGGCGTTGGGCGCCGGGATGAAGCGCAGCTCGGCGATCTTGGCTTCCTTCTTGCCCGCATAGCCGTTGGCCGGCTCGGAGCGGGACACGTAGCCGTCGAACTTCGTGAGAACCACGAACTGGTCCGGCTTGCGCTCGCGGAACTTGTAGGGGCCGGTGCCGACGAACTCGACCAGCGGATTGGCGATGCTCTCCTTGGCCATGATGCCCGCATAGCCGGACGGCAGCGCCAGATGGGCGAGCAGCGCCGGCTGCAGGTCGCCGAGCGCGATCTCGACCGTGCTCGGGCCCTTGGCGGCGATGGACGTGATGCTCTTGGCCAGCGCCTTGCCGCGCGGCGTCATCTCGACCCAGCGCTTCAGCGACGCCACCACGTCGTCGGCGTCGAGGTCGCGGCCGTTGTGCAGCTTCACGCCCTTGCGCAGCTCGATGGTGTAGAGCTTGCCGTCCGCCGCGATCTTGGGCATCTCGGCGGCCAGCATCGGCTTCACGGCGCCGTCCGCGTCGAAGGTGAACAGCGGCTCGTAGACGTGCTGCATGATGATGCTGACGAGGTCGGCCGTGGACGCCATCGGGTCCAGCGACTGCGGCTCGCCCACCATCGCCAGATTGGCGCTCTGCGCGCCCTGGGCGGACGCCACCTCGGGCGCCAGGAGGGTCGCCGCCATCGCGCCCATGCCCGCGTGGAAGCCGCGGCGCGTCGGCGCCCAGCCGAATGATCCAGAATCCGTCATGCGTCCCTCCCATCCCGCCAAGGCCCGCCGTTCCCGCAACGGGCTCTGCTTCTGGATGAAAGTTTATTAAGCTGCAAATTGGCCTGTCAACGCCTGTTTGCCGCCGTGATGCTCGAGACAACCGTTTATGACTGAACCAAACAGATCGTCGTTGACCCCCGGGCGGAGGTCAATGTAACTTTTTTCCGTCTGCGCTCCGGCGCGCGATCAAGGTTGAGGCCATGGACTACGAACTCGTCGTGAGCGGCGGGCGGGTGATCGACCCGTCCCAGGGCATCGACCGCGTCACCGACGTCGCCTTCGCGGCCGGCAAGGTGGCGGCCGTCGGCGACGGCCTCGCGGCGCGGGCCGCCCAGCGCGTCGACGCCTCCGGCCGGATCGTGACGCCGGGCCTGATCGACCTGCACACGCATGTGTACTGGGGCGGCACGTCGCTCGGCGTCGACCCGCTGATCCTAGCGCGCGGCGGCGCGACGACGCTGATCGACACCGGCAGCGCCGGGCCGGGCAACTATCCGGGCTTCCTGGAGCACGTGATCAAGCCCGCGCCGATGCGCATCATCGCCTACCTCAACGTGTCCTTCGCGGGCATCTACGGCTTCTCCAAGCGCATCATGGTGGGCGAGAGCGGCGACCTGCGCCTGATGGCGCCGATCGACGCCGTGGAGGTCGCGGAGGCGAACCGCGACACCCTGGCGGGCATCAAGGTGCGGGTCGGCATGAACGCGTCGGGCAATTCCGGGCTCGTGCCGCTGCAGATCGCCCGGCAGGTCGCCGACCGCATCCGCATGCCCATGATGGTGCACATCGACGTGCCGCCGCCGACGCTGGAGGACGTGCTCGCGCTGATGCGGCCGGGCGACATTCTCACGCATTGCTTCCGCCCCTTCCCCAACACGCCCGCCACCGGCGACGGCAAGGTGCTGCCGGCCGTGCTGGAGGCGCGCGAGCGCGGCGTCCTGTTCGACATCGGCCACGGCATGGGGTCGTTCTCGTTCAAGACCGCGCGCGTGATGCTGGCCAACGGCTTCATGCCGGACACCATCTCGAGCGACGTCCACGCGCTGTGCATCGACGGCCCGGCCTTCGACCTGCTCACCACGCTGTCGAAGTTCCTGTGCCTCGGCGTCGACCTGCCGTCCGTGATCAAGGGCGCGACCCAGAACGCGGCCGCCGCACTGCAGCGGCCGGACCTCGGGACGTTCAAGCCCGGCTCGGCCGGCGACGCCTCGATCCTGTCGCTCGACCACGGCGCGCACGACTATGTCGACTCCACCGGAGAGCATCTGCGCGGCGAGCAGCGGCTCAACGCCCGGGGGGTCGTAATCGCCGGGAGGCTCTGGCACGCGGCCTAAGCGGGCGGCGGCTTCGCCGGCGCCGCGACGGCGCGGCTTTTCTCAAGCAGGGTCAGGCGCAAGCCGCAGGGCCGGGCCGTCGACGCGCGCCGGCGCCGCAGGAGCCTTGCGCAAACGCCACGTGCGCGCCGCGGCCGTTCATGCATGATCCCGCTCTTCGTCGACACAGGACAGACCCCCATGCCCGACCTCTCCACCTTCCCGATCACGAAGCGTTGGCCCGCCCGGCATCCCGAGCGGCTGCAGCTCTATTCCGTGCCCACGCCCAACGGCGTGAAGGTCTCGATCATGCTGGAGGAGATCGGCCTCCCCTACGAGGCCCACGCCATCAATATCGGCCAGAACGAGACCTGGACGCCCGAATTCCTGTCGCTCAACCCGAACGGCAAGATCCCGGCCATCATCGATCCGGACGGGCCGGGCGGGAAGCCGCTGGGCCTCTTCGAATCCGGCGCGATCCTGCTCTATCTGGCGGAGAAGTCGGGGCAGCTGCTGCCGGTGGACCCGGCGCTGCGCTACGAGACGATCCAGTGGGTGTTCTGGCAGATGGGCGGCCTCGGGCCGATGTTCGGCCAGCTCGGCTATTTCCACAAATTCGCCGGCCGCGAGATCGAGGACAAGCGGCCGCTGGAGCGCTACAGGGCGGAATCCCAGCGGCTTCTGGGCGTGCTGGAGAACCGGCTGGCCGGGCGCACCTGGATCATGGGCGAGGCCTTCACGATCGCGGACGTCTCGATCCTGGGCTGGGTGCGCAACCTCATCGGCTTCTACGGCGCGGGCGACCTCGTCGACTACGGCTCCCTGTCCCACGTCCCGGCCTGGCTGGAGCGGTGCCTGGCCCGCCCGGCCGTGGAGCGCGGCCTCAACATCCCGCCGCGGCCCTGAACGAGGCGCGGGGCCGGGCGTGGCTGGAACGCCGCGCGCCGGCCCCGGGCCGTCGAGAAGACGGGACGGAGCGCCCGGTCAGGGATTGCGGCGGATGCGGTCCTGGTGCTCGGACTCCTCGACCGTCTTGAGGATCAGGCCCAGGCGCGTGACGTCGCTGGGGGTGATCTCGTCCAGCGGCCGATTACACACCGAAGACAGGTAATTGTAGTAGGCGTTGACGATGCGCGTCACCGCGAGCAGGCGCTTGTGATCCTGCTGGTTCGTCCTGCCGAACTCGCCCGGACCCTGCTTCACGTCCGAGAACAGCGCCCGGCTCAGCCCGTCGATGATGTTGGAGTCCTGCACGCCAGGCGCCGGGCGGTGCATCGGCGCGTCGTTCCCGGAACTGACCGGCAACGGATGGGCGTCGGTCTTCACGGCTTGATCAGGCATGGGGGGTTCCTTCGAAAGAGCGATCACAATCTGCGGTTGATATCATCCAACTTGGACAAGTTCAGCTTGACAAGCAACTCGAATCATCCGCAGCGGCCGCGCGCGCTAGCGTACGTCTCATTCGGGACCAGCTCCGGGGGGCTGAATTCCGCTCCTCGGTGGGAGCATGGCGCGTCTGCGCGCTGAACTTTCCCTCTCCATGAACCATCGTCCTCATCGCGAATTGCTGACTTGTGCGTTGCAAAAAAGGTGAGCCACGATGCTGAACTGGATGAAATACTCGCTCGACGCCGCCATGCTGACGCTCGACGCGCAGCGCGTCATCGGGATGCGGCTCGCCAAGCTGGGCGCGGGCGGCCCCACGGCGGCCGCCGAGGCGTCGCTGATGGTGAACGAGAAGATCGCCGCGGCCCTGGAAGCCGGCGCCACGATGGCGGGCGGCGGGTCCGCCCACCAGGTGGTGCGCGGCTACCGCAAGCATGTCAGCGCCAATATCCGCCGGCTGGGCCGCAGCCGCTGACGCGGCGAGACTGTCGCCGGCGCGAAGAAAGGGCCCGCGTCATGGACGCGGGCCCTTCGTTCGTCGACCGGGATGGCTGGTTTAGCGCAGGTTGTAGGCCGGCGCGCCCTTGAGCTGGTCCTTGGTCATGCTGATCTTGCCGTGGTCCGGATAGGACCGCTCGGCCGCTCCGGCGCGCGCGACCGTGCCGGTCGTGTCCGTGCTCGGGGCGGTGGCGCCCGCGCCCGCGGCGGTCGAGTGGGTCGGAGCCGCGGCGGTGTTGTTGGCCGTGTTCATGCCGGCCGACGTGCCCGCCGCAGTGCCGCTGGCGCTGCTGCCGGAGGCCATGGAGGCGTTGCGGGGCGTATCGCTCCACTGGATGGAGCTGAACGGCACGGCGACGTCCTTCTCGCCCATGCCCAGGAAGCCGCCGACGCCGATCACGACGCCCTTGATGGCGCCCTGGTGGTCGAGAATGATCTCGTTGACATCGCCGACCTTCTCGTCATTGGGGCCGTAGATGTCGACGCCCATCAGCTTGGAGGCGCGCCACTGGGAGCCCTGCTCGTTGCTGATGAACTGCATCGAGCCGGCGCCCGCAGCCGAGGTGGACGGGGCCACGGTGGCGGACGGAGCCGTCGAGTTCATCGTCCCTGAGCTCGTGCCCGAGCTCGTCTGCGCCATGGCGGTCCCGGCCAGAAGCGCTGTAGCGATGACGCCGGCGGCGAACTTGGTCTTCATCATGATGATTCTCCTGAATCGTTGAAATCGGATGCGCATGCGGCGCTCTCTCCATAACGTCGACCTTGGGGCGATGGTTCGGGGACGATCTCGATTCATGGGACATTTCGCAGCGATGCTCCGAAGACCTTGAACTTCACCGGCTGTTCTTGAGCTTCACTTTGGGCGCAGGGGAGAAGTCGTGGGGCGGGGCCGGCCGCCGCCCCGGCGTTCAGGCGGCGCCTGCGCGGCGTCGCCGGCGGACGGAACCCACCGGAGGCGTTGGCGTTCTCGATCCAGCGGGGGCTTGACGACACACGAGGATTCTCATGGACACGGATCGGATTGGCGGAGCCGTCACCAACATCGCCGGCAAGATCGAAGGCGCGGCGGGCCGGGTCACCGGGGATCTCGGGACGCAGGCGCAGGGCCTGGCGGACCAGGCGTCGGGAACGGTGCAGAACGCCTATGGGCGCGCCAAGGACGCCGTCCGCGACGCAGCCGACGACGCGCCCGAAACCGTCCGCCAGGGCGCGGACGCGCTCGCCCGGCAGGTCCAGGCCAACCCGCTCGGCGCGATCGCGATCGCGGCGGTGGCCGGGTACGCCCTCGCGGCGCTGATGCACGGCCGCCGCTGAGGCGCGCCGCCGTGGCGGGCCGTCGTCAGAGGGCGGCCACCTTGGCTTCGTACTCGCCGCGAAGAGCCCGGTAGAACCCGGTCTGCACCGGCCACCACCAAATGTCCTCGATGACGCCCGGGTTGGGGTAGATGCTGTGGAACGACGCCTTGGCGCCGGGCGACAGGAACATCTCCGACCCGGCGGCGCAGCTGTTATAGCCGGTCGACTCGGCGAAGGCGGCCCCGGTCTGCGGCTCCAGGAGGAAATCGATCAGCGCGTAGGCCTGCTCGAGATTGGCCGCGCCGGACGGGATGCCGATGGTGTCCGTCCAGCCGAGCCCGCCCTCGCGGGGCATGCCGTAGCGCCAGCGGCTGTCGACGGTGCGGTTGAGCAGCACGCCCGTCGTGTCCCAGGTCTGGCCGATGACGCAGCCGTCCTGCATGAAGCCCTTCATGGCTTCGTTCGCGTCGTTCCAGCGCGCCCCGATGGCGCCGCGGCGCTCCGTCATGAATTTCAGGCACGCCTCCATCACGCGCCGGCAGTCGGCCTCGCTGCGATACATGTCCATGCCGCGGTTGGACCGCTCCTGCCCGGTCGCGTCCAGATGCAGCGCCACCCCGGTGAGAGCGGATTTCGGCCGGATGATCGCCTTGCGGCCGAGGGACGGATCCCACAGCATGCCGTAGGACAGCTCTCCCGAGCGATACGGGAAACGCGCGCTGTCATAGGTGATCCCCTCCGTGCCCCAGTCGAACGGGATCAGGTAGCGCCGCCCGCGATTGGTCGCGCCCAGGGTCACGGAGGTCTTGTAGATCGACGGGATGACGCGGTCCCCCTGGAAGCGCCGTTCGTCGATCGGCTGCAGCAGGTTGGACCGGTAGTAGTTCGGGGCCGTGTCGATCGACGGGAACACGATGTCGTAGCCCCGCCCCTTGCTGGCCGTGAGCGTCGCCTCCAGGTCCTCGTTCGACCCGAAGACGGAGAGCTCTGGCTGGATGCCGGTCCGGGCCTTGAAGTCGCTCAGGATGGCGTTGCGGTCGAAGAAGCCCTTCCAGGCGTAGACATTGACCCGGCCCGACGTGGCCAGCGCGTCGGCGGCGCGCAGGATGGCCGGCGCGGCCAGCGCGAGGCCGAGGCCGCGCAGGACGCCGCGCCGGCTGGTCGGGGGAGTGCGGTTCGGATCCACCATTCGGGTCTCCGGGTGCGCGCGGGCTCGCGCCGGTTCAGCCGCCGCACCCTATCGGGTCTTCGCGTTTTGGTTGTGTGAATAGGTTCACACAATCCTGTCCTCGCCTGCAAGCGCCCGGACGCGGGCGCCGGGTTGCCACAGCCAGATCCGCATCGGCTCGTCGACGTTCTTGAGCACGCGCTGGCCGGCGTCGATCAGGGGCGCGTCGACGCGGCCGCGGACGAACTGCCGGACGATCCCGGTGAGCGCGATGCAGCCGGGCTCGGCGTTCTCCTGGATGCGCACCGCGATCGTCACCGTCTCGCCGAAGCGGTCGGCGTGCTTGAACACCACCTCGCCGGCCGCGATGCCGATGCGGAAGCGGATGTCGCCGGCCGCCAGCCGCGAGCCGGGATCGCGCGCGATCGCCTCCTGGAAGCTGACCGACCACTCCACCGCGTCGACGGCGCTCTGGAACTCCACCAGCGCCCCGTCGCCCAGCACCTTGAACAGCGTCCCGCGCCGTTGCGCGATGGTGGGAGTCATGATCTGGCCGAAGATGCGGTCGATCGCCGCCAGGGTGGCGGGCTCGTCGTCATGGATGAAGCGGCCATAGCCGACGAAGTCGAGCGACACGATGGCGGCGAGCCGGCGTCCGGTCTGGGCGCTGCGGGTCCATTTCTGCCGGCGCAGGACGGAGCGGATGCGCGCCAGCAGCTCGCGCAGCTCGCAGGGCTTCGACACGTAGTCGTCGGCCCCCATCTCCAGCCCGATGACGCGGTCGACGGAGCTCGCCGTCGCGGTCAGCATGATCACCGGCGTCGGGAACGTCTGCTTCACCCAGCGCAGGGTGGAGAGACCGTCCTCGGCCGGCATGTTCAGGTCGAGCACGACGAGGTCGGCGGCGCGGCTGACCAGCACGGAGCGCAGCGACGCGCCGCCGTCGCAGAGCGTCACCTCGAAGCCCTGCATGCGCAGGTAGTCGCCCACCATCTCGCGGGCCGGCGCCTCGTCGTCGACCACCACGATGTGCTGGCGCTGCGTCATTCGTGCATCCCGGACGACGGCAGGCTGACCACGAAGGTGCTGCCCTTGGCGGGACCCTCGCTGGAGGCCTCGAGGCGGCCCTCGTGCAGCTCGACGATGCGCTTGGCGATCCACAGCCCCAGCCCGGTCGAGCCTTCGCCGGCGGTGGGCTTGGCGGAGAGGCGCTGGAAGCGCCCGAACAGCCGGCCGACATCCTCGCTGGAGAGACCCGGCCCGTTGTCGCGCACCCGGATCACCGCTTCGCCGTCCTCGATCCGGCCCGAGACCTGGATGCGCTCGCCGATGGGCGAGTATTTGATGGCGTTGCTGACGAGGTTGTCGATCGCCTCCTCGAGCCGGTCGGGATCGAAGCGCGCCGGCAGCGAGAGCGGCACGTCGACCTGGATGGCCTGCTGCTTGCGCTCGGCCATGGGCCGGTTGGCGTCGACGACCTGCCGCAGGAGCGTGGCGAGGTCGTGCGGCTCGCGGCGGACGCTGATGTCGAGCGCATCCGTCATGGCGTCGGCGATGAGGCGGTCGACCAGCGTGGTCAGGTAGCGGGCCGACTTGCGGATATGCTCGACCTGCATCTCCACCGCGCCGGCCGGCGGCTGGTCGGCGGCCAGCAGCTCGCCCAGGATCTCGGTCCGGCCCAGGATCACGCTGAGCGGGTTCTTGAGGTCGTGCGCCACCGTGCCCAGGAGCTCGGACTGGAAGGCGTTGGCCCGCCGCAGCCTGGCCCACTGGGCCTGCAGGCGCTGGTTGGCGGAGGTGAGTTCGCGCGTGCGCTGCTTGACGCGCTCGTCCAGCAGGGCGTTGGCGTCCTGGAGCTGCTGGTAGAGCAGCACATTGTCGAACGCGATGGCGAGCCGGCTGCAGAACACCTCGACGAGGGCCCGGTTGGTGCTGGAGAGCTCCTGCCCGGCGTCGAGCAGCACCACCACCTCCCGGCCGCTCGCGGTGCGGATGTAGATCAGGAAATGGCGGGGCAGATATTCGGTGCGGCCGCACGCGAAGGCGTGCTCCACCAGCTCCCGGACTTCGGGGTCGAGGGAGGCGAGGCCGCCCTGCCGCACATATTGGCGATAGCACCCCGAGCCGGCCAGCACGCTGACGCCGCCCTGGTCGGAGCCGGTGTCGCGCAGCACCAGGATGCCGGCGCAGTCCACGTTCAGGATCGACCCGATCTGCGTCAGCACGCCCTCGGCCAGCCGCTGCATGGACTTGAAGTCGAACAGCGTGGAGGCCGCGTCGACGATGATCTCCAGCCCGCGCCGGGTCTCCTCCATGCGCTGGATCTGCTGGTGGCTGCGCAGCGCCGCCGTAAGCGAGGTGAAGAGCTTGTCGGCGGTGAGCTCGGTCTTGGCCTTGTAGTCGTTGATGTCGTAATCGAGGATGACGCGCTTCTCCGGCGCCTGGCCCGGCTGGCCGGTGCGCAGGATGATCCGGATGGAGTCGTTGCCGAGGTCGCGGCGGATGAAGTCGACCAGCTCGAGCCCGGCGGTCTCGCTCTCCATGACGACGTCCAGCAGCACCGCCGCGATGTCGGGATGCGCCCGCAGCAGGGCGCGGCCTTCCTCGGCCGAGCGGGCCGAGACGATCTCCAGCCCCATGCCGCCGAGCGCATAGTCGGCGAGGGCGAAGCGCGTGCCCTCGTGCACGGCCTCGTCGTCGTCGATGACGGCGATCTTCCAGCGCTTGCCGCGCTGGTCCGGCGCCGGGGCGTCCCGGTCGTCGATGAGGGTGAGCAGGTCGTCGCTGTCAGCCATGCAGGGCGCCTTTCGAATCCGGCGTCTCGTTGAGCGTGTCGCGGGGAGCGGCGGCGTCGCGG
Organism: Alsobacter sp. KACC 23698; assembly: GCF_045348435.1. Classification (GTDB taxonomy): domain Bacteria; phylum Pseudomonadota; class Alphaproteobacteria; order Rhizobiales; family Beijerinckiaceae; genus Alsobacter. The sequence goes on along the minus strand of NZ_CP157484.1, from coordinate 5,320,953 downwards.
ACGGGCTCGCCGGGGGCGACCCGCGGCAGCGTCAGCTGGAAGGTCGCGCCCCGCCCGGCCCGGGAGGTGAGCGTGATGCGCCCGCCCAGCCTCTGGGTCACGACGTTGTAGACGATGTGCAGGCCGAGCCCGGTGCCGCCCTGGCCGCGCCGGGTCGTGAAGAAGGGGTCGAAGGCCTGGCGCAGAACGTCGTCCTGCATGCCGACGCCGTCGTCGGAGAACAGGACCTGGACGCTGTCGGGGCCCATCGCCCGGCCGGTGACGCGGATGGTCCCGCCGCGTCCGTCCGGATAGGCGTGCGTCATGGCGTTGAGGAAGAGGTTAGTCAGCACCTGCCCGTAGGCGCCGGCGTCGCCGTCCATGGCGAGGCCGTCGGAGATGTCGACGTCCAGCGCCAGGCGGCGCAGGCGCAGCCCGGGCCGCAGGCTGGCCAGGATGTCCTCGGTGGCGAGGCGCAGGTCGAACCGGCGCCGGTCGGCGTGGCTGCGGTCCACCGCGACCTGCTTGAAGGACTGGATGAGGTCGCCGGCGCGCTGCAGGTTGGCCACGAGCTGCCGGGCGGCGTCGCGGTTCTGGTCCACGAAGGCGGCGAGCTGCGAGCGCCGGAGCTGGCCGGCGGCGAGGTCCTGCTCGAAGGCCGAGCAGCGCTGCGCCAGCGCCGACGCGACCGTGAGGCTGATGCCGACGGGATTGTTCACCTCATGCGCCACCCCGGCGACAAGCCCGCCCAGGGCGGCGAGCTTCTCCGCCTCGATCAGGCTCTGCTGCGTGGCGCGCAGATTGGCGAGCGCCTGCTCGGCCTCTTCCTTGGAGGCCCGGAGATCGGCCTCGGCGCGCTGCTTGGCGATGGCGTTGGCGCGGAACACCTCCACGGCGCGGGCCATGACGCCGATCTCGTCCCGGGCGCCGAGGCCCCGCACGCGGCGGGTGAGGTCGCCCGCCACGATCGCCCCCATGGCGTCGCCGATCTGCTCCAGCGGCCGGCTGACGCTGCGGGCCACGATGGTGCCCAGCACGACGATGACGCAGACCAGCGCCAGGGTGAGCACCCCCACCCAGGCGAACACCTCGCGCAGCACCCGGTCGAGCCGGCCCTGCGCCTGCGCCTCGCGCTCGGCGGTGCGCTGGGAGATCGCCTGCGAGGCCTTCTCCATCTCGGCTCCGCTGCGGTCGACGGTGTCGCGCAGCAGCCGCGCCTGAAGGTTGAACGCGGTGGCGAGCTTGTCGAGGCCCTGGGCGAGCTTGTCGGCTCGGTCGCCGAGCGCCCGCAGGGCGTCCTTCTGGAAGTCGGTCTCGGCCAGGTCGAGCATGACCGGCACGGTCTTCTCGATGGTGGCGATGTTGCGGAACGCCTCCTCGGCCGAGTCGTAGGCCAGCGAGAAATAATAGGCGTTCGCCGCGACCAGCGTCGCCGAGAAGGCCTCGCGCGACTTGCCGAGCGCAGGCAGAACCAGCGAGCCCTTGCCGTCGGTGGCGCCCTGCAGGATGGCGTAGAGGCCCGCCATCTCGCGGGCCGAGCGCAGCACCTCGTCCTCGTAGATCTGCGAGATCTGATGGCGCACGTCGCGCAGGGCGTCGAACCCGGCGAGCAGCCGCTCGGTGATGAGCGTCAGCGCCCTGGCCTGCTGGGTGATCGCCGGATCGGCGCCCTCGTGGCTGCCGAGCGCCTCGGTCAGCGTCGCCTTGCGGCGCTCGATCTCGGTCAGGACCTCGGGATTGGGCTGGGTGAAGTAGCGGTGGATGAGGCTTTGCAGCTTGCCCGCCTCGCTCTCGACGGTCAGCAGCAGCCGGTCGGACTGGCGCACCTGGACGAGCTGCTTCCAGGTGGCGTTCAGCACCTGCGCGCCGTCCCAGATGACGACCGCGAGCACCACCACGATGGCGGAGTTGATGCCCGCGATGGACAGGATGCGCCAGCGGATCGGCAGGCGGCGGATGAGGGATTCAAGCCGTGTGCGCTGCGCCGGGGGCTGGTTGGCGGCGCGTGGCGCGGTCGCGTCGGCTTGCACCGTCATGGGACCTGCCGGATGCGTTCGACGAGGCTCTTGAGGGCCGGGTCCGCCAGGGTCTTGTCGAGAAGGCCCGCCGTGGCGGCCTGGAACTCCGCCTTGTCGACGTCGTCCACCACCGAGTTTCCGGCGTCCAGCGCCTGCCTGCGGGCGCGCTCCTCCCAGACCGTCCAGAGCTCGTGCATGAAGGCGCTCGACTCGCGCGCCGCCTGCCGGAACACGGCCTGGTCGGCCGCGTCGAGGCTGCTCCAGGCCTTCTTGGACATCACCAGGACCTCCGGCCCCATGGTGTGCTCGGTGAGGGTGATGAAGCGCGCCAGGTTGAAATGCGTCGTGGACACGTAGGAGGGCCAGTTGTTCTCCGCGCCGTCGATCAGATGCGTGGCGAGAGCCGGCGTGACCTGGCCGTAGGGCAACGGCACGGGTTCGGCGCCGAGCGCCCGGATCATGGCGATCGCCATGTCGGACTGCTGCACCCGGATGCGCAGGCCCTTCATGTCGGCCACGCTGCGGACGGGGCGCACGCTGTTGTAGATGGACCGGGCGCCGGAATCGTAGAAGGCCAGGCCCACCAGGCCGTAGGGCTCCAGCGACGCGAGGAGCTCTTCGCCGATCGGACCGTCGAGGACCCGGCGCAGGTGATCGCCCGACCGGAACAGGAAGGGCAGCACCAGGACGGAGAGCGGCGCGGCCAGCCCCGCCAGGGGCGCCACATTGGTGCGGTTGATGTCGATCGCGCCCGCGCGGGTCTGCTCGATGGTGTCCTTCTCGTCGCCGAGCTGGCTGGAGGCGAAGACCTTGACGCCGTGGCGGTCTCGCGTGCGCTCCGCCACGAGGCGGCTCATGAACTGCAGCGCCTGGACGGTGGGGTAGGTCTCGACCTGGTTGTCGGCGGCGCGGAACTCACGCGCCTGCGCGGCGGGGCCGGCGCCCAGCGCCAGCCCCGCCAGGACCAGCGCGACCGCTGCTCGGCGGCCAAGGCCGGCGGCGGCCGGCGTGGCGCTCGACATGGCTGTTCCCTGGTTCATTGCAACCGAGGATAGTACTGGGGTTCGGGATCGCCAAGCGCGCCGATGGAACGCGAAACGGCGGCCGAAGCCGCCGTTCGCCGTGCCTCCGCGGTGCGGAGATGAAGGTCAGTCGCAGACGCGGACGCGCTGCATGCGGCTGTATCCGTAGCCGTCATAGACCTCGCGGGTGGTCCAGTAGCAGTCGCCGCCGCGCGAGCCGGCCGCCAGCGCGCCGAGCGCCAGGCCGCCGATGGCGCCGGCCGCAGCCGCGCCGCCCCAGTTGCCGCCGCGATGGCGGTTATAGTAGCGCGGGCCGCCGCCATAGGCGTGGCGGCCATATCCGCCGCCGCCATATCCGCCATAACCCCCGCGATAGACGCCGCCCGGATAGGCGCGCCAGGTCCCGGTGCTGGCGCCGGCCTCGGCCGGGGTCACGGTGGCGGCGGAGACGCCGAACAGGGCCGCCGCAGCGGCGGCGGCCGTCAGAAGGGGCTTGCCGAAAGTGCTCATGGACATCGTCATCCTCCTTTGCACAAAATTCAGTGCTTCCGTTGAGAAGACAACGCCGTCAGGACGAGTCCGTTCCGGTCGAGCCCAAGTTCGGGCCCCAGACGCCGCCTCGGATCATGGCGCTCCGGACCCGTTAAGCGTGATCAACGTCAGGGGCGCGGCGAATGCAACACTTCAGGCCGGGGCCGCGTTGACGGGGTGATCTTCACCTCACCCTCGGAGAACGCGCATGAGAGTTCCGTCCATTAAGTCATCCGCCGTGGCGGTCGCGGCCGCTGCGGTCGCGGTGTTCCTCAGCCTGGCCGGTTCGGCCGAGGCGCGGCCTTACGGCCATCACGGCTGGCGCGGCCATGGCCATCACTATGGCTGGCGCGCCCATGGCCCGCGCCATCATGGCTGGAACCGCGGCCACCATTATGGCTGGCGTCACCACGGCCCGCGCCGCCATTACTTCTAGGCTTTTCGGGTTCCGACTTCTGAAAGCGAGGCCCCGGACGCGTCCGGGGCCTTTTTTCGTCAGCGGGTCAGGCGCTCTGGGCCTCTTTGAGGGCGGGCTGCGCTTCGGTCCCGCCGTCCGCCTTGGCGGCGGCTTCCGGCGTCGGCGCGTGCAGCACGCCCTGGGCGACCGCGACCGCGTCGGCCAGCGTCGTGACCAGGGTGGCGGGCGCCACCACCTCGCGCAGGCTCTCCAGGTGCTCGCCGTTGTCCTGCAGCCAATAGCCGACCACGAAGGCCGCCTTCGGCGCCTTGCGCCGGAGCCGGCGCAGGGCGTAGCGGATGTGGACGGGCGAGGACGTCTCGAACACCGACAGGCAGATCACGTCGACGCCGCGGGTGTCGAGCCGGAACAGGTTCGCCATGGCCATGGATTCAAGCCCCAACGCCTGCGTGGGCAGGTTGCGGCGCGTGGCCAGCAGCCGGAAGAGCTGCGCCGCGGCCTCGTCGAGCGGGTTGCGCACGCCGATGCAGAGCACGCGCGGCCGGATGGGCTCGTGCGGCTCGCCCTCGGTCCAGGCGTCCGGCATCGCCGACGCGTCCGCGTCGACGGCGCTCAGCTCCTCCAGGTCCTCGACGAGCTCGGCCACCGAATCCCGGACGACCCCCATGCGCTCGGGCTCCAGGGCGCCGCGCGTGGCGTCCTGCGCGCCGAGCCTGATGCCGGGCAGCGCCACCGTGTCGAGATAGTCCGCCATGCTGGACTCCTCGAGGCAGGTCTCCGCCTGCTCGACCGCCTCGGTGGGGTCGGCGGCCAGCATGCGCTGGTAGAACATCTCGGGCGCCGACAGCACGGGCTGGTCGCCGAACATCACGTCGAAGACGGCGAACTGCTCGATGTGGCGGCCGAGGACGACGAGGCAGACCGTGAGGGGCGTCGCCATCACGAGCCCGATCGGCCCCCACAGCCATGTCCAGAAGGTGGCCGCCGTCACCACCGCCACGGGCGACAGCCCGGTGCTCTGGCCATAGACCAGCGGTTCGATGACATGGCCGACGATGGGTTCGACGAAGAGGAACAGCGCCCCGGCGGACAGGAACATGGTCCAGCCCGGATCCACGGCCGCGGCCAGCGCCATCGGCAGGATCGCCGAGATGGCGGCGCCGATATAGGGCACGAAGCGCAGGATCGCGGCGATGATCCCCCAGAGGGCGGGGCTCGGCACGCCGATGAAGAACAACCCCACCCCGATGACCACGCCGAAGCTGGCGTTGAGCGCGAGCTGGACGAGGAAATAACGGCTGAGCCGGTGCGCCGCGTCGTCGATGGCGGCGGTCGTTCGGTGCAGGTCCTGCGCGCCGGCGAGGCGGATCATGCGATTGCGCAGGTCCTCGCGCCGCATCAGGATGAAGATCACGAAGATGATGATGATGCCGGTCGTGGCCAGCGGGTGCAGCAGCGGCCCGATGAGGTCGGTCATGGTCCGGAAGGCGCTCGACTCGGGCGCGCGCAGCTCCACCGGGATGGGCTTGCTGTCGGCCTGGTCGCGGCTCAGGGCCGGATTGGACACCGCCTCGGGCTTCTGCAGCTCCTTGCCGAGGTCCTGCAGCACGTCGGCGGCGCGCTCCAGCGTGCCGTTGCCGGCCGCCATGCCGCGGATGCTCTTGATCTTGTCGCGGATCGTCCGCTCGTAGGACGGCAGGTCGCTGGCGAGCCGGGTGACCTGGCTGGCCATGATCGTCCCGAGGCCGGCGATCAGCAGGAACGCCATCAGGACGACGCCGATGACGGACAACGCCCGCGGGACCTTGACGCGCTGGAGCAGCCTGACCAGCGGCGCGAGCACGAAGCTGAGCAGCACCGCGAGCGCCAGCGGGATCAGGATCTCGCGGCCGAAATAGAGGGCGCACGTCACCACGACGGCCACCAGGATCGCCAGCATGACCGACATCGTGCGCTGGATGTCGGTCGCCGAGCTCGTCGGGACGGGAGTGGGGGCCATGATGTTTCCGCCGGCGCAGGACGATGCGCGCAACACCGAACAGCGATGTCCAGCCCAAGGTTCCCGGGCGTCCCCCCACGAGCGCCCGCGCGCCGACCCCGAAGCGCGCCGACACAGGAACGCCGCAAGGGGAGGTCAGCATCCGGGCGGTTCACCCAAGGGAGGCCGACATGGACGATTCATCCTGGACGCTGGAGAGCGTGCACGCCCTGAAGCGGCTGGCCGAGGAGCGGGCGCCCGCCTCGGTGATCGGCCTGAAGCTGGGCCGGGAGGCGCACGAGGTTCGCGCCAAGCTGCTGCAGCTCGGCCTGTCGGCGGGGCCGGACGTGGAGAGCCCCGAGGCCGGCCCCGAGCGCGCCGCCGACGAACCGCGGATGCACAACCTTTAGACCCGCCGATGTGCTGAGCTGCAAGGCTCTAGGCGCCGGCTCCGTTTTGCGCTCCGATGCGCCGGACGGACCAGGACCGTTCCGGAGCCGCCGTGTCGATCGCTTTGATGTCCGACATCCATGGCAACCGGGAGGCCTTCGAGGCCTGCCTGGCGGACGCGCGCCGGCGCGGCGTGGAGCGTTTCGTGCTGCTGGGCGACTATGTGGGCTACGGCGCCGACCCGGGCTGGGTGGTGGACCAGGTCCGCGACCTCGTCGCCCACGGGGCGATCGCCCTGAAGGGCAACCACGACGCAGCCGTGCGCGACCCCGAGATCCGCATGAACCCGGTGGCCGAGGCCGCGATGGCGTGGACGCGCGGGCGGCTCGACGAGCAGCAGGGCGCCTTCCTGGCCGGGCTGCCCCTCTCGGCCGTGGACGAGGACCGGCTCTATGTGCACGCCAATGGCTGGGCCCCGGGCGACTGGGGCTACGTGCTGACGCCCGTCGAGGCGGAGCGCAGCATGCGCACCACGCCCCAGCGCTACACCTATTGCGGGCACACGCACTGCCCCATGCTCTACCACATGTCGCCCCAGCGGCCGGCGGGCGAGTTCCAGCCGCTGCCGGGCAAGCCCGTGCCGCTGTCGCCCTCGCGCTGCTGGCTCACCGTCCTGGGCTCGGTGGGGCAGCCCCGCGACCACAATCCGGCCGCCTGCTACGGGCTCCTGGAGTTCGCGCCGCTGCGGTTCACCTCGGTTCGCGTCCCTTACGCCACCACGGCGGCGGCGGCCAAGATCCGCGCGGCGGGCCTGCCCGAGAGCCTCGCCCAGCGCCTGCTGGAAGGGCGCTGACCGGCATGGGCCCGTTGCGCCAGCAGGTCGGCGACGTCATCGACGGGTTCGTCCTGGAGGAATGCGTCCACCGCACCGTGATGAGCAGCCTGTGGCGGGTGAGCCGCCCCGACGCGGGCGAAGGGCAGCCCCGGCTGGTGATGAAGATCCCGGCGCTGAAGCCCGGCGACGACGTCTCGGCGATCGTCGGCTTCGAGCTGGAGCAGATGATCCTGCCGCGGCTGAGCGGCCCGCATGCGCCCCGCTTCGTCGCCGCCGGCGACTTCACCCATGTGCCCTATGTGGTCATGGAGTGGGTGGACGGAGAGAGCCTGCTGGCCATCGCCAGGACGGCGCCTGTTCCCCCCGCCCGCGTGGCGGAGATCGGCGCCCGGATCGCCCGGGCCCTGCAGGACCTGCACCGCCAGCACGTGATCCACCTGGACCTGAAGCCCGCCAACATCCTGCTGCGCCCGTCGGGCGAGGCGGTGTTCATCGATTTCGGCCTGTCCCGGCATGACGAGCTGCCTGACCTGCTGGGCGAGGAATCCGACGTCCCGATGGGCACGAGCCCCTATATCTCGCCCGAGCAGGTGCTGGGCGTGCGCAGCGAGCCCAAGAGCGACCATTTCGCGCTCGGCTGCATCCTGTACGAACTCGTCACCGGCAAGCAGCCCTTCGGCGAGCCGAGCGGAAAGGCCGGGATGATGCGCCGGTTCTGGCGCGACCCGACGCCGCCGCGGGCGATCGCGCCGGATTGCCCGCCCTGGCTGCAGGACGTGATCCTGCGCTGCCTGTCGGTGGACCCGGCCCGCCGCTTCGCCAGCGCCGCGCAGCTCGCCTTCGCGCTGGAGAACCCCGAGAAGGTGGAGCTCACCTGGCGGGCCGCCAAGCTGCATCGCGACGGCTTCTGGACGGTCCTGCGCCGCCGGCTGGCGACGCGCCGGAGCGCCGCGCGGCCGCAGGCGCGCATCGCGGCCCAGCTCGACTCCGCCCCGATCGTGCTCGCGGCGGTGGACCTGCAATCCGGGCACGACGAGCTGGCGCTGCGCCTGCGCACCCACGCGGAGAGGATCTTCGCGGCCGAGCCGGGCGCCAGGCTCGTCTGCGTCACGGTGCTGAAGACGGCGCTGCTGTCGCTGGAGGATTCCGCACCGCGCAACGGCGGCAACGCCTATGTGCAGCGGCTCGTGGAGCTGCAGGACTGGGCGCGGGGGCTCAAGGCGCCCACCGATTCGATCAGCTTCCACGTTCTGGAGGCGGTCGACCCCGCGGCCGCGCTGATCGAATACGCCCGCAAGAACCAGGTCGACCACATCGTCATCGGGGCGCGGGGGAGCTCGGCGCTGCGGCGCTATCTCGGCAGCGTGTCGTCGCAGGTCGTCGCCGAGGCGCCCTGCACGGTGACGGTGGTGCGCCTGCACGGCTGAGAGGGCCTTCGGCGAGGCGCAGGCGGAACCCGATGGCCCGAGCGCCGTTCCGGGGAGGCGCAACAGACCGGAACCAGCGTCATGACGACAGGCTCGCCCGAAGCCCAGCGGCTGGAGCCGAATGGCGGGATCCCGAACTCCCGCCTGCCGCTCCTCGTCTACCGGGAGGCCCTGCCGCCAGCGGGCGACGTCGCCCGCGCGTTCGAGCGGATCTTCGCCGCGAATGGCTGGGGCGCGTCCTGGCGCGACGGAATCTTCGACTATCATCATTTCCACAGCACCGCGCACGAGGTGCTGGGCGTGGCGGCAGGGCGCGTCAGCGTCCAGTTCGGCGGCGAGGGCGGCCCCGTGGTGGCGCTCGAAGCGGGCGACGCGGTCGCGATCCCGGCCGGCGTCGCCCATCGCAACCGGGGCCAGTCCGACGACCTCGTGGTGGTGGGAGCCTATGACCGCAGCCGCGACTGGGACGTGCGGCGGGGCGACCCGCGCGAGCGGGCCGAGGCCGACGCCGCGATCCGCTCCGTCCCGGCGCCCGACACGGACCCGCTGCACGGGCAGGCCGGGGCGCTGCCGAGCCTCTGGGCCGGCGTGCCCGAAGCCCCGCCGGGCGTCGCATGAGCGACCTGTTCTCCCGCATGGAGCCCCAGGCCCCCGCCGGCCAGGACCGCGAGCCCGCCACGCTGGCCGAACTTTACGACCTGATGGCGGCCGCCGAGCCGCCAGGCCCGGGCGTCGGCCGCTTCGTGCCCGGCGAGGGACCGCAGGGCGCGCCGATCCTGTTCGTGGGCGAGCAGCCGGGCGACCAGGAGGATGTGCAGGGCAAGCCTTTCGTGGGGCCGGCCGGGCAGCTGCTCGACAGGGCGCTGGCGGAGGCCGGCGTGCCGCGCGGCGAGGCCTATGTGACCAACGCGGTGAAGCGCTTCCACTTCACCCAGCGCGGCAAGCGGCGCATCCACGAGAAGCCGTCCACCGGCGAGATCCGCAAGGAGCGCTGGTGGCTGGACAAGGAGATCCGGCTGGTGAAGCCGCGGATCGTCGTGGCGCTCGGCGCGACGGCCGTGCAGGCGCTGGCCGGCAAGGCGCTGCCGATCACGCGGTCGCGCGGGCCCTATCGCTGGCCGGACGAGCGCGACGGCTACATCACGGTGCATCCGTCCTACCTGCTGCGCCTGCAGGATCCGCACGAGCGGCGCACGGCCTACGAGGCCTTCGTGGGCGACCTGCAGCGCATCGGCGACCTGGCCCAGGCCGGCGGCTAGCGTCCCGGCTTCTTCACCGCCTCGGGGGCGGGCGGGAATCGCGACAGGATGTCGGTCTCGGTCACGTCTCGGTGGTTGCGTGTGTATTGCTCGGAGGCGTCGCGCAGGGGCTGGAAGTCCCACGGGTAGACGTGGCCCTTGGTGAGCGCCTTGAACACCAACAGGCGTTGCTGCTGGCTGGAGACGACCTCCTGGCGGATCGCGGCGGCGTCGAAGCCGGCGAGCGCCTGCTTCAGCGCGGCGAGCCGCGGCGCATGGGCGGGGTCAGCGGCGAGGTTCCGGTTCTCGTGCGGATCGGCGGCGAGGTCGAAGAGCTGGTCCGGATCGGTGTCGCAGCAGATCATCTTCCAGTCGCCTTGCCGGACCATGTACATCGGCGCGTGGACGCCCTCGGCGAGGTATTCGCCAAGCACGACCCGGTCCGGCTCGTCGCGGCCCTCCAGCGCCGGCATCAGGCTGGCGCCGTCCACCGGGCGGGCCAGCGTGGCCGAGCCTCCCGGCTTGGCGATGTCGACCAGCGTCGGCAGGAGATCCGCGATGGAGGCCGGAGCGGCGACCCGGCGCGGCGCGAAGCGCTGGGGCGCATGCACGATGAGGGGCACGCGGGCGGAATGCTCGCGGTAGCTCATCTTGTACCAGAGGCCCCGCTCGCCCAGGAAATCGCCGTGGTCGGACGTCACCAGCGTGACGGTGTCCTCCGCCATGCCGCAGGTTTCCAGCGTCTCCATGAGGCCGGCGATGAGGTCGTCCACATAGGTGATGTTGGCGTAGTAGCCGTGGCGCGAGGAGCGGATGTCCGCCTCGGTGACGTCGTAGTCGTCCATGGCCGACATGTCGTGCAGGCGGCGGCTGTGCGGGTCCATCTGCGCGTACGGGATGGCGGGCGTGGCCGGCAGGTCGATGTCGGCGTCGCGGTACTGGCTCCAGTACTTCGCCCGCGCCGCATAGGGGTCGTGCGGGTGCGTGAAGGACACCATCAGGCAGAACGGCAGCGTGTCCTTGTAGCGGGCGAAGTCGAACAGGCGCCGCCGGGCCAGGAAGGCGACCTCGTCGTCATATTCGAGCTGGTTGGTGATCTCTGCGATCCCGGCCTGCTTCACCGAGGTCATGTTGTGGTACCACCAGTCGATCCGCTCCTGCGGCTTCGACCAGTCGGGCGTCCAGCCGAAATCGGCGGGGTAGATGTCCGTCGTCAGCCGCTCCTCGAAGCCGTGGAGCTGGTCCGGCCCGACGAAATGCATCTTGCCCGACAGGCAGGTGCGGTAGCCCTCCAGCCGCAGGTAATGCGCGAAGGTCGGGATCGCGGAGCGGAACTCGGCCGCGTTGTCGAAGGCGCCGGTGCGCGAGGGCAGCAGGCCCGACATCATGGCGGCGCGCGCCGGGGCGCAGAGCGGGCTGTTGGTGTAGGCGCTCTCGAACACGACGCCCTCGCGGGCGAGGCGGTCGAGCGTCGGCGTCTTCACCACCGGATGGCCATAGGCGGGCAGGAAGGGAGCCGAGAGCTGGTCGGCGACGATCAGCAGGATATTGGGCTTCTTGTCGGCCATTCGGAGCTCCTCGTCGAATCGCGCCAAAGTGGCGGGACCGGGCGATCGGCGCTTTTCCCCCAACGACTGTCGCTTCTGCAAGGGCGCGCTTGCGCCGGACGGCCTTGCCGTTTGCGCCGCACAGGCCGAATTGTGCAGCGCAGGCCATTCCGGCCCCCTGTTTCCCTCCCCCGCCGCGGAGCTTCCGATGACCAAGGTCCTGGTTCTGTATTACTCGTCCTACGGCCATATCGAGACGATGGCCAAGTCCGTCGCCGAGGGCGCCCGCGAAGGCGGCGCCGAGGTGGTGGTGAAGCGCGTTCCCGAGACGGTGCCGGCCGAGGTCGCCAAGACCTACGGCTTCAAGACCGAGCACGAGTTCCCGGAGGCCACGGTCGCCGAACTGCCCGAATACGACGCCATCATCTTCGGATCGCCGACCCGGTTCGGCAACGTGGCCAGCCAGATGCGCAGCTTCGTCGACCAGACCGGCGGCCTGTGGGCGCAAGGCAAGCTGGTCGGCAAGGTCGGGTCGATCTTCACGTCCTCGGCCACCCAGCATGGCGGCCAGGAATCGACGATCCTGAGCTTCATCCCCACGCTCATGCATCACGGCATGGTGGTGGTGGGCCTGCCCTACTCCTACGCGGGCCAGATGGGCCTGGAGGAGATCAAGGGCGGCTCGCCCTACGGCGCCTCCACGATCGCGGGCGGCGACGGCTCCCGCCAGCCTTCGGCCGCCGACCTCGCGGGCGCGCGCTTCCAGGGCAAGCACGTCGCCCAGATCGCCGCCAAGCTGGCCGGCTGAGCGCGTTTCCCTCGGCTTCGAAGCGGCTTGCGCCCCCCGGGCCGCTTCGTGCAGACGGCCTCCGAGTCCCCCTCTCGGAGGCCGTTTCCGTTTCGGTTCAGCCCCTGAGCGCCTGGGCCATGTAGCCCTGGATGCGCGCCCAGGGCCTGCCGGCGGCCGTCGCCGCCCGGTAGGACGCCACGATCTCGCCGGCGATCGGCGTCTTGGCGGCGACGCGGTCGAGCACCGCGTCGGCCGCCTTGCGGGCCGCCGCCAGCACATCCGCCGGAAACGGCGTCGGCCGGGCGCCGACGGAGACGAGCTGGACCACGGCGTCGGCGTTGGTGCGCTCGGCGTCGGCCAGCCCCGCCCCGTGCTCGGCCAGGCAGGCGGCCTCGACGACGCCGCGCAGGTCCGGCGCGAGCGCCTCCCAGGCGCGCCGCGACACCAGCGCCTCGGCGGCGCCGTTGGGCTTGTTGAACCCCGGCATGTAGTAGACCGGCGCGACGCGGTGGAAGCCGAGCGGCAGGTCGTTGGCCGGCGAGAGAAGTTCGACCGCGTCGATGACGCCGCGCTCCAGCGCCGGATAGACGTCCCCCGGCGGGATCGCCTGCGGGACGGCGCCGAGCTCGGCGTAGACCTCGCCGCCCAGGCCCTGCACGCGGATGCGCAGCCCTTTCAGGTCGGCCGCCGAGGCTAGCTCCTTGCGGAACCACCCGCCCATCGACGGCCCGGTGTTGCCCGCCAGAAGGCCCCGCACGCCGAACGGTTCGTAGAGCCTGTCCCACAGGTCCTGGCCGCCGCGTTCGGACAGCCAGGCCTGGTGCTCGATGGCGCCGAGTCCGAAGGGCGCGGTGGTGAACAGCGAGGCGCCGGGCGCCTTGCCTTCCCAGAAGAACGAGGCGGTGTGGCCCATCTCGACCGTGCCGTTGGAGACGGCGTCCAGCACCGCGAAGGCGGGCACGATCTCGCCGGCGGCGAAGACGTCGATCTCCAGCCGGCCGGCCGACATCGTCCGGATCCGGTCCGCCACGCGGCGGGCGGAGACGCCGGGACCGGGCAGGTTTTTCGGCCAGGACGTCGCCATGCGCCACCGGATCTGGGGCTCGGCGCGCGCCAGCGCGGGCGCGCCCAGCAGCGCGGCGGCGCCGGCCGCGAGCGTCGAGCGACGGCTGGGGGTCATCGGCGAGCCGCCCTGACGTTGCGAATGATCATCGCCAGGCTGCGGGCCGCCGCCTCCGGATCCGGGGCCGAGCAGATGGCGGACACGACCGCGACGCCCTCCACGCCCGTCGCCGCCACGGCTTCGGCGTTCGCCGGCCCTATGCCTCCGATGGCGACCTTCGGGAGCGGGCACAGCGGCAGGAGCCGCGCCAATCCTTCGACGCCGATGGGAGGATCATGGTCCGGCTTGGTGCCAGTCGCCCGGATCGGGCCCACGCCCAGGTAATCGACGATCCCGTCGCCCGGCGCGGCCGCGAACTCGGCCGGCGTTCCGGCCGAGAGGCCGAGGATCATGTCCGGGCCGATCAGGTCGCGCACGCGGCGGGGGTCGCCGTCGTCCTGGCCGATATGGACGCCGTCGGCGCCGACCGCCTTGGCGATGGCGGCGCGGTCGTTGACGATCAGCGGAACGCCGCGCGGCTTCAACACGGCCAGCAGCGCCTCGGCGGCGGCGGCGAAATCCCGGTCGTCCGACGTCTTGTCGCGCAACTGCACGAGGGTGACGCCGCCCCGGACGGCGGCCTCCACGGTCGCCAACAGCCCGCGCGGCTCGACCAGCGCCGGGTCCGTGACGAGATAGAGCGAGAGGTCGAACGGGGTCTTTCCCATCAGGCGATCCTTGCGCCGGCGGACAGATCCTCGGGAGTGAGGGCGGCGAGTTCGTCCAAGAGCCGCACCTGGAACGTCCCCGGCCCGGGCGCTTCGCGGGCGGCGCGTTCGCCGGCCAGCCCGAAAGCGGCCAGCGCGGCCGTCGCCGCCTCGAACGGCGGGATCCGGGCGCCCAGGAACGCCGCGCAAAGCGCGCCAGCGACGCAGCCCGAGCCGGTGATGCGCCCCATCAGGGCGTGGCCGTTGTGGACGGCGAGCGACGCCGACCCGTCGGTGACGAAATCCACCTCGCCGGTGACGGCGACCACGCATGCGAGGCTCCTGGCCAGCGCGGTCGCGGCCTCCTGGACGGCGCGGGCGTCATGGTCCTCCGAATCCACTCCCCGGCCGGCCGCCTGGCCCGTCGCCATGGTGAGGATCTCGGCCGCGTTGCCCTTGACCACCGCCGGATGGAGCGACGCCAGCGACGCGGCCGCGCTCTGGCGGAAGGGAGACGCCCCGACGCCGACGGGATCGAACGCCCACGGGACGCCCGCCGCGTTCGCGGCCTGGGCCGACGCCGCCATCACGTCCACGCGATCGCGCGTCAGCGTGCCGATATTCACCAGCAACGCCCCGGCGCGGGCCGCGATCACGGCCGCCTCCTCGGGCGCATGCGCCATCACGGGCGCGGCCCCGGCCGCCAGCAGGGCGTTGGCGGTGACGGCCGCGACCACGTCATTGGTGAGGCAGTGCACGAGGGGACGCCTCCAGCGCAGCGCGGCGAGCGCCCCGCCGACGTCCGGGGGCGACACGATGGGATGAGGCGAAACCGTCATGGCGGCCGGAACGTCCTTCCTTCCAGCGGAAGAGACGCATGGCGCCTAAGCGGCGCCCTGCCCCTCCCTGCGCTGGCATTACCCAGATCAGGTTCGATGGGTGTGATCTCAGCCGCCCGCGAAGGCAGCACCCCATGGCGCGCCTAATCTAGGATGCGGGCGGCCGCGCCACAAGGTGGGCTCACCCCTGTCGCATTTGCGGCATAGGCGTTCCATTCACCGTCGTGATGTAATGCTGTATTCTACGCCCGTTCGCGCGAGGCCCCCCGCATGTCCGCCACGCAGGTCATCATCCATCTTTTCGGCGACATCGCGCTGCTGCTGTGGGGCATCCACATGGTGCATAGCGGCGTCATGCGGGCCTTCGGCAGCGAGCTGAGACGGGTGCTCGGCATTGGGCTGAAGTCGCGCCTCAACGCCTTCATGGCCGGCGTCGGCGTCACGGCGCTGCTGCAGAGCAGCACCGCCACCGCCCTGATGGCCACCTCCTTCGCGGCCGACGGCGTCGTCGCGCTGGCGCCCGCGATGGCGCTCATGCTGGGCGCGAATGTGGGCACGACGCTCATCGTGCAGCTGTTCTCGTTCGACATGGGGCTCGTCTATCCGGTGCTGATCTGCGCCGGCGTGGCGGCGTTCCGGCGCAGCGGGCGCACCACGGTCCGCGACCTGGGACGCGTGTCGATCGGGCTCGGGCTGATGCTCCTGTCGCTTCGGCTGCTGACGGAGGCCATCGCGCCGGTGGAGAGCGCGCCCGCGGTCCGCGACCTGCTGGGGGCCCTCACCCGCGAGCCCGTGCTCAACCTGGCGCTGGCGGCGGCCATCACCTGGGCGGCGCATTCCAGCGTGGCGGTGGTGCTGTTCGTCATGTCGCTGGCCGGCGCGGGGGTGATCTCGCCCGTCGCGGCGCTCGCGATGGTGCTCGGGGCCAATCTCGGCAGCGCGCTGAACCCGGTGCTGGAGGGATCCTCCGGCGATCCCCAGCGGATGCGGCTGCCGCTCGGCAACCTGATCAACCGGGCGGTGGGCTGCGTGCTCTTCCTGCCGCTCCTGAACCTGTGCGCCTCCTGGCTGGCGGCCCTGGACGCCTCGCCCGCCCATATGGCGGCTTTGTTCCACATGGGGTTCAACCTGGCGATGGCGGCGCTGGCGACGCCGCTGCTGCCCGTCATGGCGCGCATGCTGACGCGGCTCCTGCCGCAGACCATCAAGGCCTCCGACCCGGGCACGCCGCAATATCTCGACGCGTCCGCGCTGGAGACGCCTTCGGTGGCGCTCTCCAATGCGGCGCGCGAATCGCTGCGCATGGCGGACGTCGTCGAGGCGATGCTGCGCGGCTCGCAGGACCTGATCCACAGCGGCGACCGCAAGCGCATCGCCGAGATCGGACGCCTGGACGACGTCGTCGACCGGCTCCACGGCGAGATCGAGCGCTACCTGACGGCGATCAGCCGCGAGGCGTCCAGCGACGTGGAGACGCGCCGGCTGGCCGAGATCCTGGGCTTCGCCATCAATCTGGAGCATATCGGCGACATCATCGACAAGAACCTGAAGGAGCTCGGCGCCAAGTGCGTCAAGAACCGGCTTAAGCTCTCCGGCGAGGGCCTGGCCGAGATCGACTCGATGCACCAGCGCCTGATCGACCACATGCAGCTCGCCATCGCGGTGTTCATGGGGGGCGACCTCAACGCCGCCCGCCGCCTCGTGGCCGAGAAGGAGCAGTTCCGCGAGCTGGAGCGCATCGCCACCGAGCGGCATTTCGAACGCGTCCGGGACGGCGACACGGCCTCGATCGAGACCAGCGGCGTGCAGCTCGACATCGTGCGCGACCTCAAGCGCATCGAGGCCCACATCGCCGCCGCGGCCTATCCGCTCCTGGAGCAGAGCGGCGTGCTGCGCCAGAGCCGGCTCAAATAGGCCAGACGCTCAGGCTTGCGCCTCCCACGGCGCGACGGCGTCGACCTCCGGCCCGAGCACGTCCCTGACCCAGCGGAACGCCGCGTTGGCGGCCGGCACGCCGGCGTAGATGGCCGTCTGGATCAGGAGCGAGCGCAGCTCCTCCAGCGTCACGCCGTTCTTCAGCGCCGGGCGGACATGGAGCTTGAACTCCTCCTCGCGGTGCAGCGCCACCATCATGGCGAGCGTCACGCAGGAGCGCGTCTTCCACGCCAGCGTGTCGTCGCCCCACACCTCGCCCCAGGCGGCGCGGGTGATGAAATCCTGCCACGGCATGGCGAAGGGGCCCGCGCCGGCCAGGGAGCGCTGGACATGGTCGACGCCCAGCACCGCCTTGCGGTTGGCGAGGCCGCGCTGGAAGGCTGAGCCCGCATGCGCGACCGGCGGACCGGCCTGCGCGGCGAGGAACTCGCCCAGCAGCGCGTTGACGTCGCCCGGCTGCTCGGCCGCGAGCAGATGCGCGGCGTCGGCGATGGTTTCGAGCCGCGCGCCCGGGATGGCGGCGGCGAGCTCCCGCCCCATGGCGGGCGTCGTGACGGGATCGTCGGCCCCGGCGATCACCAGCGTCGGCGCCGTGATCGAGCCGAGCCCCGGCCGCAGGTCCATGTCGCGGATGGCGCGGCAGCAGGCGGCGTAGCCCTTCGGGTCGATGGCGTGCACCATCTTGGTGAAAAAGGCGAGCCGGGCCGGGTCGCGCTGCGCGAAGGCGGGCGTGAACCAGCGGCCGAGCAGCGGCCCCGCGATGGCCGCCATGCCCTCGCGGAGCACCGTGTCGGCGCGCGTCTCCCAGGTCTCGGGCGGCGGCAGCGCGGGCGCGGTCGCCATCAGGACGAGGCTCGCGACCTTGGCGGGATTCCGGATCGCGAGGTTCTGCGCCGTCATGCCGCCGAGCGACAGGCCGACCACATGGGCCTTCCCGATCCCGAGCGCGTCGATGAGACCCGCGAGGTCGTCGCCCAGCGTGTCAATGGTGACCGGCCCGTCGCCGGCGGGCGAACGGCCATGGCCGCGCATATCGTAGCGGATCAGGCGGTAGCGACCGGCGAAGGCGCGCGCCTGCGCCTCCCACATTTCGAGGGTGGTCCCGAGCGAGTTGGAGAACACCACCGGCGGGGCCTCGCGCGGGCCGGTCTCGTCATAGAAGAGGGTCGTTCCATTGACGTCGATCAGCGGCATGGCGGTGTTTCCAAGAGGGTGAGAGGTGTCGGCGCCGCCCAACAGCCGGGCGCACCCCTTCGCCCCGGAACGGGGAGAGGGCGCCTGAGCGCAGCGAGGTCGGATGAGGGGCTACGGGCGTCACGCGAGCGCGTCCGTCACAGGCTGAACGCTGGCGAGCGCGCGATCGACGAAACGGCCGGCGGCTTCGACGGACGGGCCCGGATCGAAGGCCCTGGCGAGGCTGACCCGGTCGAAACCGGCCGGGAGGTCCGGCAGGCCCTCGACGACCTCGCGCAGCGGCTTGCCGCTCCGGCGCACCTCGCCGGCGGCCTCTTCGACCAGGGAATGCGCCCTGGCGCGGCCGAGCGCCGGCGTCAGCGCCGCCGCGACCGCATCGGCGAAGAGCAGCCCCTGCGTAAGGTCGAGGTTGCGGGCCATGCGCGCGGGATCCACCTCCAGCCCCTCGGCGAGACGCCGCGCCTCCGCCAGCGCCCCGGAGGCGAGGCCGAAAAGCTGGGGCAGCGCGTGCCATTCGGCGTGCCAGGCTCCGGCCGGGCGCTCATGCGCGGCCGCCATGCCGGCGAGCAGCGTCGAGGCGAGACCGGGCGCGGCCTGGGCCGCCGCCAGGATCACCGTGCACGAGACGGGGTTGCGCTTGTGCGGCATGGCCGACGAGCCGCCGCGGCCGGGCGCATAGGGTTCGGCGGCCTCGCCGACCTCGGTGGAGGCCAGATGGGCCACGTCCGTGGCCATCTTGCCGAGTGCGCCGATCAGCATCGCCAGCCAGGTCCCGGCCTCCACGACGGCGCTGCGGCGCGTGTGCCACGACAAGGGCGGCGCGCCCAGCCCAAGCTCCGCTGCGAAGGCGTCCTGCACGGCCGGGCCATGCTCGCGCAGGCCGGCCAGCGTGCCGACAGGGCCGCTGAGCGAGGCCAGCAGCGTGCGGGAGCGGATCTCAGGCAGGCGTCCGGCGACGTCCGCGATCCCGGCGAGCCAGACCGCGGCCTTGAAGCCGAAGCTCACCGGCGCGGCGTGCTGCCCATAGGTGCGGCCCACGCAGGGCGTCGCGCGGTGCGTCCGGGCCAGGGCGGAAAGGGCCGCCAGGGTGGGGGCAAGGTCGGCCCGCAGCGCCTCGAAGGCGTCGCGCATCTGCAGGACCAGCGCGGTGTCGGCGATGTCCTGCGTGGTGGAGCCCTTGTGAAAGGCTGTTTCGACCTCTTTGGGCAGGCGCTTCTGCACCGCCTTGACGAAGGGGATCGCCGGCGCCCCGGCCAGCGCGGTCTCGCGGCCCAGCGCCTCCAGGTCCAGGCTGGCCGGATCGACCGCCGCGATGGCCGCCGCCAGCTCCTCCGGGGCGAGCCCGAACCGCGCCTCCGCCCGCGCCAGGGCGGCCTCGGCCTGCAGCATCGCGGCGAGCCGCGCCTCGTCCGAGAAGATCGCCCGCATCCGTTCGGTGGCGAAGAGCGGGCCCGTGAGGGCGGAATCGAGGGCTGAGAAGGTCATCGAGGTTGCGTCCGGTCTGGTCACGCAGCATGGCACGCTGGGCTGGAGCCCGAAACGCCTCCGCAACGCTCCCCTCTCACCTCCGGGAGAGAGGGGGCGCATCGCCGCTCAGGCCTCGAAGAACACCGTCTCGCCTTCGCCCTGGAGCCGGATGTCGAAGCGGTAGGTGGGCTCGCGCTCCGCCGGCAGGCGGCGGGCGATCAGGGTCTGGCGGGCGTCGGCGTCGGGCACGAGGGCGAGGATCGGGTCCTGCGCGTTGGCGGGCTCGTCGTCGAAATAGATCCGGGTGTAGAGGTGGTGGAGCATGCCGCGCGCGAACACCGTGACGGCGATGTGGGGCGCCTGGGGCCTGCCCTCCGGGCCGGGGACGGAGCCCGGCTTCACGGTCGTGAAGGCGAACAGGCCGTCGGCCGTCGTGGGCGCGCGGCCGAAGCCCGCGAAGCCCGTGTTGCCCTTGGGCCGGCTGTCGGCCGGGTGAGCGTAGCGGCCCTCGGGATCGGCCTGCCAGATCTCGATCATGGCGTCGCCGACGCCCACGCCGTCGCCGTCCAGCACCCGCCCGACGATGCGGATGCGCTGGCCGCCGACCGCCGGGACCGTGAGGTCGGACGAGAAGATCTCGCGCGTCTTGTAGTCCTGCGGCGTCAGGCAATAGGCGAAGTAGGGACCCACCGTCTGCGATGGGGTGATGCCGTCAGTCATCGTGCGGCTCCTCCATGGGAGTGGCGTTGCGGCCTCGCACGACGATGTCGAACACGAAGCCCAGCGCCCATTCGGGGTGGGTGGTGTCGAGGTCGAAGCGCGAGATCATGCGATTGCGGGCCTTCTCGTCCGTCACCGAGTTGAAGATCGGGTCGAACGGGAACAGAGGGTCGCCCGGGAAATACATCTGGGTGACGAGCCGCGACAGGTAGGACGGCCCGAACAGCGAGAAGTGGATATGGGCCGGCCGCCAGGCGTTGTGGTGGTTGCGCCAGGGGTAGGCGCCCGGCTTGATGGTGACGAAGCGGTAGCGCCCTTCGGCGTCCGTCACGACCCGGCCCGCGCCCGAGAAATTGGGGTCGAGCGGCGCCGGATGCTGGTCGGCGACATGGACATAGCGCCCCGCCGCATTGGCCTGCCAGACCTCCAGCAGCGTATCGGGGACGGGCCTCCCGTCCTCGTCCAGCACGCGGCCGGACACGATGATGCGTTCGCCCAGCGGCTCGCCGGCGTGCTGGAGGGTGAGGTCGGCGTCCTCGGGACGCACGATCTCGTGGCCATAGACCGGCCCGGTGACCTCCGAGAGCGTGTGCGGCAGGATCACGAGCGGCCGCTTGGGGTGCCGCTTGGCGGTGCTGCGATAGCCCTCATAGGCGTTGGAGGGATGCGCCAGCGCGCTCTCCCGGGGATAGATCAGGCCCATGGCCGTCCTCCTGGCTGCTCGTTCGGCTTCGGTGGTCGCTCAGCCGGGGGACTTCGCGTTCAGATGCGCTCGACCGCGAGCGCCACGCCCTGGCCGACGCCGACGCACAGCGTCGCGAGGCCGAGCTTGCCGCCCGTCTTGTCGAGGTGGTGGGCCAGCGTCAGCGCCAGCCGGGCGCCCGACATGCCGAGCGGGTGGCCGAGCGCGATGGCGCCGCCATTGGGGTTCACGTGGTCGGCGTCGTCCGGCAGGCCGAGGCCGCGCAGGACCGCCAGCGACTGGCTGGCGAAGGCCTCGTTCAGCTCGATGGCGTCGAAATCCGACACCGAGAGGCCCAGCCGCTCGCACAGTTTCTTCACCGCCGGCACGGGTCCGATCCCCATGACGCGCGGCGCGACGCCGGCGGTCGCCATGCCGAGGATGCGGACGCGCGGATGCAGCCCGTGGCGGCGCACCGCCTCCGTGGAGGCGATCAGCATCGCGCAGGCGCCGTCGTTGACGCCGGAGGCGTTGCCGGCCGTCACGGTGCCGTCCGGACGCACGATCGGCTTCAGCTTGGCGAGCGCCTCGGCGGTGGCGTCGGCGCGCGGATGCTCGTCCGCATCCACGACGATCGGGCCGCCCTTGCCGCCGGGCGTCTCCACCGGGACGATCTCCTCGGCGAAGAAGGCCTTCGACCGCGCCGCCCGCTGCTGGCTGCGCAACGCGAAGGCGTCCTGGTCTTCGCGCGAGACCTGATGCTCCTGGGCGACGTTCTCACCCGTCTCGGGCATCGAATCCGTGCCGTACTTCGCCTTCATGGCCTTGTTGACGAAGCGCCAGCCGATGGTGGTGTCGTGGATCTCGGCCGTCCGGCTGAAGGCCTGCTCGGACTTGCCCATCACGAAGGGCGCGCGCGTCATGCTCTCGACGCCGCCCGCGATGGCGAAGTCCATCTCGCCGGCCCGAACGGCCCGCGCGGCGGAGCCCACCGCGTCGAGGCCGGAGGCGCACAGGCGGTTCAGCGTCACGCCCGGCACATCCTGCGGCAGGCCGGCCAGCAGCGCCGCCATGCGGGCGACGTTGCGGTTGTCCTCGCCGGCCTGGTTGGCGCAGCCGAAGAACACGTCGTCGACATGGCCCCAGTCCGCGCCCGCGTTGCGCTCCATCAGGGCGCGGATGGGCAGCGCGGCGAGGTCGTCGGCGCGCACCCTGGACAAACCGCCGGCGAACCGCCCGATGGGGGTGCGGACGGCGTCGCAGAGAAAGACGTCCCGGCTCATTTGGATCCTCCATGCGCCTTCTTGGTGCGGGCCTGGATGTCGCGCAACACCTCGAGCTCCTGGGCGGTCGGAGCCGGCGTCTGCGTCACGCCGTCGGCGAACCGCACGGGCCAGCCCGTGTTCTCCTGGATGCGCTCGCGGGTGACGCCCGGATGGATCGACGCCACGGTCATCTCCTTGGTCTCGGGATCCGGCTCGAACACGCACAGATCCGTCATCAGCCGGCTCGGACCCTTGGTCTTCACCCCCATGGCGCGGCGTTCGCGGCCGGTGCGGCCATGCCCCATGGAGGTGATGAATTCGAGTTCACCCACGAAGGAACGCGGCGATTGCGCCATGGTGATGAAGATCTCGCCGCAATTCGTCGCGATCTCGGGCGCGCCGCCGCCTCCGGGCAGGCGCACCTTGGGGGCGTCGTAGGGCCCCACCACGGTGGTGTTCAGGTTGGCGAAGCGGTCGATCTGGGCGCCGCCCAGAAAGCCGACCGTGATGCGCCCGCCCTGCAGCCAGTAGCGGAACATCTCCGGCACCGACACGGTGGTGAGCGCCGTGTCGCAGAGCTCGCCGTCGCCGATGGAGAGCGGCAGCACGTTGGGGCGCGTCGCCAGCGTGCCGCTCTCGTAGATCAGCGTGATCTGCGGCGCGTGCGTCAGCCGGGCGAGGTTGCAGGCCGCCGAGGGCGCGCCGATGCCGACGAAGCAGACGTCGTCGTTCTTGAGCGCGCGCGCGGCCGCGATGGTCATCATCTCGGTCGGGGTGAAGTCGGCCGTGGAGGTCATGGCTGCGCTCCTCACGCGGCTTTGCGGGCGTGGGCCGCGAAGGCCTCCGGCCCCTTGGCGAGCACGTTCTCCTTCATCCAGGCCAGGAACGCGTCGCGGTCGCGCGCGATCTTGTCCCAGGCGATGTAGAAGGCGTTGTCGCGCTTGTAGTAGCCCTGTGCGTAGGAGGGATGCGCGCCGCCCGGCACGACCGCGATGGCGGTCACGGTCCAGCTCGGCAGCACCACGGCGTTGCGGTTGTGGGCGCCGAGATCGTCCACGACCTCCTCGACGGTCACGATGGAGCGCTTCGAGGCCAGCACGGTCTCCTTCTGGACGCCCGTGATGCCTTCCAGCAGCACGTTGCCGTCGCGGTCGGCCCGCAGCGCGTGGATGACGCCCACGTCCGGCCGGATCGCCGGGACGGCGGCGAGCTCCTCGCCGGTGAACGGGCAGGTCACGCGCCTGATGTTGGGGTTCACGCTGGGCAGGTCGACGCCCAGATAGCCTCGGAACATCGCGAAGGGCAGGTTGGACGCGCCGGCCTCATAGGCGTTGGCCATGGCGGCGTGCGAATGCTCCTCGATGGCGAGCCTGTGCGGCCAGCCGTTCTCGACGGCGTCGCGCAGCCGGTGCAGCGAGCCCACGCCGGGGTTGCCGCCCCAGGAGAAGACGAGCTTCTCGGCGCAGCCCATGCCGATCATCTGGTCGTAGATCAGGTCCGGCGTCATGCGGTAGAGCGTCAGGCCCTTGCGGCCCTGGCGGATCGTCTCGTGACCCGCCGCGTGCGGGATGAGGTGGGTGAACCCCTCCATGGCGACCTTGTCGCCATCGCGAATGCAGTCGGCCACCGCATCCTGCAGCGTCATGAACCGCGCCATCCGGGACGTCTCCTCGACCTCAAACAGGCTTGACCTGTTCGCATTACGAACATAAATTCGTATTGCGAACAGTCTAGACCTCGCGCCAGCGGGGCGTCAAGGCGGGCCGGCCGGTTTCGGCCGCCTGCGGGAGGGTGGCCATGGACGCGCCGGCTGCGGGCATCGCCGAGGACGATCCTTCTTATGTGGGCGCCCTGGCGCGCGGAATCTCGGTGATCCGGGCCTTCGACGCCGGCCGCGAATCCATGACCCTGGCCGAGGTGGCGAAGGCCACTGCCCTCCCCCGCGCGACCGTGCGGCGCTCCCTCCTGACCCTCCAGGCTCTGGGCTATGTGGCCAGCGACGGCAAGCAGTTCCGGCTGACGCCGCGAATCCTGTCGCTCGGCTACGCCTATCTGGCCTCGACCCCGATGGCGCGGGTGCTGCAGCCCGCGCTCGAGACGGTGAGCGAACGCACGCGGGAGAGCTGCTCGGCCTCCACGCTGGACGGGCCGGAGATCGTCTATGTGGCCCGGGCCGCCACCAAGCGCATCATGTCGGTCGGCCTGGCGGTGGGGAGCCGGCTTCCGGCCTACTGCACGTCGATGGGCCGCGTCCTGCTCGCCGCCGAGACGCCGGCCCGCGCGCGGGAGATCCTGGCCTCGTCCGACCGCAAGGCCATGTCGCCCCGCACGGTGACGGACCTGGACGCCCTGATGCGCATCCTCGACGACGTCCGTCGCCAGGGCTACAGCCTCGTCGACGAGGAGTTGGAGGTCGGCCTGCGCTCGGTCGCCGTCCCGATCGTCAGCTCCGGCGGCCATGTGATGGCGGCGATGAACGTCAGCGCCCAGGCCGGCCGCGTCTCCTGCGACGAGTTGCTGCACAGCGTCCTGCCCGTGCTGCTGGAGCAGGCGGCGAGCGTGCGGTCGTCGCTGGTGGGGTGAAAGACTGCAGGGTTCGGCTTCGGCCGGGCGGGAACGATGGCGGCTCTGGGCGATTTCGGCAGGTCCCCCCTCGCTGGAGCCCCGACATGAAGCCAACCCTCTCCGCACTCGCTGCCGCCGCCGCCCTGACGCTCGCCGGATTCGGCATGGGCGCGCCCTCGGCGAACGCCGCGCCGGCCGCGCCGAACGCTGTGGCGCAGTCCGCGCCGGGCGGCATGCTGAGCGACGTCCGCTGGGTGTGCGGCGCCTACGGCCGCAATTGCGTGTGGCGCGGCCCCGGCAGGCCCGGTCCCCGCTTCGTCGGACCGGCCCCGTATCGTCGCTGCGTCACCCGCGTGACCCGCGGCCCGTACGGGGTTCGCCGGGTCCGCACCTGCGGCTGACCGACTGGCCGTCGCCGAAGGCCTCCGCCCGGCTTCGGCCGGACGTGATTAGCGCTCGGTCGCGGCCAGCACGGCCTCGGCGCGGATCTCCTCGGTGAGGCGCGCCTTGAGGGCGGAGAATTCCGGACTGGTCTTCACCGTGTAGTGTCGCGGATAGGGCAGGTCGACGCGGATGTCGGCCTTCACCCGGCCCGGGCGCGCGCTCATCACCAGCACGCGCGAGGCGATGAAGATCGCCTCCTCGATGTCGTGCGTGACGAACAGCACCGTCTTGCGCTCCCGCTCCCAGATGCCGAGCAGCAGCTCCTGCATCAGCGCGCGGGTCTGGTTGTCCAGCGCCCCGAAGGGTTCGTCCAGCAGCAGGATCTCCGGGTCGTTGGCGAGCGCGCGCGCGATGGCGGTGCGCTGCTGCATGC
Source organism: Alsobacter sp. KACC 23698 (assembly GCF_045348435.1). Classification (GTDB taxonomy): domain Bacteria; phylum Pseudomonadota; class Alphaproteobacteria; order Rhizobiales; family Beijerinckiaceae; genus Alsobacter. The sequence goes on along the minus strand of NZ_CP157484.1, from coordinate 5,295,487 downwards.
CGCCGGACAGCTGCTTCGGCCAGTGCCGCTCGAAGCCCCGCAAGCCCACCTTGTCGATATAGCTCTCGACCACGGCGCGGCGCTCCGCCTCCGGCACGCCGCGCTCCTTCAGCCCGAAGGCGATGTTCTCGGCCACGCTGAGCCACGGAAACAGCGTGTAGCTCTGGAACACCATGCCGCGGTCGGCGCCCGGGCCGGTCACGGCGCGGCCATCCAGCAGCACCCTCCCGGTCGTGGGCGCGTCGAGCCCCGCCACGATCCGCAGCAGCGTGGATTTTCCGCAGCCCGACGGGCCCAGGATGGTGATGAAATCGTTCGGGGCGACCGACAGGCTCGTCGGCTCGAGCGCCCGGGTGGGCGCGCCGCCATGCATGCCGGGAAACACCCGCGACACGTTCTCGATGGTGAGCGAGCCGCTTCTCACGCCAGCCGCCACGGAAACAGGTAACGGTTCGCGGCCTTGAACAGGAAATCCGACACGAGGCCGATGAGCCCGATCACGATGATGCCGAAGATGATCTGCCCGGTGGCCATCAACGACTGGCTCTCGATGATCATGTGGCCGATGCCCTCCGACGAGCCGATGAGTTCGGCCACGATCACATAGGTCCAGGCCCAGCCGAGCACGAGGCGCAGGATCTCGGCGATCTCCGGCGCGTTCGCCGGGATGAGCACGCGCCGGACCACGCCCTGGTCGCCCGCCCCCAGCGTGTAGGCGGCCTCGACGAGGTCGCGCCGGGTGCCGCCGACCGCCACCGCCACCATGAGGACGATCTGGAACACCGCCCCGATAAAGATGACGAGCAGCTTCTGGGTCTCGCCCAGCCCGGCCCACAGGATCAGCAGCGGAATGAAGGCGGACGCCGGCAGATAGCGGGCGAAGGACACGAAGGGCTCGAAGAAGGCCTCGACGGGCTTGTAGGCGCCCATCAGCACGCCGAGCGGCACGGCCACCAGCGCGGCGAGCACGAACCCGCCGACCACGCGCCAGACCGTCATGCCGATGTCGCGCAGGAAGCCGAACTGGGTGAGGAGCTCCCAGCCGTTGCGCAGCATGGTCAGCGGGTCGGCCAGGAAGATGCGCGACACGTAGCCGCCCAGCGTGGCGAACGCCCAGGCGGCCACGAAGAGCACGAAGAACGAGACGCCCAGCGTCACCCTCAGCGGGTTGGAGATGGGCGTGAGGGGGCGCGGCATGCGGCTCGGGTCCGTCGGCTGGCGGTCGGGGCCGTCGGGCCCGGGTCGGCTGCTCCCCGGGCCCGAACGGGCGTCACTGGATGAAGCGCGTTTCCGCCAGCGCGTTCAGGTCCGGGATCTGCTTGATCACGCCGGCTTCCAGGAGCAGGTCGGCCGCCTCCTTGGTGAAGGTCTTGTAGTCGCCTTCGAAGAACGCCTTGTTGGCGGCCTTGTCCTGCCAGCGGAGATATTTCGACGAGGCGGCGAAGTCGTCCCCGCTCTGCTTGACGTCCGCGCCCATGATCTCGTTGGACTTCTTGGGGTCCTTGGCGATCATGTCGAGCGCCTCGAAGTAGCTGTCGGCCAGCGCCTTCACGGCCTTCTCGTTCTCGGCGATGAACTTGGGCGAGCAGCCGAAGGTGTCCATCACGACCGGATAGTCCAGCGTCGTCGCGATGATCTTGCCGGCCTCCGGCTTGGCCCGGACGCTCGACAGATAGGGCTCGTACGTCATGGCGGCGTCGTTCTGGCCGGCGATGAAGGCCTGCGCGGCGGGGCCGGGCTCCATGTTGACGACGGTGACGTCCTTCGGGCTGAGGCCGTTCTTCTTCAGCATCCAGGCCATGACGAAATAGGGCGAGGTGCCCGGGCCCGAGGACGCGATGGACTTGCCCTTGAGATCCTTGATCGACGCCGTTCCGGCGCGCACCACCATGCCGTCCGCCCCGTAGGACTTGTCGAGCTGGAAGATCTGCTTGATCGGCACGCCGGCCGCGTTCCACACCACATAGGTCTCGACCGTGGTGGCGGCGCACTGGATGTCGCCCGAGGCCACGGCGAGGTGGCGGCTCGCCTGCGGGATCTTCTTGATGGTGACGTCGAGGCCGTTCTTCTTGAAGATGCCGGCCTCCTTGGCGAGGGTCAGCGGCGCGAACCCGGTCCAGCCCGAAATGCCGATGGCGACCTTGGTCTCCTGCGCGCTCGCCGGAGCGGCCGCCCCGATCGCCGCGGCCAGCGCCGCGCCCGCCAGCCAGCCCGCCTTGATGCGGCGCCCTTCGATGAAGCTTGCGTCCATGCCTGTCTCCCTCCGCGTCCCAGCGCCTTTGCGGCGTCGGGGATCCGAGGGCATTCAAGCGCGACGCCGCGTATTTGTCTATACAATGATGCCCGCCGATGCTGCGCCGCAGCAGGGCCGGCGCGGCCTCGCGGTCAGGCGGCCCGACGGCTCACCAGGGCGTCGATCTTCGCCGCCAGCGTGGCGGCGTTGAAGGGCTTGACGGCCATGTCCTCGAGGGCGGGACCGTTGCGGGGCCCGCGCTCCGGCCGGTCCGCCTGGGTGGTGATCAGCAGCACCGGGATAGTGGCCAGGTCGGCGCGGGTCTGCATCGCGCGCTGCAGGTCGCCGCCGGTGTAGGGCGGCATGAACCAGTCGCAGATCACCAGGCCGTAGCGGCGCTGCGCGAGGCGATCCAGGCCCAGCTGGGGCGACAGCGCCACGTCGACGTCCAAGATGCCGATCTGGTGCAGCAGCTCCTTGACGATCCGGGTCATCACGGGGCTGTCGTCAATCACGAGGACGGGCTGGGTGCGGTCGAACGGCATCGAAACCTCTGCGGGGCGCCAGCGGGCTGGGCGTTTCTCCGCAATGTTCTACCGGAGGTTGTGTAGCCGAGTTCTTACCGCTTGCGCTGGATTCCTCCACTTCGCCGAAAATGTAATCTTCCCGCCGGCGGGCCGATCAGCCGAGAATTCCGGGCAGGTTCAGCTGGTGCTCCCGCGCGCAGGCGAGCGCGTCCTCGTAGCCGGCGTCGGCGTGGCGCATGACGCCCGTGGCGGGGTCGTTCCACAGCACGCGCTCCAGCCTCCGGGCGGCCTCCGGCGTTCCGTCGGCCACGATCACCATGCCGGAATGCTGCGAGAAGCCCATGCCGACGCCGCCGCCGTGATGCAGCGACACCCAGGTCGCCCCGGAGGCGCAGTTCAGCAGCGCGTTCAGCAGCGGCCAGTCGGACACCGCGTCCGAGCCGTCCCTCATGGCCTCGGTCTCCCGGTTCGGGGACGCCACGGAGCCCGAATCCAGGTGGTCGCGGCCGATCACGACGGGCGCCTTCAGCTCGCCCGAGGCGACCATCTGGTTGAAGGCCAGCCCGAGGCGATGGCGGTCGCCCAGTCCGACCCAGCAGATGCGCGCCGGCAGACCCTGGAAGCTGATGCGCTCGCGGGCCATGTCGAGCCAGTGATGCAGGTGGGCGTTGTCGGGCAGCAGCTCCTTCACCTTGGCGTCGGTGCGGTAGATGTCCTCGGGGTCGCCCGACAGCGCCGCCCAGCGGAAGGGCCCCACCCCCCGGCAGAACAGCGGCCGGATATAGGCCGGCACGAAGCCGGGGAAGTCGAAGGCGTTCTCAACGCCCTCCTCGCGCGCCATCTGGCGGATGTTGTTGCCATAGTCGAGCGTCGGAACGCCCCGGCGGTGAAACTCCAGCATGGCCCGGACATGCTCGGCCATGGAGCGCCGGGCCGCGCCGGCGACGCCCTTCGGGTCCGTCTCGCGGCGGCTCTCCCATTCGGAGACGCTCCAGCCCTTCGGCAGATAGCCGTTCACCGGGTCGTGCGCGGAGGTCTGGTCGGTGACGACGTCCGGCCGCACCCCGCGCCGCACCAGCTCGGGGAAGACGTCGGCCGCGTTGCCGAGCACGCCGACTGAGACGGGCTTACGGTCCCGGCCCGCCTGCTCGATGATGGCGAGCGCCTCGTCGAGATCCTTGGCCTGGCGGTCGAGATAGCGGGTCTTCAGCCGCATCTCGATGCGCGACGCCTGGCATTCGACCGCCAGGCAGGACGCCCCCGCCATCGTGGCGGCCAGAGGCTGCGCGCCGCCCATGCCGCCGAGCCCAGCGGTGAGGATCCACTTGCCGGCCAGCGAGCCGCCATAATGGCGGCGGCCCACCTCCACGAAGGTCTCGTAGGTGCCCTGCACGATCCCCTGCGTGCCGATATAGATCCAGGAGCCGGCCGTCATCTGGCCGTACATCATGAGCCCCTTGCGATCGAGCTCGTTGAAGTGGTCCCAGGTGGCCCAGTGCGGCACGAGGTTGGAGTTGGCGATCAGGACCCGCGGCGCGTCCGGATGCGTCCTGAACACGCCTACGGGCTTGCCCGACTGCACCAGCAGCGTCTGGTCCGCCTCCAGGTCGCGCAGCGCCGCCGCGATGCGGTCGAAGCTCTCCCAGTCGCGCGCCGCCCGGCCGATGCCGCCATAGACGACGAGTTCGCCGGGGCGCTCGGCGACGTCCGCGTCGAGATTGTTCATCAGCATGCGCAGCGGCGCTTCCGTGAGCCAGCTCTTGGCGGAGATCTCGGAGCCCCGGGGGGCGCGGATTCGGCGGGCGTTATCGAGGCGGGTCATGGGCGGCTCCTCGTGGACCGCGGACCTGGGGTCCGCATGGACGGGCGGCGGGGACGGGAAACGGCTAGGGCGAGCGCGCGAAGGCCAGGCAGGCCTGAAGGGCGGCGCGCAGCCGGGCCGTGATCGGCGCCGCATGGACGGGGTCGAACGCGGTCGGCCACTCGCCCTCGCGCACGGGGCCCGGCGTCTCGCGCATGTAGCCCCGGCAGGCGAGCTCCATCTGGATCGCGTGGACGCCCGCCTCGGGCGCGCCGAAGAAGCGCGTGATCCAGCCGCCCTTGAACCGCCCGTTCGTGACCCGCGTGAAACCCGGCCCGTCGCAGGCGGCCTCGACGGCCGCGGTCAGCGCCGGGTCGCAGCTCGCGCCCGCATTCGTGCCGATGTTGAAATTCGGCAGCTCGCCGTCGAACAGGCGCGGGATGACCGAGCGGATCGAGTGGCAGTCGTAGAGCACGACCTTGGGATGGCGCTCCCGCAGCCGCTTCAGCTCCGCCCCGAGGGCGGCGTGGTAGGGCTCGAAATAGAGCGTCCTGCGCTGCGCCACGGAGGCGGCGTCCGGCTCCGCGCCGGGATCGTACAGCGGCTCGCCGTCGAAGCTCGTGGCCGGGCACAGGTCCGTGGTGGCCTGCCCGGGATAGAGCGACGCGCCCGAGGGGTCGCGGTTGACGTCGATCACCGTGCGGGAGATCGCGGTGCGCACCAGCGTCGCCCCAAGCTCGCGCGCGAAGCCGTAGAGCCGGTCGATATGCCAGTCCGCGTCCTTGCGGGCGAGCCATGGAGAGACGAGCGCCCGGTCGAACGGCGCCGGGATCTCCACGCCGGTGTGCGGAAAGCTCAGGACCAGCGGAGCGTCGCCCCGCTCGACGGTCAGCCAGTCGTTCACGCGGCGTCTCCTTCCAGGCTGGGCAGTAAAGCGGGCCCGACCGCCTCGGCCAGCGCGCCGGCGCGCACGAGATCGGCGGCGGCGGCGATGTCGGGGGCGAAATAGCGATCCTCGCCCAGCGCCGGAACCCGGGCCCGCAGCGCCGCGATCGCCCGCTCCAGCGCGGGACTGGTCCGGAGCGGCGCGTGGAAGCCGCAGCCCTGCGCGGCCGCCAGAAGCTCGATCGCCACCACCTGGACGGCGTTCTCGGCCATCGGCCCCAGCCGCCGCGCGCCATGCGCCGCCATGGAGACGTGGTCCTCCTGGTTGGCCGAGGTGGGGATGGAGTCGACGCTGGCCGGATAGGCCCGCTGCTTGTTCTCCGACACCAGCGCGGCGGCCGTGACCTGCGGGATCATGAAGCCCGAATTCAGCCCCGGATGGGCGGTGAGGAAGGCGGGCAGGCGCGACAGGCCGGGGTCGACCAGCATGGCGACCCGGCGCTCCGCCAGCGAGCCGATCTCGCAGATCGCCAGCGCGATCTGGTCCGCCGCGAAGGCCACCGGCTCGGCGTGGAAATTGCCGCCCGAGACGATCTCGCCGGTGTCGGCGAAGACGAGCGGGTTGTCGGAGACCCCGTTCGCCTCGATCTCGAGCGTCGCGGCGGCCTGGCGCAGCAGGTCGAGGCAGGCGCCCATCACCTGCGGCTGGCAGCGCAGGCAATAGGGATCCTGCACGCGGTCGTCGCCGACGAGATGCGACGCCCGGATCTGCGAACCGGACATCAGGGCGCGCAGCGCGGCGGCGGCCTCGATCTGCCCGCGATGGCGCCGCAGCGCGTGGATCCGCGGGTCGAAAGGGCCGTCGGACCCCTTGGCGGCGTCCGTCGACAGGGCGCCGGCGACGAGCGCCGCCCGGAAGGCGGTCTCCGCCTCGAACAGCCCGGCGAGCGCCAGCGCGGTCGAGACCTGGGTGCCGTTGAGCAACGCCAGCCCTTCCTTGGGGCCCAGCTCCACCGGCCGCAGGCCGGCGGCGGCCAGCGCCCGGGCGGCCGGCATGCGCTCGCCCTTGGCGACCACCTCGCCCTCGCCGATCAGGCCCAGCGTCATGTGGGCCAGGGGAGCGAGGTCGCCCGAGGCCCCGACGGAGCCCTGCGCCGGGATCACCGGCAGGATGTCGGCGTCGAGCAGCGCCAGCAGGGCGTCCAGCGTGGCGGGCCTGACGCCGGACGCGCCTTGCGCGAGGCTCGCCGCCTTCAGGGCGATCACGAGGCGCACGACGGGGCGCGCCAGCGGCTCGCCGACGCCCGCCGCATGCGACAGGACGATGTTGCGCTGGAGCTGCGCCAGATCCGCATCGGCGATACGCACGGAGGCCAGTTTGCCGAAGCCGGTGTTGACGCCGTAGACGGGCTCGCCCTTGGCGACGACGGCGGCCACCACGGCCGCGCCGGCCTCGACCTGGAGGCGCGAGCCGTCGGCGAGCGCGATCCTCGATCCCGTATAGACGAGCCGCCAGGCGGCGAGCGGGACATCGCCGGGGCGGAGCCTGACAGGTTCGCTCATGCGGTCCTCCCGTCCTGGGCGCGGTCCATGCGGCCTCGCCAGACCCTGCCGTGCAGCGGGTTGAAGCCCATGCGGTAGACGAGTTCGGCCGGGCGCTCGACGTCCCAGATCGCGAGGTCGCAGGACTTGCCGGCCTCCAGCGATCCGACATCGTCGAGCCGGCCCAGCGCCCGCGCGGCCTCGCGGGTCACCCCCGCCAGGCACTCCTCGACGGTCATCCGGAACAACGTGGCCGCCATGTTCATCGTCAGCAGCAGGGAGGTGAGCGGCGACGTGCCGGGATTGCAGTCGGTGGCCAGCGCCATCGCGACGCCGTGGCGGCGGAAGAGCTCGACCGGCGGAAGCTTGGTCTCGCGAATGAAGTAGAAGGCGCCGGGCAGCAGCATCGCCACGGTCCCGGCGCGCGCCATCGCGGCGGCGGCGTCCTCGTCCGTGTGCTCCAGGTGGTCGGCCGAGAGCGCGCCATGCTCGGCCGCCAGCCGGGCGCCGTGCAGGTTGGAGAGCTGGTCGGCGTGCAGCTTCACCGGCAGGCCGGCGGCGCGCGCCGCCTCGAAGACGCGCGCGGTCTGCGCGGTCGAGAACGCGATGCCCTCGCAGAAGGCGTCCACCGCGTCGGCGAGGCCCAATCGGGCCACCGCCGGGATCATGTCGCGCGCGACGAGGGCGATGAAGGCGTCCTTGTCGCCCTGCGCCTCGGGCGGCAAGGCGTGCGCGCCCAGGAAGGTGGTCGTCACCGAGACGGGCCGCTCGGAGCCCAGGCGGCGCGCGGCGCGCAGCTGCTTCAGCTCCGTCGCGAGGTCGAGGCCGTAGCCGGACTTGACCTCCACGGTGGTGACGCCCTCGGCCAACAGCGCGTCGAGCCGCGGCAGGGCCGCCTCCACCAGGGCGTCCTCGGTGGCGGCCCGGGTCGCCTTCACGGTCGAGACGATGCCGCCGCCGGCGCGGGCGACCTCCTCGTAGGTCGCCCCGGCGAGGCGCAGCTCGAATTCGTGGGCGCGGTCGCCGCCATAGACCAGATGCGTGTGGGCGTCGATGAGGCCGGGCGTGATCCAGCGGCCCGCGCAGGCCACCCGCTCGGCCGCGCTCCACCCGGCCGGCAGCCCGTCCTCGGGGCCCGCATAGGCGATCCGCCCGTCCCGGGCCGCGACGGCCCCGCGGTCGACGGCGCCCAGGCCCGGCGCGCCGGGCGCCATCGTGGCCAATCTCGCGTCGGTCCACACCGTGTCGAAATGCGTGTCAGGATGCGCCATGGGGGTTGCGCCCGTCCGGGTTTGGCGATTTAATTGTCTATACATAAACAGAACGGATCGCGCATGGGAAGGCTCATTTTCGACCACGCGCTCCTGCCCGCCGGCTGGGCCCGCGACGTCGCCGTGACGGTGCGGGACGGCGTCATCGTCGACCTGGCGCCCGGCGCGGCGGCCGAGGCCGGGGACGAGCGCGTCCGCGGCGTCGCGCTCCCCGGCATGCCGAACCTGCACAGCCACGCCTTCCAGCGCGCCATGGCGGGGCTGGCGGAGACGCGCGGCCCGGCGGGCGACAGCTTCTGGACCTGGCGCCAGGTGATGTACCGCTTCCTCGGCGCGCTCACGCCCGACGATGTCGAGGCCATCGCGTCCTTCGCCTATATGGAGATGCTGGAAGGCGGCTTCACGACCGTGGGCGAGTTCCACTACCTTCACCACGATCCGGAGGGCCGGCCCTATGCGGACCTGGCCGAGATGTGCGGGCGGATCGCCGCCGCCGCGGAGCGGACCGGCGTCGGCCTGACGCTGCTGCCCAGCCTGTACGCCCAGGGCGGTCTCGGCGGACAGCCGCCTGTCGATGGGCAGCGCCGGTTCCTGAACGATCCGGAGCGCTTCCTGCGGCTGCTGGAGGGGGCCCGCCGGGCCGTCGCCGGCCTGCCCGCCGCCGCGGTCGGGATCGCGCCCCATTCGCTGCGGGCCGTCACGCCCGACCAGCTGCGTGCCGCGCTCCAGGCCTGCCCGGACGGCCCGGTGCACATGCACGCGGCCGAGCAGGTGAAGGAGGTGGAGGATTGCGTCGCCTGGTCCGGCCGCCGCCCCGTCGAGTGGCTGCTGGAGAACGCCGGCCTCGGCCCGCGCTGGTGCCTCATCCACACGACCCACATGACGCCGCAGGAGACGCTCGCCCTGGCGCGCTCGGGGGCCGTCTCCGGCCTCTGCCCGCTCACCGAGGGCAGCCTGGGCGACGGCGTCTTCGACGGGGCGCGCTTCCTCGGCGCGGGCGGCGCGTTCGGGATCGGCACGGACAGCAACATCGAGATCACCGCGCCCGGCGAGCTGAAGCAGCTCGAATACACGCAGCGCCTCGCCAGCCTCGGGCGCAACGTCATGACGCTGCGCCAGGGCGAGCACACCGGCCGTCGCCTCTACGACGCCGCGCTCGCCGGCGGCGCGCGGGCGCTGGGGCGGCCGATCGGCGCGCTGGAGCCCGGCCGCCGCGCCGACCTCGTCGTGCTGGACGCCGCCCATCCCGACCTCGCGGCCGTCTCGGGCGACCGCTGGCTCGACGCCTATGTGTTCACGGCCGGCCGCGGCGCCGTGGACCGCGTCTATGTCTCGGGCGCGCTCGTGGTCGAAGCCGGCCGGCATCGCGCCCGCGAGGCGATCGCGGCCCGCTATGTCGACGTCCTCAGGCGGATCGGCGCATGAGGGCGCGCCGGCGGGAGGCCGCGCATGCCTGAGCACCTGAAGCGCTCGGCCGCGGACCTGCATCTGCCCCGCTATGCGGAGATCCGCCGGGCGCTCGAGGAGGCCATCATGTCGGGCGCATGGCGGCCCGGGCGCCGGGTGCCGTCCGAGCACGCCCTCATGGAGCAGTTCGGCTGCTCGCGCATGACGGTCAACAAGGCGCTGTCGGCGCTGGCGGAGGCGGGCCTGATCCTCCGCAAGCGGCGGTCCGGCAGCTTCGTCGCCTCCCCGGCCTCCGAGCAGACCGTGCTGGAGATCCACGACATCCCCAAGGAGATCGCGGCCAGCGGGCGCGAGCATCGCTTCGAGATCCTGTCGCGCCATCGCCGCAAAGCCGGGCCGGACGACGCCGAGCGCCTCGGGGTGAAGCCGGGCGCGCCCGTCCTGGCCATGGCGGTCCGCCATTTCGCCGCCGGCAAGCCCTTCGCGATGGAGGACCGGCTGATCAATCTCGGGCGCGTGCCGGAGGCCGAGGCCGAGCCCTTCGACACGCTGCCGCCCGGCAGCTGGCTCCTCGCCCGGATCCCCTGGAGCGAGGCCGAGCACCAGATCCGCGCCGCCAATCTGGACGCCGAGACGGCGTCGCGCCTCGACCTCGCGCCCGGGGCCGCCGGCCTGGTGGTGGACCGCCGCACCTGGCAGGGCGGCGAGACCATCACCTGCGTGACCCTCGTCTATCCGGGCGACCGGCACCGCCTGACGGCGCGGTTCGGCCCGCCCCGAGCATGACCGGACCGCCGGCCCCCGGGCCCGCGGCGCTCCGGGCGGACGAGGCCGTCAATGGAAGTCGCGCGACGGCGGCAGCAGGCGCACGTTGCGCGGATGGCGGACGGCGTGGCCGCCGGAGGTCCGCGTCTCGGGGACCGGGCGGCGCACCTCGTCGGCGTTGGCGAGCGGCGTCGGCATGACGTCGTGCGACAGCCGGCCGAGTTCGCCCGAGCGGTCCACGAGGCGTTCGGCGACGACATGCACGATGCCCTCGGGGCTGCGCTGGATGCGGCCGTCGACCAGCACGAGCCGGGCGCCCATGACCTCCTTGCGGTAGCGCTCCATCAGGCTCGGCCAGACCACGCAATTGGCGATGCCGGTCTCGTCCTCGACGGTCATGAACACCACGCCCTGGGCGCTTCCCGGGCGCTGGCGCACCAGCACGACGCCGGCCACCTTCACCCGCCAGCCATGGCGCATGCCGGCCACGGTGCGGCAGTCGCTCACGCCCTCGCGGGCGAAGAGCCCGCGCAGGAAGCCCAGCGGGTGGCCCTTCAGAGACATCCGGATGGTCTGGTAGTCGGCCACCACGTGCTCGGGCGCCGGCATCGGCGGCAGCGTGGTCATCGGCTCCGGGGCGAGCTCCTCCGCCCCGGCCGCCTCGAACAGCGGCAGCGCCACGTCGTCCGGCAGGCGGCGGACCGCCCAGGCCCCGTCGCGGCGGTCGAGCCCGAGCGAGCGCAGCGCGTCGGCCTCCGCCAGGCGCACCAGCGCCGCCTTGGGCAGGCCGCCGCGCCGCTGCAGGCTCTCCGCCGTGGGATAGAACCCGCCCCGGCGCGCCACGAGGCGCTGGGCCCACTCCTCCCGGAACCCGTCGATCTGCCTGAAGCCGAGGCGCAGCGCCAGCGCCCCGTCCGGCCGCTGCTCCAGCGTGTTGTCCCAGAAGCTGGCGTTCACGTCCGGCGGGCGCGCCTCCACCCCGTGCTCCACCGCGTCCCGGACGATCTGCGCCGGGGCGTAGAAGCCCATCGGCTGGCTGTTGAGCAGCGCGCACGCGAAGGCGGCCGGGTGGTGGCGCTTCATCCAGGACGAGGCGTAGACCAGCAGCGCGAAGGAGGCGGCGTGGCTTTCCGGAAAGCCGTACTCGCCGAAGCCCTCGATCTGCTTGAAGCAGCGGGCCGCGAATTCCGGGTCGTAGCCGCGCCGGGTCATGCCCTCCACCATCTTCTGCTGGAACAGGTGGATGGTGCCCACCCGCCGGAAGGTCGCCATGGCGCGGCGCAGGTGGTTGGCCTCATCGGGCGTGAACTTCGCCGCCTCGATGGCGATCCGCATCGCCTGTTCCTGGAACAGCGGCACGCCCAGCGTCTTGCCCAGCACGCGTTCGAGCTCGTCCGGGGGGCCGTGCTCCGGCGCGGGCCGGGGATAGACGACGCGCTCCCGGTTCTGCCGGCGCTTCAGATAGGGGTGGACCATGTCGCCCTGGATGGGCCCCGGCCGCACGATCGCGACCTCAATCACGAGGTCGTAGAAGCAGGAGGGCTTCAGGCGCGGCAGCATGTTCATCTGCGCCCGGCTCTCCACCTGGAAGACGCCGAGGGAATCCGCCCGCTGCAGCATGCGGTACACCGCCGGGTCCTCGCGCGGGATGGTGGCGAGCTCCAGGTCCGGCCCGCCATGCTGGCGGATGAGGTCCAGCCCCTTGCGCAGGCAGGTCAGCATGCCGAGCGCCAGCACGTCGATCTTCATGATCCCGAGGGCGTCGATGTCGTCCTTGTCCCATTCGATGAAGGTGCGGTCATCCATGGCGGCGTTGCCGATCGGGACCGTCTCGTCGAGCCGCCCGCGGGTCAGCACGAAGCCGCCGACATGCTGCGACAGGTGCCGCGGAAAGCCGAGGAGCTGCAGGGCGACGTCCACCGCCAGGCGGATCGACGGGTTGGCGGGGTCGAGCCCGGCCTGGCGCACCTGGGTCTCGTCGATGCCCTTGCCCCAGCTCCCCCAGACCGTGTTGGCGAGCGCGGCGGTGACGTCCTCGGTCAGCCCCAGCGCCTTGCCGACGTCCCGGATGGCGCTGCGCGGCCGGTAGCTGATCACCGTGGCGGCGAGGCCGGCGCGCTCGCGCCCATAGCGCTCATAGATCCACTGGATCACCTCCTCGCGCCGCTCATGCTCGAAGTCCACGTCGATGTCGGGCGGCTCGCTGCGCTCGGCCGACACGAAGCGCTCGAACAGGAGGTCGATCTCGGTGGGGTCCACGGCCGTGATCCCCAGGCAGTAGCACACGGCCGAATTGGCCGCCGAGCCGCGGCCCTGGCACAGGATCCCGCGGCGGCGCGCCTCCGCGACGATGTCGTTCACGGTGAGGAAGTAGCGGGCGTAGTCGAGCTGGGCGATGAGCCGCAGCTCCTTCTCGATCGCCTGCGCGATCCGCTCGGGGACCCCCTGGGGCCAGCGCCGCGCCGCGCCGCGGCGGGCGAGATCGGCCAGATGCTCCTGGGCGGTGCGGCCGGCCGGGATGGGATCGTCCGGATATTCGTAGCGCAGCTCGTCCAGGCTGAACCGGCAGGCGTCCAGGAAGCGCATCGTCTCGGCCACGGCCTGCGGGGCCGGGCGGAACAGGCGGGCCATCTCGCCGGGGGACTTGAGGCGCCGCTCCGCATGCGCCTCCAGCCGCCGCCCGGCCTCTTCGATGGTGCAGTGCTCCCGGATGCAGGTCATCACGTCCTGCAGGGGGCGCCGTTCGGCGCGGTGATAGAGCACGTCGTTGACGGCCAGCAGGGGCGTCCGGGCCGCGGCGGCGATCTCCTCCAGGCGGGCCAGGCGGCGCCGGTCGGCGCCGGCGTGCGGCAGGGCCGCGCCCAGCCAGACGCGGCCGGGCGAGGCGTCGCCGAGCCGGCCCAACGCCGCCGGGATCCGGGCGGCGTCGGCGCCGGCGAGCCGCGTCGGCGGCATCAGGACGAGGTTGAGGCCCTCGGCGTCGGCCGCCAGGTCGTCCAGCGTCAGCGCGCAATCCCCCTTGGGGGCGCGGCGCTTGCCCAGCGTGATCAGCCGCGAGAGCCGCCCATAGGCGGCGCGGTCGGCCGGATAGGCGAGCACGTCCGGCGCGCCGTCGGCGAAGACCAGCCGCGCCCCCACGGCGAGCCGCATCCCGGCCTCGGCCGCCCCGGTCTCCTTCAGGGCGACATGCGCGCGCACGACCCCGGCCAGGGAGTTGCGGTCCGCCACCCCGATGCCGGCCAGGCCCAGGCGCCACGCCTCCGCGACCAGCTCCTCCGGGTGCGACGCGCCGCGCAGGAACGAGAAATTGGTCGTCACCGCAAGCTCGGCGTAGGGCGGGCCCTCGCCGCGGCGGGGCGCTGGCGGGATCATGCGAAAAGCCCGTGCAGGAACCAGGACGGGGAGGCGGTCTCGTAGCCCCACAGCCCCTCGCGGAAGAGCCAGAAGCGGCGGCCGGCCTCGTCCTCGACGCGGAAATAGTCGCGCGTGAGCGCGTCGGGGCTGGCCCGCCACCATTCGGGAGCGATGCGCTCGGGCCCCTCGGCCTTGCGCACCAGATGCAGCGCGCGCCGCCAGCGGAACCGGATGGGCGGCCCGTCCGGGATCTCGGCCAGGGCCTCGATGCGCTCCGGCGGATCGAGCAGGCGCAGGGGCCGCGGCGGCGGCTCCTCGGGGACGCGGTGGAACGCCCACTCGGCCGCCGCATCCCCCGTCTTGGCCGCGCCCGCCCCGCCGACGCGCTGCGCCGGCGCGGCGAAAGCGGCGCGCTCGGGAATGTGGGTGTCCTGCGCGACGAGGCGCTGCACGCGCCGGGGCCCGAAGCGGGCCGCCAGCCTGTCGGCGAGCTCGGCCAGGGCCTCGCTTTCCTCGGCCTGGCGGTCGAGGCCCGTCTGGGCGGCGTCCTGCCGCTCCGTCGCGAGCGCGGCGAGCCGCATCACGTCGAAGCCGAAGCCGGGGTCGACCGGATCGGCCAGGGCGTCGAGCTTCTCGCGATAGAGCCGCGCCATGGCGGCGGGATCGCGCACCGGCCGCCCGGTGGCGACCGCGATGCGCCGGACCGCCCCGTCGGCGCGAAAGAAGGTCAGCTCCAGCCGCCGCGCGCCCTCGCCGCGGCGCTCCAGCACGCCCGCCAGTTCGCCCGCCATCGCCAGGATGGAGCGGCGCACGTCCTCCTCGTGCCCGATCGGCTCGGCGAAGCGGCGCTCCGCCGTGCAGGCCGGCAGGGGCCGGCGCGGCGAGACCGGCTCGCCGGCGAGGCCGCGGACCCGGTCGAGGCGGTCCAGCAGGCTGGCCCCAAACCGGGCCGCCAGGGGGCCGCGCGGCCGCTCGGCCAGATCCTCGATCCGCTTCAGGCCGAGCCGGGCCAAAGCCGTGACCGTCTCGGGCGGCGCGACGGCCTCCAGCGGCAGCCGGGCGACCGCCCGGGCCTCGCCCCCGGCCGGGACCACGCGGGCGCCTGCGCCGCCGAAGCGCGCCAGCGCGCGGGCGGTCGACAGGGTTCCGGCGATGGCCCCGCGGGCCTCCACGCCGCCGCGGCGCAGGCGCGCCACGAGGTCGTCCAGCATCGCGGCCTCGCCCCCGAACAGATGCGCCGAGCCGGTGACGTCGAGGGCCAGCCCGTCCGGGCCGTCCAGCCCCACGAAGGGGGTGTAGCGCTCGGCCCAGTCCGCCAGGACCTCCAGCAGGGCGGCGTCGGCGGCGGCGTCGGCCTCCACGGCCAGGAGGGCCGGGTGGATGGCGCGGGCCGTCGCCAGCGTCATGCCGACGCAGACCCCGGCCTGCAGGGCGGCGTCGTCCGCCGCCGCGATCACGAGCGCGTTGCGCGCCTTGTCGACCACCACGACGGGCGCATCGCCCGCGCCGGCATGAGCCTCACCCGGCCTTGCGGCGTCCGGGACGGGCGGCCGGGGAGGTTCGGATCTCCTTCGGCGCAGCGTCTCCCGCCTCCACCGGTCGACCGGGAGCCGCGGCAGGTGCAGCGCCAGCAGGCGCGAGCCTTCCGGCCTGCGCGAAGGCTCCGGGCCTGGAGCTCCAGTCCGGGGCGGCCCGGCCGGGGCCGTCTCGCCGAGCGTCGTGGAACGCGTGTTCATCGGGGTTCCACTCCATGATCCAGCGGTCGCCTTCCCGGCCCGCCTGGGCGTCGTCGGGATCGGGCTCGCATGCGTCGGGACGGCCGGCCGGAGACGCGGGCGCCGACAGCGCGTCCGCGCCCGATTGGCGGCTGCGCGCCAGGGTGACGGCGAAGGCGGGGCGGCCCACCCCGCGCGCCGGCGTCGGCAGGCTCGGGGCGGGTCCCACCATCCAGCGGGTCGCGGCGCCGCCCGGGCCTTCCCGCGCGCCGGGGCGCAGCAGCACCGCCGTGACCCCCGACGCCTCCGCCGCCAGAGCAAGGCGCCGCGTCGCCGTGAGGTCCAGCGTCCGGGGATCGCCCCAGGGCTCGACCAGCACCGCCCCGACGGCCGGGCAGCGCAGGCCCTCCTCGGCCGCCCGCAGCGCGTCGGCGGCGTCGGCGGCCGTCACCAGGATCAGGCGCGAGGGATCGAGCCCGTAGGCGGCGAGGCCCGGCCCATAGGGCGAGCCGGCCTCCAGGGTCGAGAAATCCTGCCGCACCCACAGCCAGTGCGCGGCGCGCTCCCCCGCGCCGGTGAGGCGCGCCGCGATCCCGAGCGCGAACCCGCAGGCCGGCAGCGGGGCGGCCGGCTCGGTCGAGCGCACCTCGTGCAGCGCCCCCCGGCGCAGGCCGCCGCCCAGCGCCCGGTCCGCCCCGGCGTGGCCGAGGGTGGCGAAGGCGGCCGCCGGCCGCAGCGCGCGCGCCTGTCCGTCCGCCCCGATGGCGGCGATGCGCTCGCGCAGCGCGGAGACGACGAAAGGCGACGCGGATGCGGGCATGGCTCCACGGGGTTTGGTCAGCGGTGAAATGTGTTCTGTCTTTGTTCTCTATGGATTCCAGCGATCGACGAAGGAGTCAATGAGAGTCTTTCGCCAGGATGCGGGACCGCCTCGGGAACCGGCGCGCCCGCCCAGGCTCCGCTTCGCCAAGCCGCTGAATCGGCCCGGAAATCCCCGCTACGCGGCTTCCAGCATCTGGAAGAACCGCTCCACCTCTTCGCGCATGGCGACGGCCTGGCGGTCGATCTCGCGCACGATGGACAGGAAGGTGCCGGCGCTCTGGGCGCTTTCGAACGAGGACGCGTCCACGTCCTCGGCGAGCTTGGCCATGGCCTGCGCGCCGTCCGCGGTCGACCGGATCGTGGCCGCGATGCTGGCCGTCGAGGCGCGCTGCTGGTCGGCCGTCACCGCGATGGCGGCCGAGATCTCGTCCACTTCGGCGATCTTGGTCTGGATCGCCCGCAGGGCGGCGGCCGATCCGGCTCCGGCCCGCTGCATCGAATCGATCTGCTCGGCGATCTCCGCCGTGGCGCGGGCGGTCTGCGAGGCGAGCGACTTCACCTCCGCGGCCACCACGGCGAAGCCGCGGCCGGCCTCGCCGGCGCGGGCCGCCTCGATGGTGGCGTTGAGGGCCAGCAGGTTGGTCTGCCCGGCGATCTCGCCGATGACCTGCACGACGCCGCCCACCCGGTTCGAGATGGCGGCGAGATCGTCGACCGAGAAGCCGGTCTGGCGCGCGGTCTCGACCGTCTGGCGCACGATCGCGGCCGATTCCACGATGCGCCGTTCGATGTCCTCCACCGAGCGCGAGAGCTGCTCGGCCGACGCCGCCGCCTGCGACACCTCCGCGGCGGCCTTGCGGGAGGATTCGGTCAGGAACTCGCTGCCGATGCGCGAGCGGCCGGACGAGGCCGTCATGGCCCCGGCCGCGTCGGCCAGCTGGGTGATCAGGCCGCCGATCTCGTTGATCCAGGCCCGGAGCCGCTGGTCGAAGCTCATGGCCCGGCCCTTGACCTCGGCCTGGCGCCGCAGCACGGCCTCGCGGTCGTCGCGGCTCTTGAGCTCGGTCACCAGGTCGTTGTTGCGCTTCACGGCGTCTCGCAGCACGGCGAGAGCGCGGTTCATGTCGCCGATCTCGTCGAAGCGGTCCTGCGGCGGCAGCGCGATGGTGGTGTCGCCTTCCGCCAGCCGCGTCATCGAGCGGGTGAGCTCCTCGATCGGCCGGGCGATCACCACCAGGCTGAGGAAGGAGGCGAGGCCCACCGCGACGGCCACGCAGGTGAGCGCGATCATGGACACCAGCGCCTGCATGGCGCTGACCTCCTGGGCCGCCGCCCGGCTCTGGTCGAGCATCCTGGCCTGGGCGCGGGTCTTGAGCAGCTGCAGATCGTCCGTCAGCCGCAGCCGCACGGCCCTCGCCTCGCCGGCGTTGCCGAGCGCCCTGGCCCCGGCGGGGTCGCCGGCCGACGCCATCGCGGCGAGCCTCTTGCGGAACGCCACGAAGCGGGCGACGCCTTCGCGGATGGTCGCAGGCCCGATGTCGGCGCCGGCGACGTCGTCGGCCCAGCCCAGATCCATGGCGTCGATCTCGGCCAGCACGGCCTCCAGGCGCCGCACGGCGGGCTCGGCCACTGCGCCGGTCGCCGCGAGATAGACGCCGCGCGACTCCATCACGGCTTCCTTCACCAGCCCGTCCAGGCGCTCGGCCATCAGGGCCTCGCGGGCGGCGCGGTCGACCCCGGGTAGCTTCTGGCCCACCTGCCGGGCCGCCAGCGTCGCGTGCAGCGCGATGGTCAGCGCCACCGCCGCGAGCAGCGACAACGCCAGGAAGAGCTTCGACTTGACCGAAAAGCGGTACATGGGTCCGGGGGCAGCGTGATGACGCGGGTTATCCGCCGTCATCATGCATCGCGCCAGGTTAACGAAACGCAAGATCTTCCCGTTAAACGCGCATCTGGGTTGAGCAATGCCTTGGGCGGGGCGTTCAGCCGGCGCGCCGTTCGGCGATCAACAGCCCCACGCCGCTCGCGATGATGAGCGCCGCGCCGCCAAACACCGCCGCCTTGGGGATGTCGCCCCAGATCGCGAAGCCGAAGATGAACGCCCAGACCAGGGCCGAATACTCGAAGGGGGCCACCGCGGAGGCGGGGGCGTGCCGGAAGCCCTCGAAGACGAAATACTGCCCGGCGCCGCCGGCCACGCCGAGGCCCAGCAGCAGCAGGGCCTGCGTGACGGTCGGGGTCACCCACAGGAAGGGCAGCGCCGCCGCGCAGCCCACCGCGAAGATGAAGTTGGAGGCGATCATCTGCGTGGCGGTCGCCTCGGTGCGGCTGATGATGCGGACCAGCACGTTGGTCCAGGCCCACAGGAAGGCCGAGCCCAGCACCATGGCGGCCGGCAGCAGGTCGACGGTTCCGCCCGGGTCGGACGCCAGCGCCACCCCGGCGAAGCCGACGCCGGCCGCGATCCAGCGCGCCAGGGTGACCTTCTCCTTCAGGATCAGGATGGACAGCACCATCACGAAGATCGGGGCCGCGAAATAAAGCGTCACCAGTTCGGCCAGGGGCAGCCACTTGGCGGCCGAGTAGTAGGAGAGCCACGCCGCCAGGATCAGCACGCCCCGGCCCAGCAACGCCCCCTTGCGGCGGCTGCGCAGGGCGGCCCCATAGACGTGCGGACCGGCCAGGAGGCCGGCGAAGAGCATGATCATGATGCTGCGCGCGAACAGGATCTCGAAAACCGGCAGATCGGCCACGAGCCATTTGACGATGGCGTCCTGCACGCTGAAGCAGGCGTAGCCGCACATCGCCAGCCCGATCCCGGTCATCACGCGCGGCGGCCCGAAGGCCGGCGTGGGCGCGGCGGGACTCTCGGTGGGAGGCGGCGGCTGCATCGGGGGGGCGGACCATCGGCGGTGGAACAGGGAAGCGGCGGCGCGGCGGCGCGTCCCGCCGGAACGCGCCCCCTTCTGTCATCCCCTCGCCCCCGGCGCCAGAGGCGTGCGACTTGCCGTGAGCCGGCAGGGGCCTTAGCTGTCGGGCGTGACGCGAGGACGACGCCGTGACCTTCACCTCAGCTCCCAAGACCCCGATCGCGGTGACCATCGCGGGCTCCGATTCCGGCGGCGGCGCCGGAATCCAGGCGGACCTGAAGACCTTCTCGGCCCTGGGCGTCTATGGGGCGACCGTCGTCACCGCGCTCACGGCCCAGAACACCGTGGGCGTGCAGGGCATCCACGACGTCCCGGCCGCCTTCATCGCGCAGCAGATGGACTCGGTCTTCTCCGACCTGGCGGTCGACGCCGTGAAGATCGGCATGCTGTCGCAGGCCGCCGTCATCGAGACGGTGGCGGCCGGGCTGGAGCGGCGCGGCGTCTCCCGGATCGTGCTCGACCCGGTGATGATCGCCACCAGCGGCGACCGGCTGATCGCGCTCGACGCCGTCCAGGCGCTGCGGACCGTGCTGATCCCGCGCGCCTGCCTGATCACCCCGAACCTGCCGGAGGCGGCGGCGCTGCTGGACGCGCCCGTCGCCCATCGCGAGGACGAGATGCGCCGCCAGGGCGAGGCGCTGCTGGCGGCGGGCGCGCGCGCCGTGCTGATGAAGGGCGGCCACGGAGCGGGCGACCGCAGCGTCGACCTGCTGGTCGAGCCGGCCGGAACGACCCGCTTCGAGGGCCCCCGCGTGGCGACCCGCAACACCCACGGCACGGGCTGCTCGCTCTCGGCAGCCATCGCGGCCGGGCTCGCCAAGGGTCTGGACCTGCGGGAGGCGGTGGGCGCGGCCAAGACCTGGCTCACATCCGCCCTGCAGGCCGCCGACACGCTCCGGATCGGGCATGGCCACGGCCCGGTGCATCACTTCCACGCCTGGTGGTAGGCGGGCGCCTCAGCGGGCGACGGCGTAGCGCTCCACCGGCTCCACGGTCTGGATCAGGCCGCGATCCTTCATGAACTGCGCGAACCGGGCGTAGCGGGTCTTGTCGAGCGCCGCCGGGCTCGCGGCGAGCCGCTTCAGCGTGTCGGCCCAGGCGGTCTTGTTCAGCTCGTCGTCGAGCTTGGGATTGGCCTTCACGAAGGCGCTCCACGCCTCGTCGGGGTCGTTGAGGATCGACAGGGTCGCCATCTCGACCGCGTCGAGGAAGCGCTGCACCCGCGCGTCCCGGGCGCGGTCCTGCCGGACGATGTAGATCAGCTCGTCATAGGGCGGGACGCCGTGCTCCTCCGGGTAGAAGGCCCGGCCGGCCTTGCCGGCGAGCCGCAGCTCGGTCAGCTCGAAATTGCGGAAGGCGCCGATCACGGCGTCCACCTGGCCGGCCATCAGCGCCGGGGTCAGGGCGAAGTTGATGTTGACCAGCTTCACGTCCGTCAGCTTCAGCCCGGCCTCGGCCAGCATGGTGGAGAGCAGCGCCTCCTCGAAGCCGGCGATGGAGTAGCCCACGGTGCGGCCCTTGAGGTCCGCGATGGTCTTCACCGGGCCGTCGGCGAGCGCGACGAGGCTGTTCAGGGGCGTCGCCACCGCGGCGCCGATCCGGATCACCGGCATCCCTTCCTGCACCTGCTGGTAGAGGTTGGGCTGGTACGAAATGGCGATGTCGCCCTGTCCGGCCGCGACCAGCCGGGGCGGCGCGGACGGATCGGCGGGCTCCACCAGGGTCACGTCGAGCCCGGCCTTGGCGAAGAAGCCCTTCTCCTTGGCCACCACCAGGGCGGCGTGGTCGGGATTGACGAACCAGTCGAGCAGGACGGTGAGCTTCTCGACCGGCTGGGCCTGCGCCGGCTTCGCCGAGAGGCCGGCCAGGGGAGCGGCGGCCGCGAACATCAGCAGGCCGAAGAGGAGGGAGCGAACGCGCATCGTCGGACCTTTCAGGGAGGGAAGCGTCAGGCTTTCGATCGGGAGAGGACAGGGCCGGTGAAGCCCGGGCCGAGGCTGTCGGGCGCCCAGCGCAGCCAGCGCCGCGTCAGGCGGTCGACCAGCAGCCACAGCGCCACCGACATCGCGGCCAGCACCGCCAGGGAGGCGAACACCATGTCGGTCTGCGAGCGGCCGTTGGCGTGCAGGATCAGGAGGCCGAGGCCCGCCGAAGAGCCCACCCATTCGCCCACGATGGCCCCGATGGGGGCCACGGCGGCGGCGATGCGCAGGCCCGCCGCCCAGGACGGCAGCGCGGACGGGATGCGGATCATCCACAGGCTCTGGAGCGGCGTCGCGCCATGCAGGCGCGCCAGCTCCAGGAGGCCCGGATCGGTGCGGCGGAGCCCCTCGAGGCCGTTGGTGGCGACCGGGAAGAAGATGATCAGGGTGGCCATCACCACCTTGGAGGCGAGCCCGAAGCCGAACCACACCACCAGCAGGGGCGCGATCGCGAACACCGGCAGCGCCTGGCTGACGACCAGGATCGGCCCCAGCGCCCGCTCCAAAGCGGGCCAGCGCGACATGGCTAGCGCGGCCGCGAGCCCGGCCAGCGAACCGGACGCGAAACCGCACAGGATCTCGATGAGCGTGGTCAGGGCCTCCGCGCCGATCACCGGCCAGCGGTGGACCAGCGTGGCCAGGATCCGGCTCGGCGCCGGCAGCAGATAGGCGGGCGCGTCGGTCAGCCGCACCCCGGCCTCCCAGGCCAGGATCAGGGCCGCCGCGGTGACCCAGGCGAGCGGATCGAAACGCCAGGCGCGGCGTCGCGCGGGAGCTTGGCGGATATCGGGGGGGCTCGTCGCCATCTCACGTTCCCTCCGCCGGTGCGAGCCGGATCAGGTTCGACGAGTTGGCGGGACGCCTCTCAGCGCCTTCTGCGGAAGGCGCACCCCGACGAGAGATGCCCACACCTACCCCGAGAGCCGACGCCTACGCAAGGCTGCCCGTCGCGCCGCATGCCTGCCCCCCTGGGGGCGCGGTTGACACTCCCGCCGGCGGGAAGCGACGGTGGCGGCGGGGCCGCCCATGCGTGGAGGCCTGGCCGTCCGCCGCGCGTGTCGCGGCGGGACGGACCGATGCTGGCCCGGGGAGTTCAAGCTGGACGCGGAAGGGGAAAAGCGGCTCCTGCTGGTGCTGGGCCTGTGCGGCTTTGCGAGCGCCTTCGCGGCGCGCTCCACCGACCCCATCGTCAACTCCATCGCGGCCCAGTTCCAGGCGCCCGTCGCCACGGTGGCGCTGCTGTCGTCCTGCTACGCGCTTCCGTACGGGCTGGGGCAGCCCGTGCTGGGCCCCATGGGAGACGCGGCGGGGAAGATCTCCGTGCTGCGCGTCTGCCTCGTGGTCTTCGCGCTGGCGCTGGCGGCCGGCGTCTTCGCCACGTCGCTGGAGCAGCTCTTCGTCAGCCGCATCCTGGCCGGGGTGGCGGCGGGCGGCGTCATCCCGCTGGCCCTCGCGATGGTGGGCGACGCCTTCGCGTATGAGCGCCGGCAGGTGGCGATCTCGCGCTTCCTGGCCGCGGCTCTCATCGGCCAGCTTCTCGGCGTCACCTCCTCCGGCGTGATGGCGGACTGGGTCGGCTGGCGCGGCGCCCTGGCCGTCACGGCCCTGGCGGCCCTGCTGGCCGTCGTGGGCGTCTTCGCGGGGCTTCCGGCCGAGGCCGTCCGGCGCGAGCGCTCGCGCTTCAGCGTCGCGGACGCGATGGGACGCTACCGGCTGGTCTTCGCCAATCCGCGCTCGCTGGTGTGCTTCGGCACCGTCTTCGTCGAGGGCCTCGCCATCTACGGGGTCCTGCCCTTCGTGCCCGAGCTGCTCCAGGCGCGCGGGGGCGGCACGGCGACCCAGGCCGGCTTCGTCATCGCCGGGCTCGGCCTCGGCGGCATGGCGTTCTCGGCGTCCGTGTCGTTGCTGCTGCGCCGGTTCCCGGTCTATCTGCTGATGCGGGCCGGCGGGCTCCTGGGCGGGCTCGGGCTCGCCGGGCTGGCCGCGGCGCCCAATTGGTTCACGATGCTGGCCTGCTTCACGGCGCTCGGATTCGGCTTCTTCATGCTGCACAACTCGCTACAGAACCGCGCCACCGAACTGGCCCCGACCGCGCGCGGCTCGGCCATCGCGCTGCACGCCTTCTTCTTCTTCCTGGGCCAGGCGCTGGCCCCGCCGGCGTTCGGCGCCGGCCTGCACCGGCTGGGCGCCGAGCCCGCGCTGCTCGCCTGCGCGGTCATCCTCGCCCTGGGGGGCGTGGCCGCGGGCCTGCTGCTCAAGCGGGCCGACATCCGGGAGGGCCTCGCCTGATGGACGCGCCCGGCGCCATCGCGATCTATGTCGACGCGGACGCCTGCCCGGTGAAGGCGGAGGTCTACCGCGTCGCCGAGCGCCATCGCCTGCGCGTCATCGTGGTCGCCAACAGCTTCATGCAGATCCCGCGCGATCCGATGATCGAGCGGGTCGTCGTGCCGGCCGGACCGGACGCGGCGGACGACTGGATCGCCGAGCGGGCGGTGCGCGGGGCCGTGGTGATCACCGCCGACATCCCGCTCGCGAGCCGCTGCATCAAGTCCGGGGCGGACGTGATCGGGCCGACGGGCAAGCCGTTCACGCCGGATTCGATCGGCATGGCGCTGGCCTCCCGCAACCTGATGGAGGAGCTGCGCTCGGCCGGGGAGACCACCGGCGGCCCGCGGCCCTTCTCGCCGCGCGACCGCTCCGCGTTTTTGTCCGCCCTCGACCTCGCCATCGTGCGGCTGAAGCGGGCCGGGTTCACGCCCTGAGGCGCCGGGAGCGCGCCCTCAGCGGGCCGCCACCATGACGATCTCGACCGTGTAGTCGGGCGCCGCGAGCTTCGCCTCGACGGTGGCGCGCGCCGGGGTGTTGCCCTGCGAGACCCAGGAGTCCCACACGGCGTTCATCTCCTGGAACGTCTTGATGTCGGCGAGATAGATCGTCGCCGACAGGATCCTGGTCTTGTCGCTGCCGGCTTCCGCCAGCGTCTCGTCGATCTGGGCCAGGATGTCGCGGGTCTGCTCGCCGACGCTCTTGCCCTTGGCGGCGTCGGCGACGTGGCCGGCGAGATAGATCGTGTTTCCGTGCACCACGGCGTCGCTCATGCGCGGGCCGCAACCGATGCGTTCGATGCTCATCATGTTCCTCCTGGATGGGAGCCCCCGATTAGAGGGGCGGCGCCAGGAGCGCAACCGGGATCAGGCGGCCGCCGGACAGGGCGGGTCCGCGTGCACCCTCACCGCGCTGGCCGGATGCCTCGCGAGCATCGCCGGCGGACGGACGGGGCGCGCCGCAAACTCGCCGCCGCAATTCGGGCAGCGGCCGCCGAGACGCGTCTCCACGCAGTCGCGGCAGAACGTGCACTCGTAGGTGCAGATCATCGCCTCGCGGCTGTCGGGCGGCAGGTCCTTGTCGCAACACTCGCAATTGGGTCGCAGCGCCAGCATGGCGGGGGGCTCCTTGGGGTCGAGCCACCCATCCTAACCGCACGAAAACGCCCCTGTGAAGCCGCCGCCTCACCCGTCCGTCGCGGGGAGGGTGAGGTGCGGCCCCATGCCAAGCTCAGTGCGCCTCGTCCCAGTTGTGGGCGGCGCGGGCGTCGACCTGGAGCGGCACGGAGAGGTTCACGGCCGGGTGCGGGGCCTCCTCCATGATGCGCCGGACGACCGGGATGGTCTTCTCGACCTCCTCGTCCGGGACCTCGAAGACCAGCTCGTCATGCACCTGCAGGAGCATGCGGGCCGCCAGCCGGGCCTTCTCGAGCGCCGGCTCGATGCGCACCATGGCGCGGCGGATGATGTCGGCCGCCGAGCCCTGGATGGGCGCGTTGATGGCGGCGCGTTCCATGAAGGCGCGCTCCTGCGGGTTCTTGGAGTTGATCTGCGGGTAGTGCGCCTTGCGGCCGAAAATGGTCGCCACATAGCCGTTGGAGCGGGCGAAGCGCTTCGTCTCCTCCATGTAGTCGCGGATGCCCGGGAAGCGCTCGAAGTACTTCTTGATGTAGGCGCCCGCCTCCTCGCGCGGGATGCCGAGCTGGTTGGCCAGGCCGAAGGCCGAGATGCCGTAAATGATGCCGAAATTGATCGCCTTGGCGCGGCGGCGGACCATCGGATCCATGCCCTCCACCGGCACGCCGAACATCTCCGACGCGGTCAGCGCGTGAATGTCGATGCCCTCCGCGAAGGCGCGCTTGAGCTGCGGGATGTCGGCCACATGGGCCAGCACGCGCAGCTCGATCTGCGAGTAGTCGGCCGACAGGAGCTTGCAGCCCGGCGCCGACACGAAGGCGGCGCGGATCTTGCGCCCTTCCTCGGTGCGGATCGGGATGTTCTGGATGTTCGGCTCGGAGGAGGAGAGCCGCCCCGTGGTGGTCGACGCCATCGAGAAGCAGGTGTGCACGCGCTGGGTCTGCGGGTGCACATAGCCGGGCAGCGCGTCCGTGTAGGTCGATTTCAGCTTGGAGAGCTGGCGCCAGTTGAGGATGCGCGAGGGCAGCTCGTGCCCCTGCTCGGCCAGCTCGTCCAGCACGCCGGCGCTGGTCGACCACGCGCCCGTGGCGGTCTTCTTGGCGCCGGGCAGGCCCATCTTGCCGAACAGGATGTCGCCCAGCTGCTTGGGCGAGCCGAGATTGAAGGGCTCGCCGGCCAGCTCGTGGATCTCGGCCTCCAGGCTCGCCATCTTCTGGGCGAACTCGCCCGAGAGGCGCGACAGGATCTGCCGGTCGATGGCGACGCCGCGCTGCTCCATGCGCCCCAGCACGGTGCTGAGCGGCCGCTCCAGCGTCTCGTAGGCGGCCGTCATGCCCTCCGCCGGGAGGCGCGACTTCAGCACGTGCCAGAGCCGGAAGGTGACGTCGGCGTCCTCGGCGGCGTATTCGGCAGCCTTGTCGATGGCGACGCGGGCGAAGCCGATGAAGCTCTTGCCGCTGCCGGCGACCTGCCCGAACTGGATGGACTGGTGCCCGAGCCAGCGGTCGGCGAGGTCGTCCATGCCGTGGTTGGAGCGCCCCGCGTCCAGCACGTAGGACAGCAGCATCGTGTCGTCGGCGGGCGCGACCTCGACGCCGTGCCGCCGCAGCACCATCCAGTCATATTTGAAGTTCTGCGCCGCCTTGAGGACCCCCTTGGCCTCCATCAGCGGCTTCAGGCGGGCCAGGACGTCGGCCAGCGCGAGCTGGTCCGGCAGCAGCTCCGCGCCGCCGAAGAGGTCGCCCTTGCCCTCGCCCTTGTGGCCGACCGGGATGTAGCAGGCGCGCCCGGGCGCGGTGGCGAGCGAGAAGCCCACCAGCTCGGCCTGCATCGCGTCGAGCGACGTCGTCTCGGTGTCGAAGGCCACGAAGCCGAGGTCGAAGGCCTCGGCGATCCAGGCGTCGAGCCGGTCGAGGCTGCGGACGGTCTCGTATTGCGACAGGTCGAACGGGATCGCCCGCATGCGGGCCGCGATCTCGCCCGCCCGGTGGGCGGGAGTCTGGCCCGCCGCCGCCTCGGCGGCCGACGCGGCCGGGACGGTGTTGGCCGCCCCCGCATAGGTTCCGGCCCGGGTCTGGGGCGCGCCCATGGCGGCGCTGCGGCCCGGCCTGGCCGACGCCTCCGCGTCGCCTCGGACGGCCGGCTCGGCGTTCTCGTGGCCGCCGTGGAACCCTGTCCCGGCCCCCGGGGCGGCCAGAGCGGGATCAGCGTCGACCGCGCCGGCGTCGATCCCGTAGGCCTCGCTCACCCGGCGGGTGACGGCGTTGAACTCCATCGCCTTCAGGAAGGAGATCAGCAGCTTCGGGTCGGGATCGTGCACGCCGATGCTGTCGATGGGCCGGTTCAGCGGCACGTGCTTGTCCAGGAGCACGAGCTTGCGGGAGAGCCGCGCCTTCTCGGCGTTCTCGATCAGCGCCTCCCGGCGCTTGGGCTGCTTGATCTCGGCGGCGCGGGCGAGCAGCGTCTCCAGGTCGCCATATTCGCCGATGAGCTGCGCAGCGGTCTTCACCCCGATGCCAGGCACGCCCGGGACGTTGTCGATGGGGTCGCCGATGAGCGCCTGGACCTCGACCACCTTCTCGGGCTGGACACCAAATTTCTCGACCACCTCGTCGCGGCCGATGCGCTTCTCCTTCATGGTGTCGTACATGGTCACGCCATTGCCGACGAGCTGCATGAGGTCCTTGTCGGAGGCCACGATGGTGGTGGTCGCGCCGGCCTCGCAGGCCAGGCGCGCATAGGTGGCGATGATGTCGTCCGCCTCGTAGTTCTCCTGCTCGACGCAGGGAATGTCGAAGGCCCGCACCGCCTCGCGGATCAGCCGGAACTGCGGCCGCAGGTCGTCCGGCGGCTCAGGGCGCTGCGCCTTGTAGCCGTCGTACATGGCGTTGCGGAAGGTCGTGGCCGAATGGTCGAACACCACCGCCAGATGGGTCGGCTTCTCGCCCGCGACCGAGTCGCGCAGGAGCCGCCACAGCATGTTGCAGAAGCCCGCCACGGCCCCGATCGGCAGCCCGTCGGACTTGCGCGTCAGAGGCGGCAGCGCGTGATAGGCGCGGAAGATGTAGGACGACCCGTCCACCAGGAACACGTGGTCGCCCTTCTGGACGGGGCGTTCGGCGGATCGGGGGAGGGAGGCGAGGGCGGGTTCGGACATGCCCTCTTCTACACGCCCTCGCGCGCGCGGGCGAGAGGCGGCGGGAGCTCCCGGACGTTACTCCAGCCGTCCCACGGCGGCCTCCACCGCCTCCACGATGCTGTCGAACCGCACCAGCTCGCGGGCCTTGCGCATCTCGCTGGCGTACCAGCGGTCGCCGTCCAGCGCGGGCTCGATGAAGCTGCGGATCGAGTCCAGCGCGGCGCGGGAGCCGGTCCCGAGCGGATGCGCCTTGGCGACGGGCTCGACCAGCGACAGCGCCTGGGCGGCCATCAGCAGCTCGCCGGCGACGATCTGCTCCACGTTCTCCACCACCGTGCGGGCCTTGCGGGCGCACCAGGTGGAGTTCGACACATGGTCCTCGGCGTTGCTCTTGCCCGGGATGGAGTCGACCGAGCCCGGCATGCAGAGCGTGCGGTTCTCCATCACCAGCGCCGACATGGAGCACTGCACGGTGGCGAAGCCCGTGTTGAGGCCCTTCTTGCCCGCCAGCAGGTTGCGGGGCAGGCCGTAGCTCATGGTCGGGTCGATGAGCCGCGCCAGCCGGCGCTCGCAGATCGAGCCGAGATCCGCCATCGCGATGGCGAGCAGGTCCATGGCCTGGGCCACGTACTGGCCGTGGAAGTGCCCGCCCGACAGGGAGACATAGCCGCCCTTGGAATCGTCGAAGATCAGCGGGTTGTCGGTGGCCGAGTTGATCTCGGTGGCGATCACGCCGTCGATATAGTCCAGCGCCTGGATCACCGGGCCGTGCACCTGGGGTGCGCAGCGCAGCGAATAGACGTCCTGCACGCGCGGCGGCGGGGCGACGCCCTCCTTGCGGTTCTCCTCCGGGAACACAGTGAGGCGGGCCGCCTCCGAGCAGCGCTCGCTGTCGCCGATCAGCTTCAGCACGTTGCGGGCCACAGCGGCCTGCCCCGGATGCGGCCGGGCGGCGTGCACGATCGGCAGGAAGGCGACCTTCTCGCAGCGCATCGCCTCCAGGCTGAGGCAGAGCGACACGTCGGCCGCCTTGCGGATGCGCTTGGCGTCCTCCAGCGCCAGCACCGCGATGGCCAGCGACACCGTGGAGCCGTTGATCAGCGCCGAGGCGTCCTTGGCGCCGAGGTCGAAGTCGGGCGTCAGGCCCGCCGCCTCGATCGCCTCGCGGGCCGGCATGCGCTGGCCGCGATAGACGATCTCGGCCTCCGGGAAGCCGCAGACCGCGCCCGCCATGTGGGCCAGCGGCGCGAGGTCGCCGGAGGCGCCCACCGAGCCTTTGGCGGGGATGACGGGATGCAGGCCGGCGTTGAGGAAGGCGAGCAGCCGCTCGACGAGCTCCACGCGCGGCCCGGAGAAGTTGGACGCGAAGGCGTTGGCGCGCAGCAGCATGGTGGCCCGCACCGCGTCCTCGGGCAGCGGCTCGCCGATCCCGGTGGCGTGGGCGTAGATGGTCTTGGTTTGGTAGGAGACCATCTCGGACATCAGCACCCGCTGGTCCTTGAAGAGGCCCACGCCGGTGTTGAAGGCGTACATCAGGGGCGCCTGGTCGTTCATCCAGTGCGCGTCGATATAGGCGCGCGTGGCCGCGATGCGGTCGCGCGCCTCGGGCGACAGCACGGCTTCCTCGAAGCCGCCGGACGCGTCGGATCGGGCGACCCGCATCACGTCTGCGGCGGTCAGCGTGCGTCCATCGATCTCGATCGCCATCGCGGCTCCCCCTGCGGTTCTGGGGTTCATCCCTACTGCATGGCGGGAGGCGATGTCGACCCGATCAGCAGGGCAGCTTGGTCAGGCTCGGCCTGACGCTGCGGACGATGGCGTCCTTGACCTTCTGGCTGTGCAGGGGCGCGCCCTTCGCGGCGACGACCAGATAATCGGCCCGAAGTCCCAGATATTGCTGCTCGTCGCGGCACATCGGCGGGGTCGTGCAGGCCGTCAGCTGCACGGAGAACTGCGGATAGGGCGGGAAGGCGTAGAACACCTCGCGGCAGCCGCCGGCCGTGATGTCGACCTCCTTTTCGACCAGCGGGAACGGACCGCCGGCGGCGACCGCCAGGACGATGCGCTCGCGCTTCTGCGAAATGACGATGTCGGTCGCCACGACGCCGACCTCGAGCTGCGTCTCGACCCGCTGCTCGGCCAGGACCTGGGCCTTGGCGTCAGGCGCGGCGACGTAGAAAAGAATAGGAAGCACAACTAAAAGACGCATGACCGCAACCTCTCAGGTTGCGATCATCAAGCCACGAGAACTTCAAGACATTCTGAATCCCGAAGGACGAGTCGTCTGCAAAGGCGTTCCGCCGTTGCTTTCACGCTGCGCGTGCATTCTCGCTTTCTACACGCCCAAGTCGCTTTCCGGTCTGGGCGTCGAAGACGTGCACGCAGCGGGCCGGGATGCTCAGCGTCAGCGCCTTCAGTCCCGCCGGGACGGCGCCGGTTGCGACCTGCAGGATGAAGGGGGCGCCGGCCACGAAGCCGTGCAGCAGCTCGGTGGCGCCCAGCTCCTCGATGAAATCGATGGCGAAGGGCGTTCCCGGCGCGCCCTGCGGGGCGATCTCCGCCTCCTCGGGCCGCACACCGACCTCGACGCGGGTTCCCGGCGCGAGGCCCGCCCGCATGTCGTCGGACGCCAGCGTCACCCCGTCCAGGGCGACGCGCCCGTCCGCCTCCACGACGCCGGGCAGGAGGTTCATGGGCGGCGAGCCGATGAAGGTCGCCACGAAGCGGCTCTCCGGACGGCGGTAGATCTGCGTCGGCGTGCCGATCTGCTCGACCTCGCCGGCGTTCATCACCACGAGCTTGTCGGACAGCGTCATCGCCTCGACCTGGTCATGCGTGACATAGATCGAGGTGACGCCCAGCGCGCGCTGCAGCTTCTTGATCTCGACGCGCATCTGCACGCGCAGCTTGGCGTCCAGGTTGGACAGGGGCTCGTCGAACAGGAACACCTGCGGCTTGCGCACGATGGCGCGGCCCATGGCGACGCGCTGGCGCTGGCCGCCCGACAGCGCGCGAGGCTTGCGCTGCAGGAACGGCTCGATCGCCAGGATGCGGGCGGCTTCCGCCACCCGGGCCTCGATCTCGGCCTTGGGCGTGCCGCGGTTGCGCAGGCCATACGCGATGTTGTCGTAGACCGACATGTGCGGGTAGAGCGCGTAGTTCTGGAACACCATCGCGATGTCGCGGTCGGCGGGCTCGATCTGGTTGACGACGCGGCCGCCGATGGCCACGTCGCCGGACGAGATCGTCTCCAGGCCCGCCACCATGCGCAGCAGCGTGGACTTGCCGCAGCCGGAGGGGCCGACCAGCACGCAGAAGCCGCCATCCGGGATGGAGAAGCTGACGCCCTTCACGGCCTCGACGCCGCCGGCGTAGACCTTGCGGACGTCCCTCAGGGTGACTTCGGCCATGCTTACTTCTCCGTCTCAACGAGGCCGCGCACGAACAGCTTCTGCATCAGCAGCACGACCAGGACCGGCGGCAGCATGGCCAGCACGGCGGTGGTCATCGCGAGCTGCCATTCGGTCAGCGCGTCCTGGGTGACCAGCATCTTCTTGATGCCGATCACGATGGTCTGCATGTTCTCGCGGGTGGTGATCAGGAGCGGCCAGAGATACTGGTTCCACCCATAGATGAACTGGATCACGAACAGCGCCGCGATGGTGGTGATCGACAGCGGCAGGACCGTGTCGACGAAGAACTTCCACGGCCCGGCGCCGTCGATCTTGGACGCCTCGGCCAGTTCGTCCGGAATGGTCATGAAGAACTGCCGGAACAGCAGCGTCGCGGTCGCGGACGCGATCAGCGGCACCGCCAGGCCCGCATAGGTGTCCAGCAGGCCCAGATCGGCGACGATCTTGTAGGTCGGGTAGATGCGCACCTCGACCGGCAGCATCAGGGTGACGAAGATCAGCCAGAACGCCGCCATGCGGAACGGAAAGCGGAAATACACGACCGCATAGGCCGAGACGATCGAGATCGCGATCTTGCCCACCGCGATCGACATGGCCATCACGAAGCTGTTGAACAGCATCCGGCCGACCGGCTCCCCGGCCGAGCGGGATCCCGCCAGCAGGGTGCGGCGGTAATTGTCCGGGCCGAAGGGGCCCGGCGTGAGCGGCATCGTCCCGTTGGCGATGGTGCCGGCGTCCCAGGTCGACGCCACGATGGCGAGCCAGACCGGAAAGGCCAGGATGAGGACGCCCAGGCACAGCACGATGTGCGGCAGCGCGTCCGAGAACCAGTGGCGGCGCTCTACCATGGTGAGGATCCTCGCGCGGCGCGCATCAGTAGGTCACCTTGCGCTCGACATAGCGGAACTGGATCGCCGTCAGGGCGATGACGATGACCATCAGCACCACCGACTGCGCCGCCGAGCCGCCGAGGTCGCCGCCCAGCCGGCCGTCCTGGTAGACCTTGTAGACGAGCGTCTCGGTGGCCTTGGCCGGTCCGCCGCGCGTGATGGCGTCGATGATGCCGAAGGTGTCGAAGAAGACATAGACGACGTTGACCACCAGCAGGAAGAAGGTGGTCGGCGACAGCAGCGGGAACACGATGGTCCAGAACCGCCGCGTCGGGCGGGCGCCGTCGATGGCCGCCGCCTCGATCAGGCTCTTGGGGATCGACTGCAGGCCGGCCAGGAAAAACAGGAAATTGTAGGAGATCTGCTTCCAGGTGGCCGCCAGCACGACCAGGATCATGGCGTGCTCGCCGTTCAGCAGCGGATTCCACGGCACGCCCATGGACTGGAGGCCGCGGCCCAGCATGCCGAGCGAGGGCTGGAACATGAACAGCCACAGCACGCCCGCCACCGCCGGCGCCACCGCATAGGGCCAGATCAGCAGCGTGCGGTAGATCGTGCCGCCGCGGATCTGCTTGTCCGCCATCACGGCCAGCAGCAGCGCCAAGCCCATCGACAGCACGGTCACGGCGGAGGAGAAGACCAGCGTCGTCCCCATCGCGGCGTAGTAGTCGGGCTGCTGGAAGAGATGGACGTAGTTCTCGAAGCCCACGAACTCGCTCGAGGTGCCGAACGCGTCCTCCAGCATGAAGGAGGTCCAGACCGCCTGCGAGGCCGGCCAGTAGAAGAACACGAGGGTGACGGCCAGCTGCGGCGCCAGCAGCGCGTAGGGCAGCAGCTTGTTGGTGAAGACCGAGCGCTTTTCCATGGGGGCCGTGCGTGAGGGGGCAGGTTGTGGGGCAAGCGCGCGCAAGCGGCGCCGCCCTCACCCTGGCCCTCCCCCCGTCGCCGGGGAGAGGGGAAGACGGCGCCGGATGAGGTCCGGCGACTGGACTTCAGCGGCCCGCGGTGCGCTCGAACTGGCGCAGCGTCGCGTTGGAGCGGTTGACCGCGTCGTCCAGCGCCTGCTGCGGCGACTTCTTGCCGGCCAGCGCGTTCTCCAGCTCTTCCGACACCATGTCGCGGATCTGCACCATGTTGCCGAAGCGAAGCCCGCGCGAGTTCTCGGTCGGCTCCTTGTTGGTCAGCTCCTTGAGGGGCGTCTCGCGGTCGGGGAACTGGTTGTAGAAGCCCGACGCCTTGACCTTCTCGTAGGCCGCCTTGGTGATCGGCAGGTAGCCGGACTCGATGTGGAGCTTGGCCTGGCGGTCCGTGTCGGACAGGAAGGTGAAGAACTTCGACACGCCCTTGTACTCGGCCGCCGTCTTGCCGCCCATGACCCACAGCGAGGCGCCGCCGATGATGGAGTTCTGCGGCGCGCCGGCCACGTCCGGGTAATAGGGCATCGGCGCGGCCGCGAAGTCGAACTTGGCGTTGGCCTTGACGTTGCCATAGAAGCCCGAGGAGGTCAGCATGATCGGGCATTCGCCCGAGGTGAAGCGGCCCTCGTTCTCGTTGGTGCGGCCCGAATAGTCGTAGGTCTTGTCCTTCTGCAGCGCGACGAGATCGGTCAGCAGGCGCACATGCAGCGGGCTGTTGAACTTCATCTCGGTGTCGAAGCCGTCGAGGCCGTTGGCCTTGCTGCCCATCGGCACGTTGTGCCAGGCGGAGAACTGCTCCACGAGCGCCCAGGGCGACCACGCGGCCGTGAAGCCGCACTTGTCCCAGCCGGCCGCCTTCAGCTTCTTGCCGGCCTCGAACACCTCCGGCCAGGTCTTCGGGATCTCGGCGATGTTGGCCTTCTTCAGGGCGTCCCGGTTGACCCACATCACCATGGAGGAGGAGTTGAACGGGAAGGACAGCATCTCGCCCTTGGCGGTCGAGTAGTAGCCCGTGATGGCCGGCAGGTAGGACTTGGGATCGAACGTCTCGCCCGCCTCCTGCATCATCTGGCCGACCGGCTTCACCGCGCCCTTGGCGGACATCATGGTGGCGGTGCCGACCTCGAAGACCTGCATGATGTGGGGGGCGTTGCCGGCCCGGAACGCCGCGATGCCGGCGTTCAGCGTGTCGGGATAGCTGCCCTTGTAGGTCGCCACGACCTTGTAGTCGCTCTGCGAGGCGTTGAAGTCGGCCGCGAGCTTGTTGACCACGTCGTTGTTGGCGCCCGTCATGGCGTGCCACCACTGGATCTCGGTCTGGGCGAAGGCCGAACTCGCCGTCATCATGGCGACGAGGGACGCCGCCACGGTCGTAAGGATCTTCATTCCACTCTCCCTGTCGACTCCGCGCCGGTGGCGGAGCTCTTGTTTTCGTTGTCTGGCAGCCCGGCGCGACGCTCGGGCGACAGCGCTATGACAATCAGATGACGGCGCTTTTCGCAACTGGCGGTCGTGTCACATCGTGGCGCCGACGGTCCACGGCACGAATTCGGCGTCGCCATAGCCGAGCTGCTCGGACTTGGAGCGCTCCCCCGAGGCGATGCGCAGCACCGTGTCGAAGATCTCCTGGCCCTTCTCCTCGATGGAGACGCCGTCCAGGATGTCGCCGCAGTTGATGTCCATGTCGTCGAGCATGCGGCGGTAGATCTCGCTGTTGGTGGCGAGCTTGATGGAGGGCGTCGGCTTGCAGCCATAGGCCGAGCCGCGGCCGGTGGTGAAGCACAGCACGTTGGCGCCGCCCGCGACCTGGCCGGTGGCCGCCACGGGGTCGTAGCCGGGCGTGTCCATGTAGACGAAGCCCTTCGCGTCGACCTGCTCGGCGTAGTGGTAGACGCCGGCGAGGGTCTTGGTGCCGCCCTTGGCGGCGGCGCCCAGCGACTTCTCCAGGATGGTGGTGAGCCCGCCGAGCTTGTTGCCCGGGGACGGGTTGTTGTTCATCTCCATCTTGTTGCGAGCCGTGTAGTCCTCCCACCAGTGGATCATGCCGACGAGCTTCTCGCCGATCTCGCGCGTCGCCGCGCGGCGGGTGAGCAGGTGCTCGGCCCCGTAGATCTCGGGCGTCTCGGACAGGATGGCGGCGCCGCCATGCTTCACCAGGATGTCCACGGCCGCGCCCAGCGCCGGGTTGGCGGTGATGCCCGAATAGCCGTCCGAGCCGCCGCATTGCAGCGCCAGGAGCAGCTCGGAGGCCGGCACGGTCTCGCGCCGGGCCGCGTCCGCGATCGGCAGCATGGCCTTGATGGCCTCGACGCCGGCCTGCACGGTCTTCTTGGTGCCGCCGATCTCCTGGATCGTCATGGTCCGGAAGGTGTCGCTCTCCTTGATCCCGTAGGCGTCCTTCCAGCGGCCGATCTGGAAGCCCTCGCAGCCGAGGCCGACCATCACGACGCCCGCCATGTTGGGGTTGGTGGCGTAGCCCCACTGGGTGCGCTTGAGGATGTCGTAGCCCTCGCCCTTGATGTCGAGCGCGCAGCCGCCGCCATGCACCAGCGGGATCACGCCGTCGATGTTGGGGTATTGCTCCAGGATGCCGGAGCGCTCGATCTCGAGCGCCATGAAGCGCGCCACCGAGGCCGAGCAGTTCACCGAGGTGAGGATGCCGATGTAGTTGCGCGTGCCGACCTTGCCGTTGGCGCGCCGGAAGCCCTGGAAGGTCGCCTGCAGCCCGACGGGCAGCACCTCCTCGACGCGCGCGTCCTCGGCGAAGCGGTAGTCGCGCTCGAAGTCGTGCATGCCGACATTGTGCTCGTGCACCCAGTCGCCCGGCGCGATGTCCTTGGAGGCGAAGCCGATGATCTGGCCGAACTTGACGATGGGCGAGCCGTCCGGGATCGCCGCGGTGGCCATCTTGTGGCCGCGCGGCACGCGGGCGCGGGCGGTGACGCCCTCGGCGACGGCGCCGACATCCACCGGGTCGACGGCGACCACGACATTGTCCGCCGCATGGAGCCGCACGGTGCGCGGCGCGTTGAGGACCGGAGCGTTCATGGCCTTCCCTTCCTGTTGCGGCGCTCTTGCGGGCCGCCGATCATGTGAGGCGCAAGCCCCGGGGCGGCGCACTCTTTACGCGAATTCACGGCGGGCGAAAGGCCCGCCTCGGCATCCTATCGCGACCGCGCCTCAGCGCCTACGGCGGCGCAGGCCGTCCGCATAGACGATGACGATGATCAGCACGCCCGTGATGATGAACTGCCAGAAGGAGTTCACGTTCATCAGGTTCGCGCCGTTGCGGATGGTGGCCAGGATGAACGCCCCGAGCAGCGGCCCCCAGACGGAGCCGACGGCGCCGAACAGGCTCGTGCCGCCGATCACCGAGGCCGCGATGGCCTCCAGCTCGAAGCCGATCGCCTGGGTGGCGTTGCCGGTGCCGGTGCGCGACGCCAGCATCACCCCCACGATGGCGGCGCAGAGCGACGACAGGATGTAGGCGGTCGCCGTGACGGCGTTGACGTTGACGCCCGACAGGCGGGCCGCCTCGGCGTTGGACCCGACCGCGTAGAGATAGCGGCCCCACCGGCTGAGATGCAGGTAGACGAAGGCCGGGACCGCCACCACGACCACGACCATGAACAGGTTCGGGATCCCGAGGAACTCGCCGCGCGAGAAGCCGGTGAAGACGTCGTTGGTGACGTTGATGGTGGAGCCGTTGGTCATCAGCAGGCCGACGCCGCGCAGCGCCGTGAATGTCGCGAGCGTGATGATGAAGGGCGGCAGGCCCATCTTGACGACCCCGAAGGCGTGGAACGCCCCGATGCCCATGCCGAGCAGCAGCGAGGCCAGGATCACGGTCCACAGCGCCAGGACGTTGGCGGCGGCCTCCGGCAAGCCCACGGCCGCCAGCCAGGCCGCGATGTCGGGCGCGACGCTCTGGATCAGCATGGCGACCACCACGGTGATGAAGCTCGCCACCGCGCCGACCGACAGGTCGATGCCGGCCGTGATGATCACGAAGGTCTGGCCGAGCGCCAGGATGGCGAAGATCGCGCCCTGGCGGGCGAGGTTCGACATGTTGCCGGGCGTGGCGAAGGTCGAGGTCTTCCAGGACAGGAACAGGAACATGGCCAGGAGCACGCCCACCAGCGTGAGGCCGAGCAGGCGCGAGAACTCGAACTTGGACTTCGGCGCGCCCAGCGTGCTCACGGTGTCGCTCATGATGCGGGTTCCTGGTGGCGGTTCACTGGACGCATGGGATCAGACGCCGATGGCCTCGGTGAGGATCTGTTCGTGGCTGACGGCCTTGAAGCCGTGGCTGGCGATCATCCGGCCGGCGCGGAACACGTGGAGGCGGTCGGCGAGCTCGTAGACCTCCGGCAGGTAGGACGAGATCAGCAGGATGCCGGCCCCCTTGGCCAGGAGCGCGCCGAAAAGGCGGTAAATCTCCGCCTTGGTGCCGACGTCCACGCCCACGGTCGGCTCGTCGAAGATGAAGAGCTTGGCCCCGTGGTTCAGCCACTTGCCGATGACGATCTTCTGCTGGTTGCCGCCCGAGAGGCTGAGCGCCAGGGCGTTGCGGCTCGCCGTCTTGATGCGCAGGTCGGCGATCTGGCGGTCGGCGGCGCGGCGCTCCTCGCGGCCGGAGATCGTCAACCCGCGGGTGAGGCGGTCGAAGACTGGCAGGTTGAGATTGTGGCCGACGCCGAGATTGAGGCAGAGCCCCTGGTCGCGCCGGCTCTCGGGCGCCAGCGCCATGCCGAGCGCGATGGCGTCGCGCTCCGAGCGGATCGCGACCGGCCGGTCGCGCCACAGCACCTCGCCGCCCGTCACCGGCTCGCGGCCATAGACGCCCATCACGAACTCGCTGCGCCCGGCCCCGATCAGCCCGTAGAGGCCGACGATCTCGCCCTCCCGCACGGTGAGCGACACGTCCTGGAAGCCGCGCCCGCTGAGATGGCGGGTCTCCAGGATCATGGCTCCGGGCGTGAAGACGTCCTTGTGGTAGACCTGCTCGATGGAGCGGTTGATCATCATGCCGATCAGCTCGGCGTCGCTGGTCTCCGAGACCTTGCGGGTGCCGACCAGCATGCCGTCGCGCAGCACCGAGACGCGGTCGGCGAGCTCGAAGATCTCCTCCATGCGGTGGCTGATATAGACGATGGTGACGCCCTGCCCCTTGAGGCGGCGGATCAGCGCGAAGAGCTGCGCGGCCTCCTGCCGGGTCAGGTAGGCGGTGGGCTCGTCGAAGATCAGGAAGCGGGTTCCGCGGGTGGCGGCGCGCGCGGTGGCGATGAGCTGCTGCTGGCCGATGGTGAGGGTGGACAGGAGCGCGCCCGCCGGCAGCGCGAAGCCGAGGTCGTCCAGGATGGTCTGCGCCTCGCGCACCATGGCGCGGTCCCGCAGCAGGCCGCCGGACGCGGTGCGCTCGTCGCCCAGGAAGATGTTGGCCGCCACCGTCAAATGCGGGCAGAGCACCACCTCCTGATGCACGGCGTTG
Organism: Alsobacter sp. KACC 23698; assembly: GCF_045348435.1. Taxonomy (GTDB): domain Bacteria; phylum Pseudomonadota; class Alphaproteobacteria; order Rhizobiales; family Beijerinckiaceae; genus Alsobacter. The sequence goes on along the minus strand of NZ_CP157484.1, from coordinate 5,256,939 downwards.
ATGCCGAGCGCGATCGCCTCGTTGGGCGTCGAGAGATCGGTGGGGACGCCCTTCCAGACGATCTCGCCCGCCGTGCGCGGGGTGACGCCCGTGAGCAGCTTGATCAGGGTGGACTTGCCGGCGCCGTTCTCGCCCACGATGGCGTGGATCTCGCCCGCCTCGAAGGCGAGGTCGGCGGGCTTGAGCGCATGCGTGCCGGTGTAGCGCTTCTCGAGCCCCCGCAATTCGAGAATGGGTCCCGCGAAGGGCGCGTCCCGGGCGGGCGATGGGTCGGCGATGGCGGACACGAGCGCTGTTCCGGCAGAGGGGAAAGACGCGTCCGCCGCCCGGGCGCCGAAGCGGCCCGGGCGGCGATCGTCGCTTGGGAAGAGCGGCTTACTTGACCTTCGGGTTCAGGAGTTCCTGCGCCCGCGCGCCGTTCATGTTCTCGCCCGTGATCAGGTTCGCGCCGGTGTCCACGAAAGCCTGCACCTTCTCGCCCTTGGAGGCGGCGAGCGCGGTCTTGACGCCGTCATAGCCCATGCGGAACGGGTCCTGCACGACCGTGGCCGCCATCACGCCGTCCTTGAGCGCCTTCACGAGCTTGTCGTCCGAGTCGAAGCCGACCAGCTTCACCTTGTCCTGCGCCTTGGACTCGGCGATCGCCTGGATGGCGCCCTGGGCCTGGATCAGGTTGGAGGCGAAGATTCCGCGCAGATTCGGGAAGGCGGTGAGCAGGTCGGTGGTGATGTTCAGCCCGCCATTGGCGGTGCCGTCCGAGACCTTGTCGGCCACCAGCTTGATGCCCGGATACTTGGCGGCGAGCTGCTCCTTGAAGCCCTTGGCGCGCTCGTCGAGCGAACCGACGCCCGGCAGGTGGGTGATCAGGGCCACGTCGCCCTCGGCCTTGCCGTATTTCTTGGTGATCGCCTCGGCGAGCCCGTCCGCGGCGATGCGGCCGCCCTGGACGTTGTCGGTGGTCAGGAAGGACGTGAACGCCTTGGAGTCGGCGGCGGAATCGATGCCGACGATCTTCACCGACTTGGCGGCCTCGTCGATCGGCTTGCCGAGCGCGGCGCGCTGGGTGGGCGAGATCACGATGGCGGCCGGCTTGGTGGAGACGGCGTTCTCCAGGATGGCGATCTGGCCGTTGATGTCGGCCTCGGACTGGGCGCCCAGCTCCGGAACCTTCACGCCCAGGTCCACGCCGGCCTTGCGGGCCCCGGCGAGCACGATCTGCCAGTAGAAGGAGGTCGTGTCCTTGACGATGATCGGGATGGTCGGCTGCTGCGCCAAGGCGGGCTGCCCGAGCGCCGTGGATACGGCGACGAGCCCGGCGAAAAGCCAGGATGTCCTCATGGGTGCTTCCTCTCGTCTCGGGGCGGTTTGGCCGCCTCGCTGTGGTCCGGACCCAACGCCCGGCGTGGCGGATGCTAGAACGAACGTTTCACCCAATGCAATGCACGTTATGAGCGTTACGACGCCCCGGTTCCGCGCTCCGCGCGCGCACCCCTTGCGGGTTCCCGACGCGGGATGTCGGTTTCCCGCTTGGGCCTGTCGCTTGCCTCACCCGCGCGGCGGACGCCTCTGACAAGATGCGGGCGGCGCGCGACGCGGCGCGGCACCGGCATGGAGCGGCGGATGAGTTCGGAGCGGCGGCGACGCGAGGGCGGGCGGGCGCGCAACGCTGGGCCCACGAAGCTGCCGCAGCTGGCGCTGCAGGACGTCGTCAATCCCTACCCGCCCATGGACCTGCTCTCGGCGGACCAGCTGGAGGCCATTCACCTGGCCTCGCTGCGGATCCTGGAGGAGCTCGGCGTCGAGGTGATGTCGCCCCGGGCGCTCTCGATCCTGGCCGCGGCCGGCGCCCAGGTCGATCACGCCTCGATGACGGTGCGGCTGGACCGGGGCCTCGTCGAGCAGGCGCTGTCGACCGCGCCGTCGCTGTTCCGGCTGACGCCGCGCAATCCCGCCAAGCGCGTCATCCTCGGCGGCGCCCACCTGAATTTCGGCCTCGTGGCCGGTCCTCCCAACGTCCATGACTGCGTGCGCGGGCGGCGGTCCGGCAATTTCCAGGACTATTGCGACCTGATCCGCCTGGCGCAGAGCTTCAACTGCATTCATCTGCTCGGCAACCAGGTCTGCGCGCCGGTCGAGATGCCGGCCAACTCCCGCCATCTGGACACCTACCGGGCCAACCTCACCTTGACGGACCTCGTCTTCCACTGCTCCGCCATCGGGGCGGGGCGGGCCACCGACGCGATCCGGATGACGGCCATCGCCCGCGACCTCACGCTGGACCAGATGGCGCAGAACCCGGGCCTGCTCACCATCATCTCGGTGAACAGCCCCCGGCGCTTCGACGACGCCATGACGGAGGGCCTGATGGCCATGGCCGAGCACGGGCAATGCGTCGTCGTCACGCCTTTCACCCTGATGGGCGCGATGGCGCCGGTGACGCTGGCGGCCGCGCTCGCCCAGCAGAACGCCGAAGCGCTGTTCGGCGTCGTGCTGGCGCAGCTGATCCGCCCGGGAGCGCCGGTGATGTACGGCGCGTTCACGTCGAACGTGGACATGCGGTCGGGGGCGCCGGCCTTCGGCACGCCCGAGCAGACCAAGGCGAACGTCGCCAGCGGCCAGCTGGCGCGGCGCTACGGCCTGCCCTACCGGGCCTCCAATTCGAACGCGTCCAACGTCGCGGACGCCCAATCCGCCTACGAGACGGAGATGTCGCTGTGGGGCGCCGTGCTCGGCCATTGCAATCTCGTCTACCACGCGGCCGGATGGCTCGAGGGCGGCCTCACGAGCTCCTATGAAAAGCTGGTGCTGGACGTCGAGATGCTCCAGCACATGATCGAGTTCCTGAAGCCGATCGTCGTCGACGAGGAGGAGCTCGGCTTCGACGCCATCGCGGGCGTGGCCACGGGCGGGCACTTCTTCGGGTCGCCCCACACGCTGGCGCGCTACGAACGGGCGTTCTACCAGCCCATCGTCTCCAACTGGCAGAACTACGAAAATTGGCAGCTCGCCGGCGGCCTCGACGCGACCCAGCGGGCGACGCGCATCTGGCAGCGCGTCCTGGCGGACTACGAGGAGCCGCCGATGGATCCCGCCATCCGCGAAGAACTCGACGCCTTCGTGGAGACCCGCCGCGCGGAGATCGGAAGCGGCGAGCCCTGACGCGGGGGCCCTCCACGCAGGGCGACCCGTGGTCGCGGGCGATGGCGCTCACGAGATTATTTCTGGACAGGGGCGGCGGACGTCGTCGACCCTCGTCCCCACAGTTGCGCTCCGAACCCGTCCGGCGCCGTCCTCGCGAAGGAGACATGATGAGCCACCAGGTCCTCGTCTTCTACGGCTCCTATCGGTCCGACCGGCAAGGCGTCCGGCTGGCCGACTACATCGTGCGGTCGCTGCGCGAAGGCGGGGCCGAGGCCGAGCTGATCGACGCCAGGGAGATCGGCCTGCCGATGCTCGACCGCATGTACAAGGAATACCCGGCCGGGGAGGCGCCGGCCGCGCTCGAGACCCTGGCGGGGAAGATCCGCTCCGCCGACGGCTTCGTCTTCGTCACGGGCGAGTACAATTGGGGCGTCCAGCCGGGCCTGAAGAACCTCACCGACCACTTCCTGGAGGAATGGTTCTGGCGGCCTGCGGCGATCGCGAGCTACTCGGCCGGTCGGGCGGCCGGAGTGCGGTCGGCGGTCGCCTGGCACAGCATCCTGTCCGAGATGGGCATGGTGGTGATCAGCAGCGCCCTCTCGGTGGGGTCGATCAGCAAGGCTCTGGACGCCGAGGGCCGTCCGGTCGGCGAGGGCGGGGCGGCGCTGGCGCGCGCCTTTCCGCGCTTCTCCGCCGACCTCGCCTGGTGGATGGAAGCCGCTCGCACGCAGCGCCGGACGACGCCCCCGCCCTACTGAGACGCGACGCGGGCTCCGCCGCGGCTCAATCCCGGTCGACGGCGAACCAGTCCTGCGCGGGGTCGGGCTGCCCCGCCGCCAGCCGGGCGATCATGTCGGCCGCGATGGCGCTGAACGTGATGCCGTTGCCGCCATACCCGAAGGCGGCGAAGCACCGCGGCATGCCGGGGACCGCGCCGATGAGGGGCAGCCCGTCCGACGTCTCGCTGAAGAACCCCGTCCAGGCCGCATCGACCGTGGCGTCGGCGGCCGGGACGAGCTCGGAAAGCTTGCCCTGGAGCGTGCGCACCTTGGCGTCGAGCAGGGCGTCGCGGCGCTCCGCATCGCGGAGATCCTCGTCCTCGCCGCCGAACACGATCCGGCCTTGCGCGGTGACGCGCATATAGACGTAGGGCTCGGAGGCTTCCCACACCAGAGCGTGCTCGGGCCACAGCGCCGCCGGCGCCTGCGGCGTCGTCGCCATGGCCCAGGTCGAGGTGATCTTGTGCACCTTGGCGGGCACGAAGGGCGGCAGCTCGTAGCCGTTCGCCATGACGAGGATCTCGCCGTCGATCTGGCGGCCGTCCTCGGTGCGGACCGACACGCCCTGGGAGGTGCAATCGTAGTCGGTCACCAGAGCGGGCGAGAGCAGCGTCGCTCCCCGGCGAAGCGCGGCGCCGAGCAGCATGCGGGTGAGGTTCATCGGGTGGGCCGCGGCCGAGCCCGCATGCAGCAGCGCGCCTTCGCGCTCGAAGCCGAAGCGGGATTGGAGCTCGCCGGCGGACAGGAACTCTCCCTCGATGCCGGCCCGCATGCGCAGCCGGAGCTCCTCGCGAAGATCGGACGGGTCCAGGACGTCGCCAGCGAGGAACAGGCTGGGACGCCAGGCGAAGTCGCAGGTCCCGCCGAGATCGGCGGCGAGGTGCGCGATGGCGCGGACGGCGCCCACGCTCCGGCGGTAGATCGACGCCGCCGCCTCGAAGCCGAGCCGGGCCTCCAACTCCAGCATGGGCGCGTCGATCTCCCACTGCAGGAGGGCCGTGCTGGCCGCCGTGCTGGCGGTGCGGGGAAGATGCCGGTCGAGGATCACGACCTCGCGCCCCTCGCGGGTGAACCGCTCGGCGGCGAAGGCGCCGGTGACGCCGGCGCCGACGATGACCACGTCCGTCCGGAGGCGGCCGATGGGCGGGAGGGGCGGCGTGGCGAAGGGGAGCGCGTCGCGTTCCCAGATCGGATGCCCGGACCGCAGGTCGAGCTCGGTCACCTGATCGTCCGCGTCCTCGTTCATCGCCAGCCGCCTTTGAAGCTTCGTTCGGCCGACAACCTTCCGCGCAGCGTTCCGTTCAAGGCTTCGCTTGCGGCTATTTGTAGCCGGGCCTTGGGTTCAGGTCCGGCGGCGGCCGTCAGAGGGCGCGCCGTTCAAGGGCCGAGCGACACGCGTTCTGGCTCGCGCAGCGCGACAGCGTCTCCGGTGGAGACGATCTCATGGATGTAGAAAGAGGTCGGCTCGTCGTCGCTCGCCTCCATGACGGGCGAGGGGGCCGATATGATGCGCAGCGCCCCGCAGGCCCCGATCCAGTCCACGTGGCGGTGGCCGTGCATGGTGACGACCCGCGACGCGACGGGCGCCAGCTGGCGGACGAACCAGCTGCCATTGATCAGGGCCGTCCCGATCCGCTCCGACAACGCCTTTGCGGGCCGCGGATATTCGAGCAGGTGGTGGTGAAGCGCCACGATCCAGGAGGCGCGCGCATGGTTCTCCATCACGGCGACGGCTGCGCGGACGTCCAGGGCCGGCGCCAGGCCCAGAGCGTTGGTGAAGGAAAAATGCGTCTCGGCGTTGGAATTGAGGAGAGCCACGCCCAGCCCGTCCGGCTCGGGAGGCGGCAGGACCATGGGAAAGCAGTCCTCCCAGAGGCTCTCCAGCCGGCGCGACAGGCGCAGCGATCCTGAATCCGCGAAGGCGGCGATCTCAGCCCGATGCGGCTGCAGGAACTCGGTCAGAGTGGGGCCGAGTTCGCCCGTGCGGCGATCGACCACGCGCACCCGCCCGCCCTGCACCGCCTCCATGGCCGACAAAGCGCGCATCTGCCTCAGCCGCTTGCCCGGGCTGGTCGGCAGGTCCAGCCTCGCCGGGTTCCCCCGGTCGGCGATGTTGAGGTCGTGGTTGCCGGGCAGCATCAGGATCCGCTCGGCCAGGACGGGATGGCGGGAGAGGGCCGCCAGGAAGGCGGCCCATTCGCCTGTCCGCCCCGCATCGGTCATGTCGCCCGTGATGAGGATGTGGTCCACGGGATGGGCGCGCTGGATCGCCTCGAGGCGAGCGAGCGCCTCCTCGAACCGCCGGTCGCCGCGCGGACCGGCGCGGCCGCTCTCGATGCGAAAGCCGCAGTCGTCCCCCACCACGTGGATGTCGGACAAATGGGCGACGCGCCACGTCCTGGCGGGATCGGCGACCTCGTCGAACCTGCGCGTGGTCAGCAGCTGGTCCATGGCGGCATCGGCCGCCCCCCAGGCCAGCGAGGCCGCCCCGAAAAAGGCGCTGACGAGGACGACCGCGTTGGCCAGAGCGGGAACGACGAGCCGCATGGGAGCCGCGAAGTCGGCCCATTCGCCGGTCCAGCGGGTATAGGGCCATACCCACGCGATCAGGGCGAGCGCGACCAGGGCGGCGAGCCCTCCCGCGGCGGCGGAGGTCGCGGCCCGCAGCCGCGCGCGCGACGCCTCGCTCATCCGGGAGCCCGCCACGCCTTCCAGGACGTGGCGCAGGACCTCGCGGGCCAGCACGTATCCGGGCTGGACGGCGATGGAGTTCAACGACCAGAAGCTTCGCTCCAAGGCCCGCAGCAAATGCGGAAATCCCAGCCATCCCACGCCCACGACGAGCGCGAGGATGAGCGCCGAACCGATGCCGGCCAGGGCCGCGATCCTGTCGAGCGTCTCCACGAACCAGATCTTCGCCACCAGGGGCGCCGCGCCGAGCACGAGCCCGGGGAGGCCGATCAACAGCGCCCAGGCGAGCGCGAGCTTGGGAAAGCTGATCTCCGAGATGAGGCTTCCGCCGATGGCGAAGAGCGAGCGAGTCTTGGTGCTCAGCAGGTCGTCTTCGACGTCGCCCCTGCGCGGGTCGAGGATCGCCCGCGAAGACAGGTCGGTCCCGCCAGCGCGCTCGTCCTTCGCCAGACGCCCCTGGCTGCTCAATGCTCTCTCCTCCATCGGCGGCTTGCGGCCGCCCGGGACGGCGCCCCGCCATCATGAGCCCGCGGCGGGCGCCCGGATCTGACCGATGTCATCTTCACCGCCCCGGACTGCGTCTAGTCTGGTTGACAATGTTGATCGCTGGTCCGTGAAGCCCATTTCGAGGAGCTGCCGATGGCGACCCGACGAGACATCCTCACATCCCTTCCGGCGGTCGGCGCCTCGTTCGCGGTGGCGGGTCGCTTCGTCCTGGAGGACAGCCCGGCGCGCGCGCAGGCGGCGACCGCTCCGCTCCCCGGGCACTTCCACCCCAAGGGCAAGGCGCCCTCCCGGTTCACCGTGGAGGCGCTCAAGGAGGCCCGGCGCAACCTTCCCTTCCATGACGTTAAGGACTTCGAGGAGCAGAAGCGCGGCCTGATCGCGACGATGAAGTCCCGCAAGATCATGGCGGACGCCGGCCATGTCGCCTGGGACATGGAGCGCTTCCAGTTCCTGAACGAGCGTGAGGACTTCGACAGCATCCACCCGTCGCTGCTGCGCCAGTCCAAGCTCAACAACAATTACGGGCTCTACGAGGTCGTCCCCGGCATCTACCAGGTCCGTGGGTTCGACCTTTCGGACATCTCCTTCGTCCGGGGCAAGACCGGATGGATCGTCTTCGATCCGCTCGTGTCGACCGAGGTTGTCCGCGCGGCCTGGAAGCTGTTCCAGGAGCATGTCGGCCAGGGCCTTCCCGTTTCGGCCGTCATCTATTCGCACACGCATGGCGACCACTGGGGCGGCGTGCGCGGCATCGTCGAGGAAGCGGATGTGAGGTCGGGCAGGGTCCCGATCATCGCGCCCGTCGACTTCATGGACTTCACCGTGTCGGAGAACGTCTACGCCGGCAACGCCATGAACCGGCGCCTGTTCTACCAATATGGCCTCCTGCTGCCGGCCAGCCCGCACGGCTATGTGGGCCAGGGGCTGGGCCAGGCCGTCTCGGCCGGGGCGACAGGCCTGTTCGCGCCGACCCGGCATGTGACGAAGGACATCGAGGAGTTCGAGGTCGACGGCGTCCGGATGATTTTCCAGAACACGCCCAACACCGAGGCCCCGCGGGAGATGAACACCTACATCCCCGACCTGAAGGCGCTCTGGATGGCGGAGAACGTCATCGCGTCGCTCCACAACATCTACACGATGCGCGGCGCGCAGGTGCGCGATCCGCTGCGGTGGTCGAAATATATCGGGGAGGCGCTCTACCGCTTCGGCCTGGAGGCGGACGTGATGTTCGCCTCGCATCACTGGCCGCGCTGGGGCAACGACAGGATCCAGGGCGTGCTGCGCGCGCAGCGCGACCTCTACGCCCACATGAACAACCAGGTTCTTCACCTGGCGAACCAGGGCGTCACCATCAACGAGATCCACAACGTGTATCGCGTGCCCCAGAGCCTGGAGGCCCAGTGGCATTGTCGGGGCTATCACGGCTCCCCGCAGCACAACAGCCGCGGCGTCGTGCAGCGTTACCTCGGCTTCTGGGACGGCAATCCCGCCACGCTCGTCCCGCTGTCGCCGCGGGACTCCGCGCCGCTCTACGTCGAGATGATGGGCGGGGCCGACAGGATCATGGCCCGGGGCCGCCAACTGCATGACGATGGCCAATATCTCCTCGCCCAGGAGATCCTCAACAAGCTGGTCCAGGCCGAGCCGGAGAACCAGGCCGCCAAGGACCTGCTGGCCGACGTCTTCGAGCAACTCGGGTACCAGCAGGAGAACCCGGGCATCCGCAACTGCTACCTGGCGGCGGCCTACGAGTTGAGGGACGGCATTCCGGAGGGGGCGACCGCCGACACCAGCAGCCCCGACGTGATCCGGGCCATGTCGACCGAGCTCTTCCTGAACTTCCTGGGCATCCGCATGGACAGCCGCAAGGCGGAGGGCCTGCGGTTCACCATGAACCTCGTCACGCCGGACAATGGCGAGACGTTCCTGGTCGAGCTGGAGAATGCGACGCTCACCAACATCAAGGGCTTCACCGCGCCTAAGCCGGACCTGGTCCTGACGATCAACCGCGCCGATCTGGAGCGCACGATGACCGGGGCGAAGTCCCTCGAGGCGCAGATCGCCGACGGGACCGCCAAGGTGGAGGGAGACCCGAGCATCCTCAAGACGCTTGCCTCCACCTTCGTCGACTTCGACCCCCGCTTCGAGATCATGCCGGGCGCAAGGTCCAAGGCCGTGCGGATGGCGCAGGCGGAGACCTATGAAGCCAACCCACGCCCGATGATCGCCGAATAGTCCGGCTTTTGACGAGGAGGCAGCCATGATTGACAGGTCGGCGTCGGCCGCGAGCCGCGCTGCTTTCGTCGCCTTTGCGCTTCTGCTCGGGTCGATTCCCGCCGCCGCCGGGCTCCCTGGCTCTCCCGGCGCGTTGGCGGACGCGCCGGGCGCGCCGCCGGCGTCGCTGATTCAAGGGGCCCATTGCCGCGCGGTCTGGCATGCGCACCGTCGCTGCGTGCGGTGGTCCGGCGGGGTCTGCCGTGCATGGCGCAGCTGGCGGCATCGGTGCTGAAGGGCGCCAAAGAGGCAGCCGTCACCGGGACGCGATGAAGCGCTCCAGCTTGCCCAGGGTCTGCATTCCGAGTTCGACGGCGCCGAAGCCTTTCGCGGTCTGGAACTCCGCGGCCGTGCTGAAGACCATGCCCAGCGTGACGACCGTCGACCCGTCCCGGTCCTCGAAGGAGGCCCACGCATCGGCGTGCTTCGGCCCATTCTCGCCCCACAGCAGCGCGTAGCCGATCCTCTCCTGGGGCCGGACCTCGTGATAGCGATGATGGTTGGGGAAGACCGTTCCGTCCGGCCCGATCATGTCGAACACCCATTCGCCGCCCGACCGGAGGTCGATCCTCGCGGTGCGGCAGGTGAAGCCGTCCGGCCCCCACCATTGGGGCAGCGTCTCAGGGTTCATCCACGCGCCCCAGACCACGCTGCGCGGCGCGGCGATCACGCGCTGCAACACCATGGTCCGCTCGGCCACGCCGGCGAGGTTGGACAGGCCCGCATCGAACCCCTCCCGGTAGCCAGCCTCCATGTCGGTCGCCAGCGAGGAGAGCTGCACGGTCACGACGAGCCGGCTGCGGTCGCCTTCGTCGGAGATCTCCGCCGTCACCAGCGCGGCGGACTGCGCGACGCCGGCCGCCGAGACCACCTCGTAGTTCACGCTGCGCATCGGCGGCTGCAGGTCCAGCCATCCGCACTCGCATCGGATGTCCGGCCGGCCCTCCACCTTGCAGAGGGAGACCTCGCGGCCGCCGATCCTCGTGTCGGCTTCCAGGAACTCCACCACTACGGAGGGCGATGGCGCGGCCCAGACGGCCCGCGCGGCCGGAGCCGTCCAGGCTTGCCACAGCGTCGACGCCGGCGCGGCGACCTCGCGTTCGAACGTCAGCAGGGCGAAGCGGCCCGCGCCGCCGGCTGGTTCCGAGCCTTTCTGGATCATTGCGATGGGTCCTTGTCTTTCATGACGGTCATGACGAAGGCGTCCAGCCGGTCGAGGCGGGACTCCCAGATCGTCCGCTGGCGATCGAGCCAGGTCCGGGCAGGCTCGAGAGCCTCGGGTTGAATGGCGCAGGTTCGCACGCGCCCATCTTTGGACGTGACGACCAGACCCGCCTCCTGCAGCACCGACAGATGCCGCATCACGGTGGGCAGCCGGAACCCCGTCGGGCCGGCGAGTTCCGTCACCCGCGCCGGACCTTCGGCGAGGCGGGTCAGGATCGACCGGCGCGTCGGGTCGGCGAGGGCATGGAAGAGAAGCGTGAGATCAGGATCATGCTGAGCCATACGGCTTACTATCGCGGGACGTTCCAGTCCGCAAGGCTAAACTGAGCTGATCGGCTTACTTTCGAGAAGGCTCGCCATCCGAGCTGACCCGGCGCAAGGCGGAGACCCTGGAAGCCTCCCGCGCCGCCCGATCCCCTCACGCAAAACTCCCCGGCGCTGGGGAGCGTCGGGGAGTTTTGGGAAGGGTGGCGATCACACCAGAGGGGCCGCGCGCCAGCCGCCAAGACGCGGGGCGCGGCCTTGCCGATCTCCCGCTATCGGCGAACGCCGACCCTGTTGACCCCGCCGTTGCGATTTCCTGGGCGCGGCGCTGTGACGGCGCGCGCCCCGACGGGGCGAGGGACCAGTCGCACGCCGGGTCTCGCCACGCATCCGGCAGGATATCCAATATAGGTGCAATAGATCACCGCATGCGCGTTGCTCGTCGATGCGACTGAGCCGGCGAAGACAACGCCAACCAAGGCAAACGCACTGAAGATGATCTTCATGAGCCTCATGACACCCTCCCATCGCTGATCGCTTCGATCAGATCGCCGGTACACCGATTGACGCCGACCCAGTCCTGAAACTGAGAAAAAGAATATCCAACAGGATCTCACTCGGCCTTGCCATGTGAAGCTCGAGGCCGAACGATGCGATGCTACCGACATTCACCGGAGGGGAGCTGATTTCGATCAGCCGAAAAGGTGGTTCGGTCGCAAGTCTCGAGCCTGTCGTCATCGACGAGCCCGCGCCGGCCCAGCAAGACCGACCAGGAGGGCGTCGGCTGCATGGCCGCAAGCGCCGCCGTCCAGGGAAACCGTTCGAAGCGCCTCGACCTCACTGGCTGGCGAACATGTCCAGGCAGGATGCGAGGTCGGCGTAGCTGGTGATGCCGCGTTCCTCGCCCGCGCAAACCTCACGGCTGCGGGGCTTGGCCCGCGCCCAGCTGGACGCGAGTTGCTCGCGGGCGGCGGTCTCGTCGCGGACGCAGGCCGCCATGCGCTCTCCCGTGCCGTCGCGCGACGAGGTCTGCGCCCGGCACGAGGCGTCGATATCGTATCTCGGGATGTTTTCGGCGACCTGGGTGACCACGGCGAGACCCAGCGTGAGAACGGCGACCTTGATCATCGGATGCTCCCGTCGACGGGGCCTTCAATCAGAGGGAATCCTAAGCATCAAAGCCGCCGGCGCGTCTTGACCCAGGTCATTCAACCGCAAAACTCCCCGGCGCTGCGGAGCATCCGGGGCGTTTTGGGAGGTTTGCGCGTTGCAAGCATGCCGAAAACGCTCGAGCGCCTGGTGCGATGGGCCACCGCCGGACGGACGCGAACAGACGTTCGTCAGGGCCCACGTTCACGGATTACGCCGCGCCCATTCGAGCTAAGGCCTGCGTGCGCTGACTCCGGGTCGACGCTTCTGCGTCCATTGGATATCGAGCGCCCTCATCCGCGAAGCCAGAGTGGTCGGTTTGAGGTCCAGGATCTCCGCCGCCCCGGCCGGCCCGCTGATCTTGCCTCCGGCCGCCTCCAACGCCGCGAGGATGGATGTTCGATCTCGGGCGCGCCGCTCCGGCTCGGTCACGATGCTTGCGGCCGCCGTGTGCAGCGGAGGCGGCGTGCTGGCCCGGACCCGCTCGCGCGGCAGATCGACGACGAGCCGGCCATTGCGGGCCAGGATCGCCGCGCGCTCGATCACGTTCTGCAGCTCGCGCACATTGCCGGGCCAGTCATAGGCGCAGAGCCGTTGGACGTCGCCCTGGCTCAGCGTCAGCCCGCCGTTCTTGAGCTTGCGGCGGGCGCCCTCGAGAAAATGCAGCGCCAGCGGCGGAATGTCCTCGACGCGCTCACGCAATGGCACCGAGGCGATCGGGAAAACGTCGAGCCGGAAGTACAGGTCCTCGCGAAAGCGGCCCTCGCGGACTTCCTTGCGCAGGTCGCGATTGGTGGCGGCGACGATGCGGACATCGACGCGGCGCGTGCGTTCCTCCCCCAGGCGCTGGAACTCGCCCTCCTGCAGCACGCGCAGCAGTTTTCCCTGCAGCTCTAACGGGATCTCGCCGACCTCATCGAGGAAGAGCGTGCCGCCATCGGCCAATTCGAAACGGCCGATGCGGTCGCTGAACGCGCCGGTGAAGGCGCCGCGGACATGCCCGAAGAACTCGCTCTCGAACAGGTCGCGCGGCACGGCCGCGCAATTGACCCGGATCAGGGGCCGGTCGCTACGCGCGCTCGCCTCGTGGATGGCGCTGGCGACGAGCTCCTTGCCCGTGCCGGATTCCCCCGTCACCAGCACGGAGACGTCGGTTTTCGCCACCAGCTCGATCTGGCTGATCACGCGCTGGGACGCGGCGGACCGACCGATGATGCCGCGATGATTGAGCTCCAGCCGCATCTCCTCCTGGAGATAGGCGTTCTCGCGCTGCAGCCGCTCGCGCAGCATGTCGACTTCGGCCAGCGCCAGCCGCAGCCGCTCATCGGCCTCATGGCGCTGGCTGACGTCCCGGAAGATCACGACGGCGCCGACCAGCCGGCCGCGGTCACGGATCGGCGTCGACGTATATTCGACCCACAGGCCCGTCCCGTCCTTCCGGAAGAACATCTCGTTCTCGACATGGTGCACCGCGCCATCGCGGAAGGCCGCATAGATCGGGCATTGGTCGTGCGGAAATGGCCTGCCGTCGGGCCGATGGTGGTGCACCGTCGCGTGCATGTCGCGGCCGACCAGTTCGCCCGTCTCCCAACCGAGCATCGCCTCCGCGGCGGGATTGACGAAGGTGGTGACGCCCTCGGCATTGACGCCGAAAATGCCTTCGCCGGCGGCGCGAAGGATGAGCTGGTTGCCGCGCTCGATCTCCTGGAAGAGCCGCGTAGTGCTTCGCCATTCGGCGATGCCGGCTCGCATGAAATGATCGGCCTCGGCGTCGAGATCGCGGCGATGGCGGGCTTCGAGGTCGTACAGGGTGAGGAGGATGGCCGGCTCGGTTCCGGCCTGCAGCCGCTTGCCGATGCATTCGACGTTCGCCTCTGCGCCATCGCCGCGCCGCGGCAGCAGACTGCGCGTCCCGTAGCCGCCCTTGTGCAGAACGGCCTCGGTAAAGGTCGTCAGCGCCGCTGCCTGGCCGGGAAACAGCGTGATGATCGAAGTTCCGACGAGCTCCTCACCCGAGCGGCCGAACTGGATCCGCGCCTGCTCATTCGCGGCCAGGATGCGGCCCGAATAAACCTCGATCGCCAGCGTCGGGTCGATCGTGCTGTCGAACAGCGAAACGGCTGGCTCCGGCGTGGTCATCGGCGCTTACGATTTATCGTGAATAGAATTACGATCTATCGTGATTTACGGAAAATCGTCAACGCTCTGACGCGCGCAGGCGCTTGATTTCTCGCCTCGGCGCACTCTCGCGGATCTTGGCCCGGCCTTTGCAGTGGTCCTTCGCACGCGACCACCCATTCCCCGGTTCCGCGAGGAGACGCGCATGGCCCTGTTCAAGAACCCGTTCGATGCGAGCCGCCGGATCCTCAAGGGCTGCGACTGCGGCCGGCACGAAAGCCCGTCCGAGCATGAGCGCGCCATCCGCGCCGAAGCTGTCGAGGCTTCCGCCTCGGACGAGGGGCGCTATCGCCGGGTGGTCGAGAACGCCGTGATGCGGGCTCTCTTCCCACAGGACGAGGCGCGCCGGCTGTTCCTCAAATCCGCCGGCGCCTCAACCGCGCTGGCGGCGATCTCGTCCCTGTTCCCGATCGCGGCCGCGACCGAGGTCTTCGCCCAGGCGGCGCCTGAGAAGAAGGACCTCAAGGTCGGCTTCATCCCGATTACGTGCGCGACGCCGATCATCATGGCCGCGCCGATGGGGTTCTACGCCAAGCACGGGCTCAATGTCGAAGTGATCAAGACCGCCGGCTGGGCGGTCATTCGCGACAAGACGATCAACAAGGAATACGACGCCGCGCACATGCTCTCGCCCATGCCGCTGGCGATCTCGATGGGCGTCGGCTCGAACCCGATCCCCTACACGATGCCCGCGGTCGAAAACATCAACGGCCAGGCGATCACGCTCGCCATGAAGCACAAGGACAGGCGCGATCCAAAGTCCTGGAAGGGCTTCAAATTCGCCGTGCCCTTCGACTATTCGATGCACAACTACCTGTTGCGCTACTATCTGGCGGAGCACGGCATCGATCCCGACGCCGACGTACAGATCCGCGCCGTGCCGCCGCCGGAAATGGTCGCCAACCTGCGCGCCGACAATATCGACGGCTTCCTCGCGCCCGATCCGGTGAACCAGCGCGCGGTGTTCGACGGCGTCGGCTTCATCCACATCCTGTCCAAGGAGATCTGGGACGGTCATCCCTGCTGCGCCTTCGCGGCCTCGAAAGACTTCGTGACGCAGACGCCGAATTCCTATGCGGCCCTGCTCAAGGCGATCATCGACGCCACCGCCTTCGCCTCGAAGGCTGAGAACCGCAAGCAGATCGCAGAGGCGATTGCGCCGGCGAACTATCTCAACCAGCCGGTCACGGTGGTCGAGCAGGTGCTGACCGGCACCTATGCGGACGGGCTCGGCCAGGTGAAGCGCGATCCTGCGCGCATCGACTTCGATCCGTTCCCCTGGGAAGGCTTCGCGATCTGGATCCTGACCCAGATGAAGCGCTGGGGGCAGGTCAAGGGCGAGCTCGACTACAAGAGCATCGCCAGGCAGGTCTTCCTGGAGACCGATACGGCGCGGCTGATGAAGGAAGCCGGGCTGACCCCGCCGACGAGCGGCTCGAAGACCATCGTCGTGATGGGCAAGACCTTCGATGCGTCGAAGCCCGAGGACTACATCCGAAGCTTTGCGATCAAGCGGATCTGAAGCGGTGAGGATGTCGCTCGGCGCCCGCGCCTCCGTCCTTTCGCTCGCGATCCTCGCGATCTTCCTGATCGGCTGGCATGTCGCCACGCAAGGCGCGGCTGGGCCTGCTGCAAACATCGATCCCGAATACGCCAAGCTGATGGGCCAGCAGGTCACCCAGGGTAAATCGGCGATGCCGGGGCCGATCGATGTCGGACGGACGCTATGGAAGCACCTGTCGGACCCGTTCTACGACAAGGGCCCGAACGACAAGGGGCTCGGCATCCAACTCGCCTATTCGCTGGGGCGCGTGCTGCTGGGGTATCTGCTGGCGGTGCTGGTGGCTTTGCCGCTCGGCTTCCTGATCGGCATGTCCGCCCTGATCAGCCGGGCGCTTGACCCGTTCATTCAGGTGCTGAAGCCGATTTCGCCTTTGGCCTGGATGCCGCTCGCGCTCTACACGATCAAGGATTCCGGCGTCTCGGCGATCTTCGTCATCTTCATCTGCTCGGTCTGGCCGATGCTGCTGAACACCGCCTTCGGCGTCTCGGCGGTGCGCAAGGAATGGCTCAACGTCGCACGGACGCTGGAGGTGGGGCCGCTGCGGCGCGCCTTCACGATCATCCTGCCGGCGGCGGCGCCGACCATCCTGACCGGGATGCGCATTTCGATCGGCATCGCCTGGCTCGTCATCGTCGCGGCCGAGATGCTCGTGGGCGGCACCGGCATCGGCTATTTCGTCTGGAACGAGTGGAACAACCTGTCGATCACCAATGTCATCGTCGCGATCCTGGTGATCGGCGTGATGGGCATGATCCTCGATCAGACGCTCGCCCGCTGCCAACGCGCCGTCACGTATCCGGATTGAGCGCCATGCCAGAGAAGTTCGTCTCCATCGAGGGCATCGCCCGGCGTTACCCGAGGGCCGGCGGCGCGACCACCGTGTTCGAGGATCTCTGGTTCTCGATGGCCAGGGGCGAGTTCGCCTGCATCATCGGCCATTCCGGCTGCGGCAAGACCACGGTGCTCAACATCCTGAACGGGCTCGATGCGACCGACGAGGGCGCCGCGATCATCGACGGAAAGGCGATCGAGGGCCCTGCGCTCGACCGCGCCGTGATCTTCCAGAGCCACGCCTTGCTGCCCTGGCTCAGCGTGCTCGGGAACGTCGCCTACGCGGTCGCGGCCCGGCATCGCGACTGGCCGAGGCAGAAGGTTACGGCCCACGCCATGGCCTTCATCGAGAAGGTCGGGCTGAAGGGATCGGAGCACAAGAAGCCGTCAGAGCTTTCGGGCGGGATGAAGCAGCGCGTCGGCATCGCGCGCGCGCTGTCGATCGAGCCCAAGATGATGCTGATGGACGAACCCTTCTCGGCGCTCGACGCCTTGACCCGCGGCGCCCTGCAGGACGAGGTCCGGCGCATCTGCCTGGAGACCGGCCAGACCGTCTTCATGATCACGCATGACGTCGATGAGGCGATCTATCTCGCCGACCGCATCGTGCTGATGACCAACGGTCCGCAGGCGATGATCGCCGAGATCGTCGAGAACCCGCTGCCGCGGGACCGCAGGCGCGCCGAGATCCACCGTCACGCCGACTACTCCGCCATCCGCAACCACCTGATCGATTTCCTCGTCTCGCGCTCGACCACCTTCAAGGACGCGATTCCGGTCGGCTACGACCGGCGTCGCCCGCCGGTGGTGCGCCCAGGCGCGGACCAGCCCGACCCTGCCGACGGCGGCAAAAGCCGCCACGCAGCCTGACGCCCCATCACGCCAAGACATTTCGAGGAGGACGCCCATGAAGCGCGAAGAGCTCACCGAGAAGATTCTCGACATCAAGCGCGAGAAGGGCTGGAACTGGAAATACATCACCGGCGAGATCGGCGGCATGTCGGAGGTGTTGATCGTCGGCGCTCTGCTCGGCCAGATGAAGCTGGTCAAGCCCTTGGCCGAGAAGGCGGCGGCGCTGTTCGACCTCAGCGAGAACGAGAAGCGCATGCTCAACGAAGTGCCCTATCGCGGCACGCCCATGCCGCCGACCGACCCACTGATTTATCGCTTCTACGAGATGGTGATGGTCAACGGCCCGGCCTGGAAGGCGCTGATCGAGGAGGAGTTCGGCGACGGCATCATGTCGGCGATCGACTTCAACATCGAGTTCGAGCGCGAGCCGAACCCGAAGGGAGACCGGGTCAAGATCGCGATGTCCGGCAAGTTCCTGCCCTATAAATATTACGGCAATGAGCAGGGCATCCCCGACTACGGGTTCAAGGAAAGCTGATGGCGTCGTTGGCCGCTTCAGGGCGGGCGGTCTTTGGGCGCCATCCTGCCCGCCAGCGGCGACGCCCAGGCCCAGAACGCAAAACTCCCCGGCGCTGGGGAGCGTCGGGGAGTTTTGGGAGTGTTGGTTGCGGGGACGAGCAACCACCGAAAGTTGAGTCTTATCTGTCACGTCTGAGCGATTAGCTTCTGAAGATGGAGCGCCCGCGCCCAGGCATCGGAGCAGACTCGGGCACACTGACTTCGTAACCTGCTAACGAGTCACTAGAGACGGAGTTCCGCCACCCGCGAACGGGCGAAGTCACCCGCCCGCGCTCGACCTCCACTGGAAATACGCCACCGAGGCGTCAAACGGCCCGCCCGGCAGATCGAGGTCGCCGAGTTGAACGGGTACTCACTTCACGGCGACGCAATCCGCTCAACCCTGTGCCGGGCGCACCACCAACACGGGCGTTCTCGAATGCGTCAGGACCTTCAAGGTCTGGCTGCCGAGCACGACGGCGGCTAGACCGCCCCGCCCGTGCGAACCCATTACGATCAGGTCGCTTCGGCGCTCTCGCGCGACCTCGATGATGGCCCGGTAGGGGTGTTCCGCTTCCCTATGCACGACGTCGCATTGAACATCCCTCGTCGTCGCTAGGGCGGCGGCGGCTGAAAGAACCATCTCGGCATGCGCCTTTGCGTGGGACGCGAATGCGGCCCGCGAGTCCTCGACTTGCTCCACCTCGAGCGAGAAAACGTGGAATGGCTCAGTAACGGTCAAGATGGTGAGCTTCGCGCCGAGCGCGGCCGCCAGATCTGCGGCGTGTTGGACCGAGTTCTGCGCCAGTGGCGCACCATCTGTCGCGACCAGGATTTCGCTGTACATAGCCTCAGCCCTCATGATCTGAACGGCAGGCGGCGTCCGCCGCCGCCGGCCGAGGCCGGTCAGGCCGCTTTGATGTTGATCCTTGTCTCCTTGGCGGCCGAAGCCGTCTTCGGCAGCGTCACCGTGAGGACGCCCTTGGAAAACGTCGCTTCGATCTTGGACGCGTCGACCCCGTCGGGCAGGCTGAAGGATCGCACATAGCTGCCGTAGCGGCGCTCAGAGACGCGGAAGTCGCCTTTCTCCTCGTGGCTTCGGCTCGCCTTCTCACCCCTGATCACCAGTGCGCCGTTGGCGACCTTCACCTCCACGTGCTTGTCGTCCATGCCGGGCATCTCAGCCGTGATCTCGAAGGCGCCGGGCCGCTCCACGACATCCACGACAGGCGAAAGCGGCCCCGTGAAGGATCGCCAATCCGCTCCAAAATCCGGATTCGCCGGTCCTCCTGACAGTCGCCAGGGCAAGCCAGCGCCGAGCTGGCGGAGGAGGTGATCCACATCGGATCTCAGTCGGTCGATCAGGGCCCAGTCCCGTCCTCCTGTCATTTCGCTCGGACTTTCCGACTTGACCGGCAGCTTCGTGGGTTGGGTCATGATGACCTCCTGTATGCTTCGCTCCGAGTTGGCGGGGGTGGAGTCGATATTGAACCTTAGCCACGGGGTGTCTTTGCCTTAGATCAACTTGACGGTCGCCCCTACGACACCGCCTACGTTCGACCGCCGCCTCCAGCAGCTTCAGGCGTCGCCCAGCAAGCCTGGCACGGTCAAGCGAGACTGGGCTGCTCATGATCTCCGGTCGAAAGAGCTGCCCGGAGTTTGACGATATCGGCAAGACGAGCCAGCTGCGTTCCTGGATTGAGGCAAGCGGCGGCGCCCGCGGCCACCGCTAAATCGAGCGCAGCCTGTGGGGCGAACTCAGATGCGAATCCATGAATGAGCCCGGCCAAGAAGCTGTCGCCTGCTCCGACCGTGCTCACGACCTCCACGTGAGGTGTTTTGGCCTGGTAGGCGCGGCGGTCGCCTATGAGCACGGCGCCTTCCGAGCCCAGGGTTACGGCGATCCACCGGGGGCCATTTTCGCCGAGCATAGGCGCACAGGCCCCTCGCAACTCGGCCATGTCGGACAGGCGGCTGGCCGTGATCTCTTCGAGCTCGTGTCGGCTGAGCTTGATCACGTCAGCAAGACCGCTCGCGAGCACGCGGCGCAGAGGACCTCCCGAGCAGTCGAGCGCGAAGCGCCACCCGCGCTGGCGCGCTAGTCGCCCGACCGCTTCATAATGGTCCTCCGGCGCACCAGGGGGCAAGCTGCCACTCGCGACAAGCCAATCGCATGCGCTCGCAGCGAGCGCGGAAAGTCCTAAATCGCATTCTTGGGGCGACAGATGCGGGCCAGCAGGCACGAACCGAAACTCGCGCCCGCTCGATCTCTCGCGCACAACGCTGCAGATTCGAGTGTCGCCGTTGATGGCGACGCAGATGCTGGGCAGCTTTTCGCGCTCCACGAGCGCTTCGAACAGCCCGCGCGTGACGCCGCCAGCGAGGTGGACGGACAGGACCGTTTCACCCAGCTCTCGCAGGACGCGAGCCACATTGACGCCGCCCCCACCAGGGTCGTGCCGAACATTGCTCGTCCGGAGCTTCTCGGTGGGCCGGATGTCCCCGATTTCACCCCAGATGTCGATGGTGGGATTGGCCGTGTAGGTGACGAACCCCGTCATGGCGGCTCCTGTTCACCCTTGAGATACTGGACCTGATCGGGCGCGGGTGCTTTGATCTGATGCAGGCGGCGCTCGTCATTCCAACTGGATCGTCATCGAGGCGCGTCATGGTCGGGTATCCCGTTCTCGTCGGGGACATCGGCGCAACCTATCTGCGGCTGGCGAGCGTATCGGGCCCACAGGCGGAACCGGTCCTGATCGGGCGGGTGGAAACGCGCGATTTCCAAACGTTGGCCGACGCGCTGACGCGCCTCCTGAGCACCGGCCAAGGCCCGTTTCACCAGGTTCGATTCCAGGCCGCTGCATTCGGCGTGGCGGGTCGCGTGCGTGGACCGGTGGTCCGTCTCACCAATTCGCCTTGGACCATTGATCCTGAGGACATTGGAAAACAGCTCGGAATAGAGCGGATTTCAGTAATGAACGATTATCCGCCCGTAGCCGCGGCCTTGAACAGCTTCCATCTTTCGCCCGCCGAAGAACTCGCCGCAATCGATGGGCCGTCATCCGGAGATCTTGGTCCACGCGTTGTATTTGGGCCCGGAACAGGGCTCGGCGCTGCCGCCATTAGACACATGCCTGGCGGATGTCGGGTGCTCGAACCGACCGAAGCCGGACATACCGAATTCGGCGCTTGCGAAGCGGAAGACTTCCCGGTCTGGGAGCAGTTAGAGCGTGCGCATGGTCGGATCACGGCGGAATCCGTTCTTTCCGCGCCCGGTCTCCTCCGGCTGCACCGAGCAGTCTCAAAGACCCACAAATCAAGCGACGAGCTCGCGACGCCCCCCGACGTCACGCGGGCTGCGGCGCGGGGCGACGAATTCGCCCGGCGCACGCTGGCGCTCTACTCACGTTTACTCGGTCGGTTCGCAGGCGACCTGGCGCTCATTTTTGGAGCCACTGGCGGAGTCTACATCTCGGGCCGCCTTGCCTCGCACATCATCGGTGTGCTGCGCGAAGGAGCCTTCCGGATCGCTTTCGAAAGCAAGGCTCCCTTTTCCGAATACATGAAAGCAATACCCACGTTCGTGATCACCCATCCCGAGCCGACCCTGCGTGGCCTAGCCGTGATCGTAGCCGCCCGAAGCGAATTTTCTTGCGACGGCATTGAATGGACCAGCGGGGCGAGAAAGTCCTCGCCGGCTGTTCCGTCGCAACGACCTTAGCGCTCGAGGCGCCATCCTCTGAGCGCGGCAGCCCGACCCGGCCTGCCATCCGTTGCACGGGAGAATGCTATGTCGTCAAAATTCATCCGGTTCTTCTCTGAGATCGGCGCGGACGACGTACCGATCGTGGGCGGAAAGAACGCCTCCTTGGGAGAGATGTTCACGGAGCTTACGCCATTAGGGGTGACGGTGCCCAACGGGTTCGCGTTGGTGGCCGAGGCCTATCGGCTAACCCTGGACTCCGCCGGCGCATGGCCGAAGCTTAAGGCGATCCTCGCGAACCTCGACCCGGACGACCACGCCGAACTGTCCCGCCGCGGATTGCAAGCTCAGAGTTTAGTGCTGGACTGCGCGCTGCCCAGTGAGCTTGAAGAGGACGTTAGAGCAGCCCTGGCCCGACTTGCAGCCGATTATGGTCCGGAGGTGAGCTTCGCCATTCGTTCCTCGGCTACTGCTGAGGACCTGCCTCAGGCAAGCTTCGCGGGCCAGCATATGAGCTTCTTGAATGTATCAGGCGATGAAGACGTTCTCGACGCGATCCGGAGGTGCTATGCTAGCCTCTTCACTGACCGCGCCATTCGCTACCGGATCAATAACGGCTTCGACCATTTCAAAATCTTTAATTCAGTCGGTGTCATGAAGATGGTTCGGTCAGACCTGGCGTGCTCGGGTGTGATCTTCACGTTGGACACCGAAAGCGGCTTCGCAGACGCTGTTTTGATTTCGGCATCTTACGGTCTTGGCGAATCTGTGGTCCAGGGAACTGTAGACCCGGACGAATTCTACGTTTTCAAGCCGACATATCGGTCCGGGAAACGAGCCATATTGAAGCATGTGCTGGGAAGCAAGGAGAGCAAGCTCATTTACGCCGATGCAGGCGGCGGGCCGACGACCCAGACGCGGCCTGTGGCGACCAATGACCAAGAGCGCTTCTGCCTCTCCGACGACGAAGCTCTCGCCTTGGCGGGCCAGGGCATCGCAATCGAGGAACACTATAGTCGCCGCGCCGGTGCATGGCGCCCCATGGACATCGAATGGGCGAAGGACGGCATTGAGGGCCGGCTCTACATCCTGCAGGCTCGGCCAGAGACCGTGGTATCGCGGCGCAACCGCCATATCCTGACGACCTATGACGTTAAGCCATCCGGGCCGCCCAAGGTAATTGGTCGATCCGTTGGCGCGAGCATCGCAGCGGGGCATGCACGGGTCATTGCGCAATCCGCTGACCTCGATGCGTTTCAAGAAGGCGAAATCCTCGTCGCCGAAATGACATCGCCGGACTGGGGCACGATTATGAAGCAGGCCGCCGCGCTCGTGACGGACCGTGGCGGGCGGACTTGCCACGCCGCCATCGTCGCGCGCGAGACAGGCATCCCGGCCGTGGTCGGCACAGGTTCTGGATCAAGGGCCATCAAGACAGGCGACCTCATCACCGTGTCATGCGCCGAGGGAGATGTGGGGCGCGTCTATGATGGGGCCATTCCTTTCGCGACAAGCGAGACGGACCTCTCGGCCCTCGATCGTCCGATCACAAAGATCATGATCAACGTGGGCGACCCCGACCGGGCTTTCGCCCTCGCCGCGCTTCCCAACGAGGGAGTGGGTCTTGCGCGCATGGAATTCATCATATCCGAACTGATCAAGATCCACCCGATGGCTCTCGTACATCCGGAGCGGGTCACGGATAGCGCTGATTGTGCCGCGATCGCCGCGCTCACGGCCCGCTCCGAAAGTCCGCGACGCTACTTCATCGATAGTCTCGCGGAGGGCGCCGGCATGATCGCGGCGGCGTTCTTCCCTAAGCCCGTGATTATCCGCATGTCGGACTTCAAGACTAACGAATACGCTGCCCTGTTGGGGGGGAAGGTCTTCGAGCCCGTTGAAGCCAATCCAATGATAGGTTTTCGCGGAGCTTCACGCTATTCGCACCCAGCATACGCCGAGGCTTTTGGGCTCGAATGCGCCGCAATGAAACGCGCCCGCGACGCCATGGGCCTGACAAACATCAGACTGATGATCCCGTTTTGCCGACGGGTGGAGGAGGCGGACTCGGTCCTCGCCACCATGGCGCGTCACGGGCTTGAGCGTGGAAAGGACGGGCTCCAAATCTATTTGATGTGTGAGATCCCGAACAACGTCATTCTGATCGACGCCTTCGCGCGGCGTTTCGACGGCTTCTCGATAGGATCGAACGATCTGACGCAGCTGGTGCTCGGAGTGGACCGCGATTCCGAGATCGTGGCGTTCGATTTCGATGAACGGGACCCCGGCGTCAAGGTGATGCTGATGCAGGCGATCGAAGGCGCGCACCGAAATCAACGGCACTGCGGAATTTGTGGACAGGCGCCCTCCGACTATCCTGAAATCGCCGAGATGTTGGTAGAGGCCGGAATCGACTCGCTCAGCCTCAGCCCAGACAGCGTGCTCCGTACGACGCGGCGGGTGATTGAGATTGAACATCGACTGGGACGATCATCCGACGACGTTCGTCGGGAGAGCAGCTAGATGTTCAGGGACAGGGTTGACGCCGGACGCCAGCTCGCCGTTGCGCTCTCCCGTTTCAGGGCCGAGACGCCGATCGTCCATCGCAAGATGGCCGAACTGGCGCCCTAGGGCTGGCGCGCGACACAAGAGCGCTCGAGTGCGCGCCCGGCGCCGAAACTGATCCAGAACAGGGCGGCTCCCTGGAAGCCCGCGTAGAGTGCTCCGCAGAGCCAGACCCTGGCAGAAGAGCATCGTGCCCGGACCAACGAAATCATCCTGTCCTGCCCGATAAAGCGAACGAGATCGCTGAGCGGTGAGTGGGCCCCGTTTCAACCCGCTTCAGAGGGCCGGAAAGGGACCAAGTTCACCATAGAGGCGGCCTGACCGTCTCCCCTGCGGGCGTGTGTCCCGCGCGATGCGGCAGTGAACCGGACCGTCGGCAGTTGCGAGCCGCGGCGCGACCCTCTCCTCAGCAACCAAAGCGGGCGCCGCCCGCGGAGCGCGGTCATGAACACAACCCATGTTTCAGCCCTGAATCATACCATCGAGCAGACCAACTCCTGGCTGAAGAAGCTGGAAGATCTTCAATTCTCTGACCGTCAGGAGGCCTATGCGGGGCTCAGGTCCGTGCTGCACGCCTTGCGGGATCGTCTGACGCCGGAGCAGGCCGTCCACTTGGGCGCGCAACTGCCGACCTTGGTGCGGGGTGTTTACTACGAGGGGTGGAAACCGTCGCAAACGCCCACCCCCGGTCATCACCTGCTGGAATTCCTGGAGAGGGTCGCCTCCGAACTTCCGCCGCAGTTCCCCTATTCGGCCGACGAAACCGCCGAGGCGGTGTTCAATATGCTTTGGGAAGAGTTGGATCCGGGCGAGAGCGCCAAGGTCATCCAATCCATGCCGTCAGCGGTCCGCGGCCTCTGGCCGAAGATCGCATTGCCTTAGGCGAGTGCGGGACCGGAGGGCCGAACCGAGCCGCCGGCCTGGGACTTGCTCTTCGGGCCAGAACTGATCCGCAGCAATTCCCCCGCGCTGCGGCGGTCTAGTGTGGCGCGTCTGAACCATCCCGGGAGCTCTCGACGAACGATCGAAGCTGCGGTCCAGAGCCGCGTGATCGCCGTCTCCAGGGCGCCCGATCGAACTTCCATGGTGACCCATGCAAACTCCCGTCGAGATCGACTTTCAGGGCATGGAACCCGTCGACTTCGTGCGCGACGAAGCGATCGAGCACGTGCAGAAGCTCGAAAAGCGCTATGGCCGGATCACGGCCTGCCGCGTGGCGGTGAAGAAGCCCAGCGGCCATCACCAGACAGGCGGGCTCTACGAGATCAACGTCTGGCTCTCGCTGCCGGAAGGTCGCGAAGTCGCTGTGGTCAAAACTCCTCAATTGGACGAGCGGCATTCCCATCTGATCTTCGCGCTCGGAGACGCGTTCAAACGCGCAGAGCGACGCCTGCAGGATCATGTCCGCAAGCTGCAGCGGCAGGTGAAGATCCATGAGGAGGCCCCGGTCGGCACCGTCACCCAGCTCTCGCCCGACGCCGAGTTCGGCTTTCTGACCACGGCGGATGGTCGCGAGATCTATTTCCACCGCAACAGCGTCCTGCACGGCCAATATTCCCGGCTCAAAGTGGGATCGCGGGTGTCGTTCGCCGAGGAGATGGGCGACAAGGGCCCGCAGGCGAGCTCCGTGCGGCCCCTGGGCCGGCACGGGATGCGCCTGTGAGCGCCGGCGCCGCAGCAGACGGACCCGCGTCCCCGCTGGACGCCGGAGCGCGGACCGCCGCGCCGCAAGCGCCGGATAATGTCTACGTAGCCGACAGGCTGGACGAGACGGCCGACCTCCTGCAACTGCAGGACGCGAACCCGTTCCGGGTCCGCGCCTATCGGAACGCCGCCCGCACCATCCGGCGACACGGCGTTCCGGTCGCGGAGATGATCTCCAAGGGGCCGCCGCTCACAGACTTGCCCGGCATCGGCGAGGACCTGGCGGGCAAGATCGCCGAATGCGCCATGACGGGCGCTCACGCCCTCCTGCGCGAGTTGCGGCAGGGTGTGCCGCCGTTCGTGGTGGAGTTGCTGGATATTCCGGGGATCGGTCCCAAGCGCGCGATAGCGCTGTGGCGGGACTTGGGCGTGCGCACACGCGAGCAACTGCGCAGGGCTGCGCTGGAGGGTCGCATCGCGGGCGCGAGCGGGCTCGGGCGGGCGGCGCAGGACGCGGTTGCGGCCATGCTGGCGAAGGCGCCAACCACGCCGAGCCGGGTTCCCATTCCGCTCGCCGCGCCCGTAGCCCGGGCGCTCGAAGTCCACCTGCGCGCGGCTGCTGGGGTCGAGCAGGTCACGGTCGCGGGCAGCTTCCGGCGCGGGCGCGAGACCGTGGGCGACCTGGACGTACTCGCAACCGCCGCGAAAGGCGACGCCTGCATCGAGCGCTTCTGCGCCTTTCCGGACATCACGCGCGTAGCCGCCCGGGGTGACACGAAGGCGACCGTGGTGCTGCGCTCAGGCATGCAGGTGGATCTTCGGGTGGTCGCACCAAACGCCTACGGCTCGGCTCTCCAGTACTTCACGGGGTCCAAGGCGCACTCGATCGCCTTGCGTCGCATAGCGCAAAGGCGGGGGCTTAAACTCAACGAATACGGGGTTTTTCGCGACGGACAGCGCATTGCAGGGGAAACGGAGGAGTCGGTCTACGCGGCGATCGGCCTGCCCCTGATCCCACCAGAACTGCGGGAGAACCGGGGCGAGATAGAAGCGGCCCTGGCGGGGCGGCTGCCGGCGCTCGTGCGTGCCGCCGATCTTCGAGGCGACCTCCACGTCCACTGCGCGCTGGACGATGCGGCCCTCGCGGAGGCTTTTTGCCAGGCCGCCGCCAGCCGAGGCTGGACCTACCTGGGCCTGGTCGACCAAGCGTCACGCCTGGTCAGCGCCAACGGCGGCGAGCCGGCGGCCCTGGAACGCGCGCTCAAGCGGATTCCCGCCGAACTCCGTGGCGTGCGCGTACTGCGCGTTGTGGAGTGCGACATCACGCCGGAAGGCGCTCTCGCACTTCCAGAAACCCTCAGGCAAGCCGCCGACGTGGTAATCGCCGCCGTCCATTCCCGCTTCGACCTGTCGCGCGACGAGCAGACCCGGCGGACGCTGCGGGCCCTCCAGGACCCCGCTTTGCGGATCCTGGCCCAGCCCAGCCGTCGCCTGGTCGTCCGCGACGCGCCCTACGACGTGGACATGGGGCAGGTTATCCGGGGGGCGGCGGCGGCAGGCGTCGCCGTTGAAATTTCGGCCGATCCGGCCCGGCTCGACATCGGCGACTTAGACAGTCGGCTGGCGCGCGAGGCCGGTGTTCCCGTCTCGTTGTCCTGCGAAGCGACGTCGCCAGAGGATCTCGCGGACCTGAACTTCGCGCTCCTGCAAGCGCGACGCGGATGGCTGGAGGCGCGCCATGTGCTGAACGCCCGGCCCTGGCCCGAGCTGGTCTCCTGGCTGCGCGGCGCGGCCCGGGGCCGGCCGGTGAGCGCCCCGGCGTAAGTGCGAGTGAAAAAGGAGACGACGATGGCAGACATAGAGTTGGCGATCTCGCCCGAAAAGGTCTGCGCAGTGGCCGCTTTGGCGCGCCGTTTCGATGCCAAGGACGAAGTGACGGAAACCGACATCGGCTCCAATCCCGCCGATGATCTGCAGGTGGCGGTGCTGGAGAACCATCCCGACGATCCCGTGCTGAGGGAGCTCGTCGCCCTCATCAACGGGCTCAGCGAGGATGAGCAGATCGATCTCGTCGCCCTCACTTGGCTTGGCCGGGGGGACGACAGCATCGAAAATTTCGACAGCCTTCGCCAGGCCGCCTCCGACGCCCACAATGCGAGAACGGCGCGCTATCTTTGCGGCACGCCCCTGCTCGGCGATTATCTCAAGGAGGGGCTGGCCCAATGCGACCTGTCCTGCGAGGAGTTTGAGCCGGGCCGCCCTGACGCGGAATCGCCTGAAGCGTCGGGCGCCTCCCGCTGATCGGGGGCATTCAAGACAGGGTGTGGGCGAGACGCCCTTTCAGAATCTTGCCGAGCGCGGACTTGGGCAGTCGGTCGACGAACCGGATCAAGGCAGGGTGTTCGTAGGGCGCGAGGCGGTTCTCCAGGAAGCCGCTCAGGTCCTTCGCCGTGATGCTGGCCCGGGGCCGCATGACCACGAAGGCCGCCAGTCGGCTGTCTGGACCGTCCGCCGGCGCTCCGATCACGGCCACGTCGGCCACCGCCGGGTGCTCTCGGATTGCGTCCTCCACCACCCGTGGAAACACATGGCGACCCCGGACCGTGACCATGTCCTTGAGACGATCGACCACGAACAGGTACCCATCCCGGTCTATCCTGCCGAGGTCGCCCGTGCGAAGCCAACCGCCGCCGAGTACTGCGGCTGTTTCCTCGGGCCGATTCCAGTAGCCCGCCATCAACTGTGGGCCGGACACGCAGATCTCGCCCACCTCCCCTGCCGGCTCGCGCTGCGGCGCGTGCGGCTCGACGATGCGCAGCCGAGTCCCCGGGAGAGGCAAGCCGCAGGACGCCGGCTTGATCGGTACGTCCAAAGATCCGCAGGTCACGACAGGCCCGCACTCGGTCAGACCATACCCCTGCAGAACGCGCGCGCCGGTCGCCGCCTTGAAGGCGTCCGCGAGCGCCGGATCGAGCGGGTCGCCCCCGGAGATGCAAACCTTCAGCGCTGAGAGATCCGCCCTCGCCAGCCTCCGCCGCTGCAGCAGCGCCCGGAACATGAGGGGCACGCCGATCAGGATGGTGGCGCGACGGCGCTCCATGGCGCGGATCACCGCATCCGGATCGAAGCGAGGCTGCAGGATCATCTCGGCGCCCAGCGCGACAGCGAAGAGCATCACCGCGGTCATCCCAAAGGCATGGAAGAAGGGCAGAACGGCCACGATCTTGTCGGCGCCCGGCTCGGCCTGGGTGAACCAACGGGCGAGTTGCACGGCGTTGGCGTGAAGGGCGCGATGGGTCAGCATCACGCCCTTGGGCTCTCCCGTCGTCCCGCCCGTGTACTGCAGAACTGCGAGCTCGGTTGGGTCCGTCACGGCTGGCCCAGGCTGACCTTCGATCCGTTCGAAGCGGAGAAAGCGAGGATCGTCGGCCGGGATCGTCCCTCTGCCCCCGAAGGGAGTCCATCGATAGAGGAGGCGCGCCGCGCCGCCCAGGAAGTCGGTCGCCCCGGCTACGATGCAGCGTTGGACGAGGCACTCGTGCATCAAAGCCTTCGCCACCGCGAGGTGGTCGGCCAAATCCAGCACGATGATGGTCCGGAATCCTGAATCGCGCGCCTGCCGAGCGATCTCTGGAATGGCGAGCAGCGGACTGACATTGACCACGACCAAACCCGCCCGCAGCACGCCCAGGAACGCGATCACCGCACTCGGGCAGTTCGGCAGCATGAGGCCGACCCGCTCGCCACGTTCGGCGCCGATCGCCCGCAATCCGCCGGCCACACGCGCCACCTGCGCCGACAAAACCGCATAGGTGAGCGTTTCTCCGGCCGACCGACAGGCGACGTGGCTCCCGAAACGATCGCAGGCTTCGTCGAGCATCGACTCCACCCGGGCTGGCGGGATGGGCAGCGCCCAGTCGACCGCTGGTGGATAGGTCCTGCCGCCGGCGTTCAGGGTCATGGCGCAAGGTCCGGCTCGCCGAAGGCGGGCAACATTTTGCGGCGAACAGCGTCCCGCAGCCGCACCGCCGCTTCGAAGCCGGTCCCCTCCGCAGCTTCCGGCGCAAGCGCCTCGACGACGATGGTCGCCTTCCTTGGAAACCACTGGTCTCCACGCAGGACCGACCGCGTCCCGCGCAAGACCACCGGGGTCACCGGCCGGCCGGTCTCAGCAGCCACCAGGAAAGCGCCGAGGCGGAAGGGGCGAAGCCCCGGCTCGCGCGTGAAGGTCCCTTCGGGAAACACGACGAGAAGGCCCCCGGACCGGGCCGCCGCAGCGGTGCGGCCCAGGTCCGCAGCGGCGAGATCGGAAGAGTCGCGAGCGACGAAAACCGTCCCGAGCGCGCGCAGGAACGGCCCCGCCACCCATTGGCCGGCAAGTTCCCGCTTCGCCACGAAGGTCAGGGGCCCCGGCAAGACGGCCGCCAGCGCCAGTCCGTCCACGTAGCTCGCGTGCGTGGCGGCGATGACGCCGTCCCGGACGATCCGTTCGGCTCCCCGCAGGGCCACGGGCGTTCCGGCCGCCCACAGCACGGTGCGCGCAAGGGCGCTGAGCACGCGCCAGCGCCGCTCTCGGCCCGGGATGGCCACCACCAGCGGCCAGCCGACCGCTGCCCCAATCACGATGGCGCCCCACCAGCGTGCGGCGAAGACATAAGCCCCAGCCGTGCGGCCAGCCCGGGCCGCGGCCGCGCTGAGCGACTGGAGAGCGAACCGGACACCCTGCAACCATGGCGGAAGCCCCGAGGGGGCCAGCCGGCCCGCGAGGTAGAGATCCCGGGCCGCGGAGCGCCGCAACTTGCCGCTGGACGTCTTGGGCACCACGTGCGGCGGCACGAGGACGACCTCCTCCGGTGGCGCGTCGAGCAGCCGCCCGGCCGCCTCGGTCACGCGCGCCCGCAAGTCGGCCAGACGTTCGGGCGCGAAGTCCCGCGCCTCGGCCATGACGACGATCTTCTCGGTGCCCGCCTTGACGTCCGGCGCCGAGAACACCGCGACGCACCCCCTCCGGACGCCATCGAGTTCGCCAACCGCGCTCTCGATCTCTTCCGGGTAGATGTGACGCCCCGCCCGGATGATGATGTCCTTGCTGCGGCCGGTGATAAATAGCTCCCCGGAGACCGTGTAGGCGAGATCTCCGGTGTTGAGCCAAGTTCCGTCGAACAAATCGCGGGTCTTGGCAGGATCGTTGACATATCCCGCCGTGGCCGAAGGTCCCCTAAACTGCAGCCGGCCTTCCCGGCGGTCCGGGGTCTCGCCCGCTTCATCCAGGATCCGAACCTCATGTCCGGGTAGCGGCCGTCCGCAACCGACGAACTCCACCGCGTCCGAAGCGTCCGCCGGCGCCGGCCGGGCGCGTCCCTCCCGGGCCAGCGCGCTACGATCGATGCGATCGAACACCGGCGCGCGCCCGGGCGGCGGAAAGGCCAGGCCCACCGCATTCTCGGCGAGTCCATAGACGGGCGCCATGGCGGATGGCCTGAAGCCGCAGCGGGCGAAGCGCTCGGTGAAACGGCGGACCGTGTCGGCGCTCACGGCCTCGGCGCCGTTCGCCGCCATTCGCAAGCAGGAGAGGTCGAGCCCATCGAGATCAGCGTCGGCGATCTTCCTGATGCAGAGTTCATAGGCGAAGTTGGGGGCGGCGGTCAGCGTCGCGCGGTGGCGCTGAATGGTCCAGAGCCATTCCGCCGGCCGCACCAGAAAAACGAGCGGCGCCATGATCACAACAGGAGCCCCGAAATACAGGCTGCCAAGCCAGGCCCCGATCAGCCCCATGTCGTGATAGAGCGGCAGCCAGCTGACGAACACGTCCCTGGAACTCGCCTCCATGGCGGCGCCCATGGCGCGGATATTGGCCAGCAGGTTGGCGTGGCTCAGGGCGACCCCTTTGGGCCGCCCTGTGCTGCCCGACGTGTACTGAACGAGCGCAAGCGCGTGAGGAGCGTTGCGCCCCGCCCTGTCGGGCGGCTCGTCTCCCAGATCATGCACGGTCGCGACGAGCTTCAGCGACTCCACCTGGAGACGCAGCATGGCGGCGACGGCCCGCCCTTCCGCAGGGACAATGAGGATCGCGGCGGTCGCATTGCGCAGAATCTCGGCCTGCCTCTGCAGGTGCTCCAGCAATTGCGATGGTCGCGACGGCGGATAAAGGGGCATCGGCGCCCCTCCGGCGTAGAGGACGCCGAAGAAGGCGACGATGAAGTCCGCTCCGGTGGGAAGCATCAGGGCGACGCGCTCGCCCGGCGACAGGCCCGCGCGCTGCAGCCCGCCCGCCGCGGCCAGAGCCCGCCGCCGCAGCTCGCCATAGCGGATCTGGATCTCAGAGCCATCTCCGCCATGGAGCACGACATGAACGCGGTCGGGGCAGCGCTGCGCGTGCCAGTCCAGCACCGCAGTGAGCGTTTCCGCTCCAACAGGCGCCGCCACCTCGCCAGGTGAAAGCACCGGCGCAGGGGCGCGAGCGGTGGGCCGACCGCCTGCGCTCACGGCGGCCGCGGCGAGCGCGTCGAGGGTCTCGGCGCTGGCCAACAGGGTTTCGGGGAGGCGCACTTTGAAGTTCCGTTCCAGGCGCAGGAGCAGCTCGGCGCGCGAAAGGCTGTCGAACCCCCACTCGCGGTCCAGGGAACTGGCTGGCGTGAGGTGCGGTGGCGGCGGTCGCCCGCCATGAAGTTGAGCGTACAGCGCGCCTGCCACCGCCATGGCCGACTGGGACGCCACGGGACGGCCTTGCTCCGCCTGACTCCTCTCCGTCGTTCCATCCACGAATCCGGTCCCCCCGCTGGCGCTGATCCATTTTCAGCGGCCGTAGATTCCTTCCAGGACAGCCTCCGCGATGAGGCGCTTGCGCGCCTCCTGCTCCACCATCCGGCACGACGGCTTGGCGGGAATGGCCAGGGCCGCCGTCGAGAGCGCCAGAAGCCGGAAGCGGTAGCGGTGGGGTCCGTGACCGCGCGGGGGACACGGGCCGCCATAGCCTGGCCGGCCGAAATCGTTGACGGCCTGTTTCAGGTGGCCTTCCGCGCCTGCTCCCTCGGGCAGGCGCCGCAGCGCGGGGGGAAGATCGTAAACCGCCCAATGGCGCCAGACGCCAGCAGGAGCGTCCGGGTCCTCGCACAGGAGCGCGAAGCTGAGCGCGTCCTCCGGGGCGTCGCCCCACTCCAGGGGCGGCGAGACGTCCTCACCATCGCAGGTGTGTCGCCGCGGTATTCCCTGGCCGGGAGAAAATGCCGGTGAACGAAGATGCATCGCCGAGGCCATGGAAGCCTCCTCAGGTCAGGGTCGCCCAAGGCCCGGAGTCGTCGGGTCGAATGACCAGAACCGGAATCTTGGAGTGGGTCAGGACCTTCATGGTTTCGCTGCCCAGGATCACGGCAGCCACTCCGCTTCGCCCGTGCGAGGCCATGACGATCAGGTCGCAGTCGCGATCGGCGGCGGCGTCGATGATCGCCTCATAGGGCCGGTCAGACTCGACTTGGACAAGCTCGTAGCTGACGCCCTGGGCGCGCGCGAGCGACGCCGCGTCATTCAGCGCCCGTTCGGCCATTGCGCGCGCATGCGCCTCGTACTGGGGCCGATTGTCCTCGAGTTGCTGGACTTCAAGCGAGAAGACATGAAAGGGCTCGGTGACGGTTACGATCGAGAGCCGGGCGCCCAGCGCGCGGGCCAGACCCACCGCATGTTCCACGGCGTGCCTGGCGAACGGCGTTCCATCTGTTGCAGCGATGACGTGCCGGTACATGACGCCTCTCTTGGGCGGACCGCAGCCCGCGCTCTCGATCTATGGAGGACGTCAGTATGGGATGAGCGCTGAGATGCGACGCTGACCCGGATCAGTTTCGCCGGCACCGCCGCCCCGCCTCTCACGGCGCGAAGTACGTTTTCTTGCGACAGTGTTGAATGGATCAGCGGGTCGGAAGGCTCCTCACTGGCTGTTCCACCGAACCAATGCCAGCGCTCGGGTGAGTCCTGCTCTGAGCGTGGTGGCCCGCTGCAATCGGCGTGGAGTGAGCGGCGCATACCACGAATTCAGTCAGACCTCAGACGATCAGGTCATCGCTCTTCTGCGCCGACTTGGTGAGACGGTCTCGCCTTCGGGGCCTCAGTGATTGAGGTCACTCAGCCAGCCTGCCTCCCTGGCGGCCGTCGCGACGGCGCCGCTGACGTCCAGCACGTCAATCCGGTCGGTGTGGCGCGCCATCAGATCGGCCGTCAGAGGGACGGAATTGGTGACGGCGACCCGGTCCGCATCGGATGCAAAGAGGGCGGAGGCGCCGCCGATAAAAAGGCCGTGGGCAGCGACGCACAAGACCCGCGCGGCGCCGCGCTTCCGGCACTCCGCCACCGTGCGGGCCATGGAGCCTCCCGTACTGATGAGATCGTCCACGATGACGGCCGTCCGGCCGGCGACGTCGCCGGCGAACAGGTCACCCCACACCTCTCCCTGGCTGCGCTGCTTCTCCATGAACGCCTTGGAGATCGCCTCCCCGGTCGCCTCTTCGAGCGCCAGGCGCAGGGCCTCGGCGCGCTTCATCCCGCCCGTGTCCGGCGAGACCACCGCGAGCCTTTCACCCCGCGCAGCCTTCAGCAGATAGGGGAGCATGACCTCGTGCACGCCGACATGGACCTTGGGGACCCGGAAAGCGTTCTCGAAAGCCGCCGGGTTGTGGACCTCGACGGTGGAGACCCCGTCGACGCCCATCGCCTCGAAAAGCTGAGCGACATAGCGTGTGCTGACCGGGTCGTTGGGCTTCGTCCGCCGGTCCTTGCGCGCGTAGCAAAGGTACGGAGCGATCACCCTTGCCCGTCTCACGCCAGAATCCTTGAGGGCGCCGATGAAGAACAACAGGCGGCAGAGCTTGTCGTTGGCGCTCTGCGTCTCGTCGGCGTGCAGGCTGTGGACCACGATTGCACAGCGACCCTGGACGGGACGGAGCGGCCTGGCCTTGTGCTCCCCGTCCTCGAACACCCGCTCCTCATGCTCGGAGAGCTCGCAGCCGAGCGCGTGCGCGACCGCAAGCCCGAAGTCGTGGGAGGCGCCGAGCGCGAAAACGAGGGGAGCGTCGTCGCGCGCCTGGCGCAGGGCCGCCGGGCGCCTGGCCCCTGCGGCCGCCTGGCTCCTGGGCTCCGGCGCGAAACCTCCGACCACGGCGTCGACCGCCCCGCCCGCGGTGGAGACGGGAAGAACCAGGATCTCCAGGTCTTCCCGCTTCGTCCCCGCGCGATCCGCGCGCGCCAGGACAGGTTCCCCGGCCGCCAGCACGGCATCGAAAAGCCTGCGCAGCCGGACCGACATGCGCCTGTTCGGCGCTGATCCGAGCTTTGCGAAGGAGCCGCCCAGCAGCTGTTCCGCCTGCGGACCGGCGTGCAGCCGATCGTAGTCCCTGCCGGCAGCGGCCCGAAACGCGAACCCCCACGGAAAGGCAGGGAACCCAGCGCGCTGCGCGTCCTCCCAGGACGGGGCAAGGCTGGCGCCTCGCAACGCCGTCCAGGACTCGGACATCTGGCGGAGCCGTTCCGAACCCGCCCGCGCCGCGTAGTCGAGTTCACCGAAGAGCCGTCTGAGCGGCGGATCGCCGAGGGCGAGGCTGGTCATCACGGGGCTCCTGCGGTCCACGTTGATCTCCTGGGACGCAGCGATAGATCACCCCGCAGCCGAGCGCCTTGCGCATTCTCAGCCGGATCCGTGGCCGCGCCCTTGCAGCAGGGCTGAGAAATCGCCCAAGCTTCAGCTCCTGCCCAGAACGCAGAACTGCTGTCCCGGGACAGCGGCGGCCGGATCTGAAAATGACCTGCAGCCGGACCGGATGCCTCAGGCGCGGGCTTGGCCTGCCGCCCGGAAACTCGCCGCCAGTGGGGCGGCCTTGGCGAAGGCGTCCTTCATCTCGCTCCCCGTCATGGCGAGCGTGGTCTTCAGATCCGTGACCCCGCCGGCCGCGGCGGCGATGATGGCGGCGGTCGCCACGCCCTCCTGCGGGCCTTCAGACACCAGCATGAAGTCGTAGTCGCCGAAAGTCATGTAGTAGGAGAGGAGCTTGCCGCCCGACTTCGCGAAGAGCTGGGCTACAGCTTCAGAACGGTCCTCCGGACGCATGATCATGCCGGCGACCGCCTCGCGAGTGAACCGCCCTTGGGTGATGAAGACTGGCATCACGACCTCCCTTTGAGGTCCGCTGAGAGCGGCCTCGTTGTCAGGACAATCCCGCTCCAAGCTCTATTGCGCCGGTTTGGCGACGCGCGGCCAAGCCCCAGTCGCCTCCGCCCATTACGCGGCCGATCTCGGCACAATGCGGCCAGCGTCCCGTGCGGCGTCGTACAGGGTCTAGGAAAAAGTATTCATCACGTTTCGGAGCGTCAAAGCAAAGCTTAACAGGACAGACATGCGGCTGCAACCGATGCTCACCAGCTCACGGCGACATCGGTGACTGAGGCCGCGGGCCTGGAGGCCTGCGGAGGTCTTTGCGGGACGGTGAGGCTCCGGGATCGAATCAGCTGAGCTCGCTGGCGGCGCGGTCGGCCAATCTTAGATACGCGCGCCCTAGAGGCGGCCATTTTTCCGGCTGTCGGGGGCTCGGCTCCAGGAGGTGGCGGAGAGAGAACCTCGCTCTCATTATGGCTCGAAGGCTCCGGTAGAAAGCCAGGAGCGCAGAGGGCGGGCGGTAACCCAGGCGTTCGGCCGCAGTCTCGATCAGAATGGGACCGATGAAGCCGGAGCCCAGGCGGTCGCATTCGAGCCCCAGATAGGCGAGCTCGTCGAAAGGACTGACACAGCGCAATCCATAGCTGAACTCCAGGCAGTCGATCACGAGGGGATGCGCTCCCAGCCAGATATGTTCGGGACGCAAGTCGCCATGCCCCTCTACGATGCGCCCCATCTCAACAGGTCGGCAAACCGGATCGGATCGGGAGCCCACGAACCTGAGCTGGGCTCCGATGATGCGTCGCAGGAACGATGGCGACAAGTTGAACCGCGCGTGAGACAGCGTTGCGCGCGCCTCGAGGATCTCGCGCCTGATCTGCGCCCGGTACTCTTCGGGATCCGCGCTGGCCGTCGGCGCCGCGGCATAGAACTCAGCGAGCCGATGGGCCAAGATCTCGACGCGATGTCTTGGAATTCTGCCGCCGCGCGCAAGATTGTCGAGGAACAACCCCTCGGGTAGGCGCTTCATGTGGACGAGCCAATCGATGACGCGTCCCTCGCCTCCCAGGGCTAGCGCCTCGCCGATCCGGACGACCGGAACGACCCCGATATAAGTGTCGGGCGCAAGTCGCCTGTTCAGGCGAACCTCGTTTTCCGAATTGCGGCGGCGGGCGTCCGCCGTGCGGAAATCGAGATCTTTGTCGTGCACGGGTTTTTTCAGCTTGAAAACGTCGCCCGGCGTCAGGAAGACCCACGACGTCCTCGTTTCACGTAGCTCCACGAGGGCGCCACGGGCGCTCAACAACGCCAGCACGGCGGCGGGTTCACACGGCGGGTTTGGCTCTTCCGCCAACAGGCTCTCCATGATCTGACCATGACGGCGAGCGACCATCCCGATCCTGCCCTCCCTCAGCGAGGGCGCCGAATCAAAATCATCGATCCGGCGGGGGCGCGACGGGACGACATCCATGACCGCCACTTTCACACCCAAAGACGCTCTGCTGCTGGTGGATCTCCAGAATGACTTCTGCTCAGGCGGAGCGCTCCCCGTGCCTGATGGAGATCATGTGGTTCCAGCCGCAAACCGATGGATCAGCCGTGCGGTCCAAGGCGACGCAACCATTGTTGCTTCGGCCGATTGGCATCCCGCCCAGCATCCAAGTTTCGTTCCGAATGGCGGCCCCTGGCCTGTCCACTGCCTCGCAGGGTCCCGGGGCGCCGCCTTCCACCCCACCCTCCGACTGCCGCCGGGCTTCGTCTTGGTCACCAAGGGCACTCGGTTGGACCGCGATCAGTATTCCGCCTTTGACGAGACCGGGCTCGCGGATTGGCTTGGGGGCCGAGGCGTCCGACGGGTCTGGATCGGCGGGCTTGCGGAAGACATATGTGTGCGCGCCACGGCCTTGGCCTCCGCCGCAGCCGGCTTTGAGACGCATCTGCTCACGGAATGTACGCGCGGGCTTAGCCCCGAAGGCTCCGCCGCCACTCGCATGGAAATTCTTGATGCGGGCGTGTTCCTCACGGAAGTCTGACGAGGTATGCACCATGGCGCTCCCTCTCTTCGCCGACCTCTACCAGTTCACCATGCTGCATGCCTACTGGGCCCTTGGGATGAGCGAGCCGGCGACCTTCAGTCTGTTCGTGCGCAAACTGCCGCCCGGTCGCAATTACCTCGTCGCTTGCGGGCTTGCGGATGCTTTGGCCGAAGTCGAGAAGATGCGGTTCTCACCGGAGGATGTAGAGCACCTGCGAAGTCTGGGATTGTTTCCGCCCAAATTCCTTGAGTACCTCGCTCGGCTTCGGTTCACTGGTCACATCGACGCCATTCCCGAAGGCGAGCTGGTCTTCGAGAATGAACCCATTCTGGAGGTCACTGCCCCGATCGGTCAGGCCCAGATCGTCGAAACCTTTCTGATGAACCAGATCGGGCTGCAGACATTGCTTTCAAGCAAGGCGGCGCGCATCGTGAAAGCCGCAGCCGGGCGGCCGGTGGTCGATTTTGGATCCCGCCGCGCGCAAGGCCTCGATGCGGCGCTCAAGGGCGCTCGGGCTTTTGCGATTGCGGGTGTTTCGGCGACCTCGAACGTGTTGGCTGGACAAATCTACGGGCTACCCGTGACCGGTACGGTCGCCCATAGCTTCATCGCAGCGTTTGATAGCGAGGGCGAGGCTTTCCAGCGTTTCGCCCACCTCTATCCCACCACCATTCTTCTCGTGGATACATACGATACGCTGCACGCCCTTGAAAAGATCGTTCGTCTCATCGAAAGCGGACGCTTGCCCCGCACGCTCAGGGGCATTCGGCTCGACTCAGGCGACTTGGACTATCTCTCCCGGGCAGCTCGCATCATGCTCGACCAGGCCGGATTGGCGAACATCCAGATCTTCGTCAGCGGCGGGCTGGACGAGACCAAGATCGACGCCTTGGTGGCCGCGAAGTGCCCCATTGACGCTTTCGGCGTTGGAACCGCCATGAGCGTCTCATCCGACGCCCCTGATTTGGATTTCGCTTACAAGCTTACGGAATACGGCGGAAAGGGCCGAATGAAGCTCGCAGCCGGTAAGCACTCGCTGCCTTGCCGAAAGCAGGTGTACCGCCAGCATCGCCATGGTGTTTATACGCGGGATATCATCGCCTTGCATGATGAGCTCGTCGTTGGTGAACCCTTGCTGCAGCCGGCTATGCAAGACGGGCGCATGCTCGAAGCCGTGAACCGGGCAGTAGGGTCGATCCGGACGCGCGCGAAGGACAGAATGGCGCGCTTCCCAGAAGCCGTCCTCGGGCTTGCGCCGCTCAGGCCGCCTTATTGCGTGGAGATCAGCCCGGCTCTGCGCGCTCGGGAGCGGTCCTTGCGCGAAGCGCTCGTGCGGACAGGTGGCGAACTTCGCAGTTGACCGGCAGTTGAGCGGCATGTCGAATACCGAGAGGCGATCGTCGCCGGCCGCGGATCTCGCCGTTGGTCGAACCAATCGTGGCCGAGGCGCTCACCAGCATCTCCAGCGAGGCAGGGGCGTTGCTTTCCCATGGCCACACGAGCGAGAGCCTGACGCTCGGCGCACAACTCCTACGCCGGTTCACCGGCGGCGTGCTCAGACACGGTGGCGATCGGTCCAGAC
Source organism: Alsobacter sp. KACC 23698 (assembly GCF_045348435.1). Lineage (GTDB taxonomy): Bacteria > Pseudomonadota > Alphaproteobacteria > Rhizobiales > Beijerinckiaceae > Alsobacter. The sequence continues at coordinate 5,217,256 of NZ_CP157484.1, read as the reverse complement.
CGGGCCAGCACTCCATTCTCGGCCATGCCTCAATTGGCGGATGGGCCGCATATCCGCAAGAGCCCGCCCCCCCAACGTCAGCCGATAGGCAATCGAGCCCAACTTGCCTTTACTGGCGCCAGAAACTTCGATCAGGTCGTTCGCCAGCAGCGCCATGATGTCAGTTTCGATCTTTTCATCCCGCCTGGTGAGAGGCATGACCAGCGCCCCATCGGATCCGCACAATGAGGCGATCCTATCTACACGCCGTTTCATTGCTCTTCTCCCTCATCCCTCACCGATGTCACATTCGGGATCTCAGGCTCGGAGGCGACTCCCGACCCGTCTATCATCCCTGCGGGTTACATTTTTTGAAGCAGATATACCATCAGTTTACAATATTGGTCTTTCGGTAAAACGAGTGGACTCTAAGGGACGGCTCAATACTATCTCATTTCAGGCAGTATGTGGGGTGGTAACGTCTATATTTGAATTCTGCGACGCGTAACTGAGGATGATTATGCCGCAATTCCGTGTCGGCGCCATGATCCATCTCAATGCACTGACAGGCGAACGCACTGAGCCCCTCCCACCGCCGCCTCCCGCAGACACCAACTCGCTGTGATCCTCCTGGCCTCCTACATCGGGCGATGATCCTTGTCGGTATGCTTTGACGGTCGCCTTATTCCGGCGCGATCTTGACCCAGCTTCCCCCGGCTTTGCGATAGCCCTTTTTGACGGCGCTCCAGGCGATCCGGAAGGCGATTCCTTCTGCGTCACGATCATCCGCATGGGCCTGCCAAGCGTGATTGAACGCTGCCACGAAGATCTCCTGAGCATGACGGGGGAGATGATCGCGCACGGACGGCGGCAGATCCTCGATATCGCGGTACGGCATGGCGATGATCCTCCAGGTCAATGGCCCGCCGCGGGTGGCGCATGGGCGTCCAGCCGGCGGCCGCAACGCACGGTCGCCGAGCGCATCCTCGGTGATACCTCGTCGAGCGCCCCTGCTCCTCTTCGGCGTGGGGATATGACTATTGATCCATCGTAATGCGGACTGGTCCGCGCTTGGCTAGACTCATGCATCGTTCTCTTGGCGTGTCGCGAGCCGCCCGGCTTTGCGCCATAGGTCTCCACGGATCGATGCCATGACAGTCCCCAGCACACATCCTTCAGCGGAGACGAGCGTGTCCGGATCGCCGCACGAAGCGACCCGGGCTGCCCTCGCCCTCGCGCGCCAGATCGCCGCGAGCCAGGCTCGCGCGCTCGCCTCCGGGGCGGATGTGGCGCAGGCCATGCTGGCCTGCGCCGACACGGGACCCCAACGGGTGTTCGATGCGCTCGCCGTCGCGGGCGCGAACGCGATCATCGACGCAGGTCTGATCGGGACGTTGAGCCTCGGCCTCGCGCGCGAGGCTTCGCGCCCCTTCGGTGAATTCTTCCCTTCCACGGACGCCGACGAAGCCCCCCTGCCCGAGTGACGGCCTTGAGGACGCGAAACGTGGACAAGACCCGCAAGCTCGACCTCAGCTTCATCATCATGATGGTGGTTGGCGGCCTGCTGCTGCAGCAGGTCTGGAGCGTTTGGCGGGAGGTGGAAACCATCCCCTACAGCGAATTCCAGGCCCTGCTCAAGGACCACAAGATCGCGCAGGTCTCGGTCGCCGACCGGTATCTGCAGGGCGCCTTGAAGGAGCCCCGAAGCGACGGGCGCAAGTCCGTCATGGCCGTCAGGGTTCCCTCTGAAGTCGCGTCGGAGCTGGAGGCGGCGGGCGTCCCCTTCTCGGGCGTCGCGGAGAGCGGCTGGCTCGGAACGATTTTGGGCTGGATCGTGCCGGCGCTCATCTTTTTCTGGATATGGCGCCTGGTTCTGGGCCGGATCGGTTCGGGAATGGGCGGCCTGATGTCCATCGGCCAGAGCAAGGCCAAGATTTTCGTGGAGAAGGGCATCAAGGTTGGGTTCAGCGACGTCGCCGGGGTGGATGAGGCGAAGGAGGAGCTGCAGGAGGTCGTCGCCTTCCTCCGCGACCCGAAGACATTTGGCCGGCTCGGAGCGCATGTTCCGAAGGGCGTCCTTCTCGTCGGGCCTCCGGGCACCGGCAAGACCCTTCTCGCCAGGGCCGTCGCTGGCGAAGCCGGCGTGCCCTTCTTCTCGATCAATGGATCCGAATTCGTCGAAATGTTCGTCGGCGTCGGCGCGGCGCGCGTGCGGGATCTCTTTGACCAGGCGCGGCGCAGCGCGCCCTGCATCATCTTCATTGATGAGCTGGATGCGCTCGGTCGCGCCCGGGCGCTGCTCGGCGTGGCCGGCGCCAACGACGAGAAGGAGCAGACCCTGAACCAGCTGCTGAGCGAACTCGACGGCTTCGATCCGAGCGCCGGGGTCGTGCTGCTGGCCGCGACGAACCGCCCGGAGATCCTGGATCCCGCTCTGCTGCGCGCCGGTCGCTTCGACCGCCAGATCATCGTGGACCGGCCCGACAAGCCGGGACGCGAAGCCATTCTGGCGGTGCACCTGCGCAAGATCCTGCTTGCCCCCAGCGTCGATCCGGGCGTGATCGCGGCCCTGACCCCGGGGTTCACCGGGGCGGATCTGGCCAATCTGGTGAATGAAGCCGCCATCATGGCGACCCGGCGAGGGGCCAAGGAGGTCGCTCCGGAGGATTTCGTCTCTGCGGTCGAGCGCATCGTCGCCGGACCCGAGAAGCGCAACCGGCTGATCAACGCCGCTGAACGCAAGATCGTGGCCTTCCATGAAATGGGTCACGCGCTCGTGTCGCTCTGCTTGCCTGGGCTCGACGTCGTCAAGAAGGTGACCATCCTTCCGCGCAGCATCGGCTCCCTGGGCTATACGCTGCAAGTGCCGACCGAAGACCGCTATCTCATGCGTCGGTCCGAGCTGGAGGCGAAAATGGCGGTCCTGCTGGGTGGGCGCGCGGCCGAAAGGCTGGTCTTCGCCGATGTGTCGACCGGCGCATCCGACGACTTGCGCAAGGCGACCGAGATCGCGCGTGCGATGGTGACCCAATACGGCATGGAGCCGAGCCTGGGCGAAGCGGTATTCGAGGATGCGTCCGATCCGACGACCGCATTCCGCCTGACCGCCGGCGGCGCCTCGCTCAGCGACGAGACGGCGGCGGCTCGGGACGCCGCGATCATTCGACTGGTCGCCGAGGCAGAGGCGAGCGCCCGGCGCATTCTCGACCAGCGCCGCGACCTGCTCGACCGATGGGCGTTCCGCCTCTTCGAGCGCGAGACCCTCCCCGAAAACGACATCGTGGAGCTGCGCGCTGAGCTGGCGGGCGCCCCCTCGCACGATGCAGGCCGGACGGTAGCTCTCGCCGGGAGGTGAGCATCGCCATGCTCGAGAGGACAGCCATGGTGCTGGACAAGGCGGCGGCGCCGCTGTGCGTCGAGCGTCGGCCTTGTCCGCGTCCGGGCTGCGGCGAGATCCTGATCGCCGTGCAGGCCTGTGGAGTTCGCCGAACCGACCTGCACATCGTAGACGGCGAGTTGGCCTCGCCCAAATCGCCGCTCATCCCCGAACACGAGGTGGAGGGTCGGGTGGCCGCGCTCGAAGTCGGCGTGGCCGGCCACATGCTCCGCAAGAGGGTCGGCGCGCCATTGTCAACACCAACTCGCGTCCAGGCGCCTCGCTTTCTCCCAGCAATCCTGTCCTCAGACAGTTTGACCGGGAGGTGATCGAAAGCCGCAGGGCCGTGGTCTCGGACATCCACATGGGCGCGGTCAGCCGTCGCTTCCTCGTCCTCGTAGGCACCCCCGTCGAAATGCCGGACGGGGATTTCTCCAGCATGGCGACAGGGGTCGACCCAAAGGACATCCTTGCGATTGTTCGGGGTCGCAAGGAGATCTGATCATGACCCGCAAAGCCCGCGCACGGGATCTTGGTTCGCCCTTCCCCGACCGGCCAGGACCGTGGAACGCCATCACTGACGTGCCCGGGTTGGAAGTCGGCTTCACCACGCTCGTAGAAGGGGATGGGGCGAAGGCTGTCCGCACCGGAGTCACTGCTATCCTGCCGCGAGGCGGTGCGAGCGCAGCCGGGGCGGTGTGGGCCGGCGCGGATTCCTTCAACGGCAATGGCGAAATGACAGGGCTGCATTGGGTCGCGGAGGCTGGGGCCAGGTCCCAAAACGCAAAACTCCCCGGCGCTGGGGAGCGTCGGGGAGTTTTGGGAGTGTTGGTTGCGGGGACGCGCAACCACCGAAAGTTGAGTATTTTCTGCGCTGTTTAGAATCTTAGATCTGCTTCTACCCCCAAGCAGAAATGGGTTACGTCTGCCTTCCTCCGTAGGAGCGGCCCGCAGAATCAACTTAGAATTTGTCCCAGCCTCCGCCTGCGACCTTGCGGGTCGTTGGAGCCGCGCGGTTTGGCTTTGGTGCAGAAGCCTTCTCCGCCCTTCGCTGTAAACTGGAGGGCTGCTTCGCAGGCAGGCGGACTGGGCGCGCCCGTTGCCCCTCGTGCGTCTGGAAAATCGAGACAATCTCGTTCAGCCGCTCGATTTGCGAGGCCAGCGCCGACGCCGATGCGGCGCTCTCTTCGGCCAACGCAGCATTCTGCTGTGTCATCTGATCCATCTGAGCGACGGGCGCATCGCCCTGAGCATTGCTCGCTCCAGCAGCCGCAAGTGCGGCCGCACTGGCAAGACTCACCAAGAGCCAGGCTGCCAAAGTGAGCGAGTCAGATTCTAACGAGCCAGCGTTGAGACTTAAGACGCAACATGTGTCTTCCAGATTTGGTGCGGTTCTTCGGCGCGGATTGACCTGATCCCCTCGATGCTTCGTTTATCATCAAATCCGTTCTGGTGTGGTCCTGTTTGGACCGGGCTGCAAACCCGTTTGGGGTGCGGCCGCCGAGACTCGTGTGAAGCCGGCGGCCGCTGAAGTCGATCCGCCAAGCTTCGATGATCCGACGGGCCGCCGGCATGCCCCGGAACAGGTGCTCGTTCACGCGCTCGTCGTGGATGCGGCCTTTCAGGCTCTCGACGAACGCGCTTTGGATCGGTGTTCGGGACGATCATTGACCCACTCTGCGGCTTTGCATCTCTCGGCGTCAGATCGCCTTCTCGGCCAGGAGTTCGCGGAGGAGCGAGTTCGGGAATCGGCGCTCCACGGCGACTGCGTAGAAGGTCTCGACGATGCCCGGGAGCCTGCCGGCCTCCACCAGCAGGCCCGTGGCAATCTCGTCCCTCACAACGATGGGCGGCAGGACGGCAAGGCCAAGGTCCTCGCGCGCGAGCAGGCGCATCAAGGCCATGTCCTCAACCTCGGCCACAATGCGCGGACGGACGTTGAGGCGGTCCGTCAAGGCGTCGAAATCGGCGCGGATGCTGCTGCCGCTGTGAGGCAGGATAAGCGGTTCCGTGCGCAGGCGCTCCGCGAGGGAGGCCGCGACGGCGAGGCGCGCGGGCGTGCCGACGAGGCTCACGGGCTGCTCGGCGATCCGGTGCGTGACGAATGGCGTCAGCGCGTCCCGCGCCGGCGCCTGATCGGTGAGCACAACGTCGAGGCTGAGCATCTCGAGCGAACGCAGCAGTTCCCCGGCCCCGCCCGAGCGCAAGACGAGCTCGATGTCGTTTCGCCCGAGGACGGGTTTCAGAAAGGCCATTTGGAAATTGCGCGAGAGGGTGGCCAACGCCCCCACCCGTAGCGCCTGACGGGCCGCGCCGACCTGCAGCAGCGTCGAGAGCAGGTCCTTACCCGTCGCGAAAATCGCGTCGGCATGATCGAGCGCGATCCGCCCCGCCTCGGTGAGGTGGAGTTGCCGGCCACGCCGTTCGAAGAGCTGATGGCCGAGCTGCTCCTCGAGTTTGCGGATCTGAACCGAAAGGGCCGACTGTGTGAGGTTAAGGCGGACCGCCGTGCGCGTCAGGTTTCCGTCATGAGCGACGGCCCAGAAGTAGCGCAAGTGATTGTAGTTCAGGGCCGCCATCGTTCGATGTTAACGAACGTTTTGAGACAAACAATGCATTTAATTTCTGGAACGCCAAGCGCTACGCCGGGGGTCACTGCCGGAGGTGACCCATGCTCCTTGCCCTCACACCGCTCGTCGCCCCCTTGCCACTTCTGATCGTCGCGTTATTCGGACGACTCTCCGCCGGGCGGCGACCGCGCTTCCTTGCAGCTTTGGCGGAGGGAGCCGCCCTCTTCGCGCTGGTTGTGTCTCTCGGCTCTCTTGTCGTTCTCTGGGCCGAAGGGCCAGTCGTCAGCCCTCTTCTGGGTGCTGGCGGGATCGGCCTGTCCGCGCGGATCGATGTCGTGAGCGTCACGATGCTCCCGCTGGTCGCCTTCGTTGGCTGGGTGGTGGTCCGGTACAGCCGGACCTATCTGAACGGCGAGCCCCGCCAGGGCGCCTTCACGGGCACGCTCTGCGTCGCCCTCGCGGCGGTGCTGCTGCTCGTCCAGTCAGGCAACCTCGTGCAACTCGTCGCCGCATGGCTGAGCGTGAGTCTGTGCGTCGACCGGCTGCTTTTATTTTATCCCGGGCGGGTCTCGGCCCAGCGCGCCGCGCGCAAAAAGTTGGTGTCCTCCGGCGGGGGAGCCATGGCGCTTGTGGCTGCTGCGGCTCTCCTCGTCATCGCCTACGGCGTCGCCGACATCGCCACGATCAACGCCGCCGCCCGGGCAGGCGAGGCGCCCTGGACGGCCCTGGCCGCGGCGGGCCTCCTCGCACTCGCCGCCATCCTGAAATCCGCGCAGTTCCCGACCCATGGCTGGCTGACGGAGGTCATGGAAGCGCCGACGCCAGTCTCGGCCTTGCTTCACGCCGGCGTCGTGAATGCCGGCGGCTTTCTGCTGATCCGCTTCGCCGACCTGATGCTGGCGGCGCCGGGTATCCTGGCCGTGCTCGCCATCGTGGGCGGCTTCACGGCCCTGTTCGGGGCCGTGGTCATGCTGACGCAGACTGCGGTGAAGACCTCGCTCGCCTGGTCCACCGTGGCCCAGATGGGCTTCATGATCCTGCAATGCGGCCTGGCGCTTTTCCCCCTCGCGCTGCTCCATCTCGTGGCCCACTCGCTCTATAAGGCGCACGCCTTCCTGGCCGCGGGCGGGGCGGTGGAGAGAGTCGCGTCCATCGCGCGGCCTGGCCCGGTGGCGACGCCAAACGTAGCCGCGGTGGGGCGCGCCTGCCTTGCGGCGCTCGCCATCTATGCCGCGATCGGCGCGGCCTTCGGGGCTGTCTTCGGGCTCGAGCACAGGCCGCCGCAGGCGCTCGCACTGGGGGCGATCCTGATTTTCGGAGTGGCCTATCTCCTCGCGCAGGGCCTCGCCGATGCCGCCCCCCGCGCACTAACGCGCAGAACGGCGGTCGCCTCTCTGGCTTCGGCTCTCGGCTATTTCACGCTTCACACGATGGCCGAGAGGCTGACGGCCGGTACGCTTCCCGCCACGCCCGCGCCTGGGCGCCTAGAATGGACGCTCATCGGCCTTGCCATCCTGAGCTTCGGCCTTGTCGCGATCGCGCAGATGCTGCTCCCGCTCTGGTCGCGCCATCCCGCCGCAACGGGTCTGCGCGTCCACCTATCCAATGGCCTCTATGCGAACGCGCTCCTTGATCGGCTGCTCGGCGGCTGGCTTGTCCGCAAGGCCTTCTGAGCCTGCCTCGCGATCCATGACAGGTGACCCCATGCTGATGACCTCTGAACCCATTTCGTCGCCGTCCTCGTTGTCCGGGCCGACGCAGCAGGCGATCGTCGCGGCGGCGGACCGCGCGGCCCGCGCGATTCCGCCCCTCTGGCCCCTTTCCTCCAGCGTGGCCGTGAATGTGTTCATGGGCCAGGCTGGCGAACCGCTTCCCGACGCGGCGGCCCGCTTGAGGCGGGTCGCCGGTGCAAGGATCACCATGCCTCGCGCGTGGTACGGCGAGCGGATAAGGGAGGGCGCGATCATCGACGCGGACCTCGCGGCCGCGCTGGGCGCCGCCGACGAGCAGCGCCGACCGCGAACTCTGGATTTGCTGAAGCAAGCCGTTAGGCAGGAGCCGCCGCCGCCGAGGGCGCTGCCCACTGTCGCCGACCTCGCGCGCGAAGCCGGCGGCGTCGACTGGCCAGGGCTGATCGCCGAGCGCATCGGGCACTGGGCGGCCGGATACTTCGACAAGGGCCAGGCCCTCTGGGCCGCCCCGCGGGAAGGAAGCCCCTATCCGGCCTGGCGCGTCTTCGCTACGCACGACATTACACCGGAAATCGCCGGCCTTCGCGGCTTCGCCGCCACGGTCGCTGGCGCGCCCGAGACAGCCGCACAGGCGCTGGCGCGCGCCGTCGCGCGGCTGGGCCTGACCGAGGCGGCGCTAGACACCTATTTTCACCGGCTGCTGATGGATCTCGGCGGTTGGGCGCAGTTTGCGCGGTTCCGGCTCTGGGAGGCAGAGCTGGCCGGCGAGGCCGATGACGCCGTGACTGAGATCCTGGCCATTCGCATCCTGTGGGAGGAAGCGCTGTTTCTCCAGGAAGGCTTGCTGTTGCAGGACGGATGGCGGAAGACGATCGCCGCGCACGCCCGGCCGCTGGCTCCCACGCACGACGACGTCGTGGACGCCGTTCTCCAGGACGCGGTAGAGCGCGCCGCGCAACGCCGGTTGCAGGCCGAGCTTGGCTCTTCGACGGCCGCGACGGCGCCGACCTTGCCGACCCTTCAGATGGCTTTTTGCATCGACGTGCGCTCCGAGATATTCCGGCGCGCACTGGAGAGCCTGGACCCCGGCATCCAAACGCTGGGTTTCGCGGGCTTCTTCGGCCTGGGCCTGTCGCATCGTCGTTTCGGATGTGAAGCGGCTGAGTCGCGGTCGCCGGTTTTGCTGAAGCCGGGCCTCTTCACCTGCGCGGGAGATCCGTCGTCAGGCGGCGCAGCCCGGGAGCGGGCGGCGCGCGTGGCGGCCCGGGCAAAGCGGGCGTGGGGCCGCTTCCGGCTGGCCGCCATCTCCTCCTTCGCCTTCGTTGAGGCGGCCGGTCCGATTTACGCCGGAAAGCTGCTGCGTGACGGCCTGAGCCTCGCGCCGGTCGAGGCGCCGGGGGGCCCGGCGCCGCGCTTCGAGCCCGCATTGCCATTCGAATCTCGGCTCGACATGGCCGCTAGGGTCCTAAAGGCGATGTCGCTGACGGGCGACTTCGCCCGGATCGTGGTGTTGGCCGGACATGGCGCGGGCGTCGTGAACAACCCGCACGCCAGTGCTCTCCAATGCGGCGCCTGCGGCGGCTACGCGGGGGACGTGAACGCCCGCCTCTTCGCACGGCTCCTCAACGAGCCGGACATACGCGCCGGCTTGGCCGAACAAGGCGTCGTCATCCCGCAGGATACGCTCTTCGTCGCCGCTCTTCACGACACGACAACCGACAGCGTCACACTCTACGACTGCGACGGTCCCAGAAACGGCCACGCCAAGCTTCTTGCCCAGGTGAAAAGCTGGTTCGCCGCCGCCGGCGCGCTTGCGCGGGGAGAACGGGCGCTCCGCCTTCCAGGGTCGGGCCGCTCCGGGGACATCAGGCGGCGTGCGCGGAACTGGGCGGAGCTGCGGCCCGAATGGGGCCTTGCCGGGTGCCAAGCCTTCATCGCCGCTCCACGCCGGCGTACGAAGGGACGCAACCTGCAGGGCCGCGTCTTCCTGCACGACTATGACTGGCGGCGGGACGAGGATTTCGGGGTGCTCGAGCTCATCCTGACCGCGCCTGTAGTGGTCGCGAGCTGGATCAGCCTGCAGTATTACGGGTCCAGCGTCGCCCCGGAGACGTTCGGCGCGGGTAACAAGCTCCTCCACAACGTGACTGGCGGGATCGGCGTGGTCGAAGGCAATGGCGGGCTGCTGCGTGCAGGCCTGCCCTGGCAATCCGTGCATAACGGGGCCCATCTGGTCCACGAGCCGCTTCGCCTATCCGTCCTTGTCGAAGCTCCGCGGCAGGCCATCATTGCGATACTCGAGCGCCATCCCGACATCCGCCCCCTGTTCGAGAACGGCTGGCTGAGCCTCTTCGCCCTCGATGACCAGGGGCGGATGGCTTGGCGATACCAAGCCGGACAGCGCTGGCAGGCTTTGGCGAAGCAGAACGAGCCTCATACGCAGCCGGAGCAGGCGAGCGGCCGGACTGGCGGTTGCGCTCAGGCAACTTTGGACTCTCACGTGCTTCAAAGTCATCAAGCCTCCCTGACATTCATCGTCGACGTGCTGAAAACTCCCTGTCGCTCCACAGCGCCGGGGAGTTCTGCGTAAGGAATTCCCGAGTAGGCCGGCCGCTCCGCGCCCCTAAATGGGGCCGATTGGGCGCGCCCTCGAGCAATGATGCTGGCGCGGCGGGCCGTGGGCCAGCATCATCGCGGCATGTTCCGGCACGACCTTCTCAGCCTGCGCCTGTTCGTCGCCATGTGCGAAGCCAAGAGCCTCAGCCGCGCAGCCGAGCAGTTGAACCTCGCCGTGTCGGCCGCGAGCCGGAGGGTGAAGCTGCTGGAGCGGGAGGCCGGGGCCGACCTAGTCCTACGCAAGCCGCACGGGGTCGAGCCAACGTCTGCGGGCCTCACCATGCTGCGCTACGGGCGCATCGTGCTGCGGCTCGCGGACCAGTTCGCGGCGAACATGGCGGAACACCGCAGCGGCGTTCGCGGCCGCGTGAGGGTCTTCGGCTCCAGCTCGGCCCTGGTGCAGCGCCTCGCTTCGGATCTCGCCCGCTTCACCAAGGCGCATCCCGACATCAAGCTGGACCTGGAAGAGCGCCCCACGGTCGAGACCATCGAGGCCATCCAGCGCGGCCAGGCGGACATCGGCGTCATCGTCCGCGGGGCGGCGACGCAAGGACTGCTCACCTATCCGTACACGGAGGACCGGCTGGCCGTCGCGGTCCCGGCCGACCATCCGCTGGCGAGCCGCCATTGCGTGACTTTGGAGACGCTGTTCAACGAGGACCTCGTCTCGCTCGACGCCGGAACGGCGATCCATCGCCTGATCACCGAACGCGCCCGGGACGCCGGACGCTACCTGAAGCTGCGCGTGCAGGTCCGCAGCTTCGAGGTCATGTGCCAGATGATCCGCCATGGCCTGGGCGTCGGCATCCTCCCCGAGGACGCGCTGCGGCCGCTCGCCGACGCGCTTGGCTTGCGGCTCGTTCGCTTGGACGAACCCTGGGCCAATCGCGCGCTGGAGATCTGTATCTCGGCCGAGGATCCGCTTGATGCACCGGCGGCGCGGCTCATGGCCGAACTGCTGGGCGTCTCGGACGCACGGCGCGAGGACACACGGTCCGCCGGTTTCGAAGATCTGGAAATCTGAGTTCCCGCAATTCTCATTCCAGCAAAACGCCAAATAGCGTGTACTGCAGCGGACACAGGGATGTTCCGATGCCCATCTCCATGCCTTCGGCTCACGACCACTCCGACCTTCGTGAGGCCATCCGCGATCTGTGCAGCCGCTTTGACGGCGCTTATTGGCGCCAGGTCGACGAGGAACGCGGCTACCCGGAAACATTCGCCGACGCCCTGACTCGCGCCGGCTGGCTGGCGGCGCTGATCCCGCAGGAGTTCGGCGGGTCCGGCCTCGGCCTGACCGAAGCCTCCATCGTCATGGAGGAGATCAACAGGTCCGGCGGCAACTCGGGCGCCGTGCACGGCCAGATGTACAATATGTCCACGCTCCTGCGGGCTGGCTCCGCGGAGCAGAAGGAGCGCTACCTGCCGCGGATCGCGTCCGGCGAGCTCCGGCTGCAGTCCATGGCCGTCACCGAACCGACCACCGGGTCCGACACCACCAAGCTGAAGACGACCGCGGTGCGCAAGGGCGACCGCTGGGTCATCAACGGCCAGAAAGTCTGGACCTCCCGCGTGCAGCACTCGGACCTGATCCTGGTGCTCGCCCGCACCACCCCGCTGGACCAGGTCGCCCGCAAGTCCGAAGGCCTCTCCGTGTTCCTCGTCGAGACCGCGCAGGCGCTGGGCGACGGGATGTCGCTGCGGCCGATCCGCAACATGGTCAACCACGAGACCAACGAGGTGTTCTTCGACAACCTCGAAGTGCCGGCCGAGAACCTTGTCGGGGCCGAAGGGAAGGGTTTCAAGACCATCCTGGAAGGCCTCAACGCCGAGCGCGTGCTGATAGCCGCCGAGTGCGTGGGCGACGCCTTCTGGTTCGTCGACCGGGCGCGGCGATACGCCAGCGAGCGGGTGGTGTTCGACCGGCCCATCGGCCAGAACCAGGGCGTCCAGTTTCCGATCGCCCGCGCGTATGTGAACGCCCAGGCCGCCGACCTGATGCGCTACAAGGCGGCCGCGCTGCACGACGCCGGGCAGCCCTACGGGGCGGAGGCCAACATGGCCAAACTGCTGTGCGCAGACGCGTCCTGGGAGGCCGCCAACGCCTGCCTGCAGACCCATGGCGGGTTCGGCTTCGCGGCCGAATACGACGTGGAGCGCAAGTTCCGCGAGACGCGGCTCTACCAGGTGGCGCCGATCTCGACCAACCTCATCCTGGCCTATGTGGGCGAGCACGTCCTCGGCATGCCGCGGTCCTACTGACGATGTCGGCCGCGGCGTCCTCCCCCTCAAATCCCCCGCATACGACCTCGCCGGAGCGTCTGGCGTGGATCCGGCAGGCTGGCGCGCGGCTGGGATGCTTCGTCGAGGTCGCACGGGAGCTGGCGCCCGCGCCCGAAGGGCCGCTTTCCGGCCTCGCCTACGCGGCGAAGGACATGTTCGACGCGCCGCGGCGCGCGCCCGGGTGCGGGCTGCCGAAGCCCCCGGGCGCGGCGCCGGCCACCGCCGCCTCCGTGCTGGACACCCTCGACCGCGCGGGCGCGCTTCGGGTCGGCTTCACCCAGATGACGCCCCTGGCTTTCGAGCCTTCGGGTGCGAACGAGCCGCTGGGCCGCCCCGTCAATCCTCGCTCGGCCCACCGCATCTGCGGAGGGTCGTCGTCCGGCTCCGCCGTGGCGGTCGCGGCGGGGCTGGTGGATTTCGCCGTCGGCTCGGACACGGCTGGATCGCTGCGCATTCCGGCGCAGGCCTGCGGGGTGGCCGCATGGAAGCCCACGCACGGGCTCGTTCCGGTGGACGGCGCCATGCCGCTCGCGCCCTCGCTGGACAGCATCGGATTCCTGGCCGGGTCCTGCGCGGTGCTGGCGCGTCTCGGGGAGGTGTTCGCGTCCTCCGGCTCGGGACCGATGCGGCGCGTCGCAGTCGCCGAGGACGTCGTCGCCCAATGCCGGCCCGCGGTAGCGCGCGCGGCCGACGCCGCCCGGCATGCCCTGCCCGTCCCGTCCGCGCCACTGGACCTGCTGCGGCTGCTGAATCGGTGCGACGGCCCCTGCCTGATGCTGCTGCAGGCCGAAGCGGCCGAACAGCACCGGGCTCTCCTGGCGAGCGGAGCGCTGCCCGGAACTCTGGCGCGGCGATTGGCCAAGGGCGCCGCCCTCCCGGCCGCCGAGATCGCGGAGGCGCGCGCCGCCATGGCCGCGTTCCGGGGGACCCCGGCCGCCGGAATCCTGCAAGGGGCTGACGCCATCCTGCTTCCGGTCATGCGGATCGAGACGCCGACCGTCGCAGCCTGCGACCCCGCCTCGCCGGAGTTCAGCGCGCGGACGCTCTACGAACTCTCCGCCCTGACGCGTTTCGTCAACCTGCTCGGCTGGCCGGCGGTCGCGGTCCCGGCCGGCGCGGACGAGGCGGGCGCGCCGCTTGCAGTGCAACTGGTCGGGCCGCCAGGATCGGATCGCGCGCTCCTGGCGCTGGCGATGGAACTTGAAGCCCGCCTCGCCGCGGACCCGTCATCCACCCGTGTTTCGGAGATGCGCGCATGACGACGCCTGACCCCTCGCGGGCGCTCGAAGGCCTGGTCGTCCTGGACCTGACCCGCGTCAGGGCCGGCCCGACATGCTGCCGGGTCCTGGCCGACTTCGGCGCGGACGTGATCAAGGTGGAGGCGCCGCCCGGCGTCGACCCGAACGAGTTTATGTCCGGGCCCCGCCACGGCTATGACATGCAGAACCTGCATCGCAACAAGCGCTCGCTGACGCTGAACCTGAAGCGGCCCGAAGGCCGCGACGTGTTCCTGCGCCTGGTCGAGACCGCGGACGTCGTCGTCGAGAACTTCCGGCCGGACGTCAAGGATCGGCTCGGGATCGACTACGAGTCCCTGAGGCAGGTGAACAAGCGCATCATCCTGGCCTCGATCTCGGGCTTCGGCCAGACCGGCCCCTATCGGGATCGCGCCGGCTTCGACCAGATCGCGCAGGGCATGGGCGGGCTGATGTGGGTGACGGGCCTTCCCGGGCAAGGCCCTGTCCGCGCCGGCGTGGCGGTGGCCGACAGCGCGGCGGGACTTTACGCGGCGACCGGGATCTTGGTCGCCCTCCAGGAGCGCGAGCGCTCGGGAGAGGGCCAGTGGGTCCATACCTCGCTCCTGCAGGCCCAGATCGCGCTCTGCGACTTCCAGGCCGCGCTGTACCTGGTCGACGGCGAGGTCCCCGGGCAGGCCGGGAACGAGCACCCTTACTCCACCCCGATGGGCGTCGTCGCCACGGCGGACGGCTTCATCAATATCGGCGTCGGCGGCGAGGGGCACTGGGCGAATTTCTGCCGGGCCATCGAGCGCCCGGATCTGCTGGAGGATCCGCAATTCGCCACCCAGGCGGACCGGTTTCGCAACCGGCCGAAACTGCGCGAGATCCTGGCGGAGGTGTTCCGTCAGCGCGGCTCGGCCGAATGGCTCGAGCGGCTGGAGCGCGAGCGCGTCCCGGCGGGCCCGATCTACCACATGGACGAGGTGTTCGCCGACCCGCAGGTCCAGCATCTCGGGATCGCCGCGCCCGTCCGCCATCCGGCACGCGGCGACATCCGGGTGGTCGGCCAGCCGGTGCAGCTGTCCCGCACGCCCGCAGCCGTGGTCAGCGCCGTGCCGGATCCAGGCGAGCACACGGACGAGGTGCTGGCGCGAGCCGGCTACGGCGCCGGCGACATCGAGCGCCTCCGTCGCGCGGGAGTGGTGTGATGGAAGAGCCGACGATCCGCTACCAGGTGCGCGCCGGCGTCGCCGAGCTGTCGATTGACAATCCCGCCCGGCGCAACGCCATGACGATCCGCATGTGGCGCCTGCTCCCGGAGCTCGTGACCGAAGCCGAGAATGACCGGGAGGTCCGGGTGATTCTGCTCACGGGTGCTGGGGACCGCGCCTTCTGCGCGGGAGCCGACATCTCCCAGTTCGGCGAGGCGCGCGACACCGAGGCGGGCGTCGTAGCTTACGACGACGCGGTCGCGCGGGGCGATGCGGCGTTGATGAACGTCTCCAAGCCCACCGTGGCCGCCATCAGGGGCGCGTGCTTCGGCGGCGGCATGGGCTTGGCGATGGCCTGCGACCTGCGGTTCGCCGCGGCCGGATCGCGTTTCCGGGTTCCGGCGGCCCGACTCGGGCTCGGCTATAGCCTTGAGGGCGTGCGCACCCTGGTGCAGAAGGTTGGTTTCACAGTGGCTTGCGACATCCTGCTCTCGGCCCGGATCGTGGACGCCGACGAGGCCGCCCAGCTTCGGATCGTAAACCAGGTCTGGCCGGAGGAGCGCTTCGACGACGAACTCGCCGGCCGCCTCGCCATGATCGCCGGCAACGCGCCACTCACGCTGCGCGCCGCCAAGCGCGCGCTGGCCGAACTCGGCCGCCCCGAGACGCAACAAGATCCGCAGGCCGTGGCCGATCTGGTCGAGGCCTGCTTCCGGAGCGCCGACTATCGGGAGGGCCAAGCGGCCTTTCGCGAGAAGAGGGAGCCGGTTTTTCGCGGCGAATGAGGGTTCCCGCGAGGGCCGAGGTTAGGCTGCACTTGGCAGGCCGCACTTGGGAGGTGTGTGATGCAACGTCGTACCATGCTGGGGGGCCTCGTGGCCCTCGCCGTGACCGCAACGGCGTCGTTCGCCGCGCGGGCTCAAACCGCTCCGCTGAACCCGCCCGTCACCCTGACGGTCGGCTACCAGAAGGTGGGCCACCTTGCGCCGATCATCCTGCTGGATGACGAGCTCAAGAAACAGGGCGTTGAGATCAAGCTCGTCGAGTTCGCCCGTTACGCCGACGCCCGCACGGCGCTGCTGTCGGGCTCGCTGGACGCCTCCGCGGTCGGCCCGGCGGACCTCGCCATCGCGCTCGCCAACGGCTCGACCAACGTGGTCGGCATCATGGGCGTGGGTTCTTCGCCGAAATACGTGATCGGCCGCACCGGCCTCAAGCTGGACAGCTGGGACGACCTGAAGGGCAAGAAGGTCGGCATCGCGCCGGGCTCGGCCGTGTGGTTCCAGTTCGCCGCGACGCTCACCGAGAAGGGCATGCCCTATTCGAGCATCAACGCCGTCAACATCCAGGGCGCGGGCACGAATTTCGACCAGGCGCTCCAGCGCGGCGACGTCGACGCTATCGTCACATGGGAGCCCTTCGAGTCCATCCCGGTGATCCAGGGCTATGGCTTCTTCGCCAAGAACCTCGACTATAGCCAGTCGAAGGCCGTCGGCGCGGAGCTCGGCATGCTGGTCGCCACCAAGAACGCCGCCACCGAAAAGCGCGCGGCGCTAGAGCGGTTCGTCCACGCCTATGTGGCCAAGATGAATGCCCTGTCGAAGTCGCCGAAGGACTTCTCGGAAGCGATCTCCAAGCTGACCGGGCTCGAGCTGCCGGTTGCGACCAAGGTCGCCGAGGTGATCAAGCTCGGCCCGGTGATCACGCCCGACCAGATCAAGCGCCAGGCGAAGGCGTTCCACGATCTCGGCGTCATCCAGAAGGACGTGTCCGGCGAGATCGACAAATATTGGGACGCCTCTTTCGTGAAGTCCGCGACTGGAGGCTGACGCGAGGGACGCGGTCGCCCCGCGGCCGCGTCCGCCTACCCCATGACCGTCCCCGCTGCAATGCGAGCGCCTGAACCCGGGAGACCTCCATGCCCGCCGCCGCCGGCCATGTTGAAGCCAAACCCGCCAGCGCCTCCGTGGCGCGTGAGAGCGCCGGGCAAGCGATCGCGCTCGTCGTCCAGAAGCTGTGGAAGCTCGCGGCCGGCCTGGCGCTTCCGATCGCGCTGGTCGTCGTGTGGCAACTGGCGTCCACCGACGGATCGCTGTTTGGCGGCGCCTTGCCGAGTCCCGCCCGGGTCTGGGACGGCTGGCTCATGTGGGCATTCGGCAAGCCCGGGCTCGGGCTCAATCCGTATAGCGGCACGTGGTGGGACAATGTGGCGTTCTCGACCATTCGTGTCGCCAAGGGCTTTGGCCTGGCGATCCTGATCGGGGTGCCGCTCGGCGTCATGATCGGCTGGTCGCGGCTGGTGGCCTCCACGGTGGACCCCACCATCCAGATCCTTCGCCCGGTCCCCATCACGGCGTGGCTGCCGATCTCGCTGGCGATCTTCGGCATCCGGGATTTCGGGGCGGTGTTCCTGATCCTGCTGGGCGCGTTTTACCCCATCGTGATCAACAGCATGCACGGCGCGCGCGACGTCGAGCGAAACTGGATCAGGGCCGCCCAGATGATGGGCGCCTCGCGATGGGCCATCCTGACCCGCGTCGTCCTGCCGGCCGCGCTTCCGGCCATCTTCACCGGCCTGCGCATCGGGCTCGGCATCGGCTGGACGGCCGTCATCGTGTCCGAGATGGTCGCCGTCAAGTCCGGCCTCGGCTACGTGCTGTGGGACGCCTACTATGTGGGCCGCATGGAGATCGTCATCGCCGACATGGTGTCCATCGGCGCCATGGGCTTCATCTCCGACCTGCTGATCGTGGCCCTCGACCACTGGGCGCTTCGCTGGCGGCGCCTGCAATCCTTCTCGGCCTGAGGTGCAGCATGGGCGCGATCTCGTTTCAATCCGTCGGCAAGACCTATGGGGGCGCGGCCGGCGTGAAGGCCTTGGCGGACGTGGACCTCCAGGTCGACGAAGGGGAATTCGTGGCGTTGCTGGGCCCCTCCGGCTGCGGCAAGTCGACCTTGCTCAACCTGCTGGCCGGGTTCGAGAGCCTGACGGACGGGGCCATCCTGTTCGACGGCGGCGGGGTGACGCGTCCCGGGCCTGACCGGGCGGTCGTATTCCAGGAGGCGTCCCTGCTGCCCTGGCTGAGCGTGTGGGACAACGTGATCTTCGGCCCCAAGGTGCAGGGGCTCTCCCGCTCCGACTACGAGCCGCGCGCGGCCGAGATGCTGCGGCTCGTCGGCCTGGAGGCGTTTCGCGGAGCGCTGCCGACGCAACTCTCCGGCGGCATGCGCCAGCGCGTCGGCATCGCCCGCGCGCTGGTGATGAACCCACGGGCGCTGCTAATGGACGAGCCCTTTGGCGCCCTGGACGCCCAGACCCGCCTCACCATGCAGCAATTGCTGCTGGACGTGTGGCAGCGCCTCAAGACCACGGTCCTGTTCGTCACGCACGACATCGACGAGGCCATCCTGCTGGCCGACCGCGTCTGCGTGATGACGGCGCGACCGGGGCGGATCTCCCGCGACATCCCGATCTCGCTGCGCAGGCCGCGGTCGGTCGACGACATCACGAGCTCTGAATTCATCGCCTACAAGGCCATGATCATGGCCGACATGCGCGGCCACCCAGCGCCGCACTGAGACCCGAGGAGCGCAGCTTGGCCAATCCCCGCATTCCCTACCGGCTGTCCTCCGAGCGGCCCCCGCTCCCGCCCCTCGAGGGCAAGCGCATCCTGGTCCATCTCGTGGTGAACGTGGAGCATTGGCGCTTCGACGAGCCGATGCCGCGCACCATCATCACGCCGCCGCACGGCCGCGAGACCGTGCCCGACATCCCGAATTTCTCCTGGGCGGACTACGGCATGCGGGCCGGCCTTCCGCGCATCGTCGAGCTCTTTCGGGACCGCGGATTGCCGGCCTCCACCAGCATTAACGCCGGCGTCATCCACGCCTACCCGCAAGCGGCGGAGGCGATGCTGCGCGCCGGCTGGGAGTTTGTCGGCCACGGAATGCACCAGAAGGCCAGCAACCACGTCGAGGGCGGCGAGGCGGCGCTGATCGGGGCCGCGCTGGACGCGATCGCGGCCTTCACTGGCAAGCGGCCGACCGGCTGGCTCTCGCCGGGGCTGCGCGAGACCCTGGAGACGCCGGAGCTGCTGGTCCGCCACGGAGTCGACCATGTGTTCGACTGGGTGGTGGACGACCTGCCGTCCTGGATGACGACGCGCGACGGCCCGCTGCTGGCCGTGCCGTACAATGTCGAGGTCAACGATTCGATCGTCTACGCGGTCGAGAAGCACTCCACGGGCGAGATGGCGCGGCGCCTGGAGGCGACGTTGCGGCTGTTCGAGCAGGAAATCGACCGGAACCCTCGCGTGCTCGCCATCGGGTTGCATCCACACCTGATCGGCGTGCCGCATCGATTTCATGAATTGACCGCGATGCTGGACCTGCTCCAGCGCTCGCCGCACGTCGTCTTCACAACAGGCCCGGCGATCCGCGACTGGTACGCCGCCGCCGAACCGCACGGGTAACCACATGGATCTGCAGCTCAAGGGCAAGCGCGTCGTCATCACGGGCGCGTCGATGGGCATCGGGCTCGCCTGCGCGACGACCTTCGCCCAGGAGGGCTGCTCCGTCGTGCTGGCGGCCCGAAACGAGGCCCGGCTGAAAGATGCGGCCGCGTCGCTTTCCGGGACGGGCGCGGAGGTCGCGACCTTCAGGGGCGACCTCGGCCTCGCGGAGCACCGCGAAAGGCTGGCGGCGGCGTTTGGCGAAGCCGACATCCTGGTCAACAACGCCGGCGCGATCCCGGGCGGGGGACTGCTGGACCTCGACATGGGCGTGTGGGAGCAGGCCTGGGCCCTCAAGGTGATGGGCTACATCCATCTGAGCCAGCTCTATCTGCGGGGCATGAAGGAGCGCGGCTCGGGCGTCATCGTCAACATCATCGGCTCGGCCGGGCGCTCGCCGCGCTACGATTATGTGTGCGGGGCGACGGGCAACGCCGCCCTGATGGCGTTCACGGGCGCGGTCGGGGGAGCCTCGCCGGCCTGGGGCGTGCGCATGTTCGCGATCAATCCGGCCATGACCCGCACGGACCGCAGCGTGACGCTGTCCAAGGCCCGCGCGCAGGAGCGCTATGGCGACGAGAGCCGCTGGCCCGACATGCTCGCCAACCTGCCTTTCGGCCGGCTGATCGAACCTGACGAGATCGCCAACGCGGCCGCCTTTCTGGCCTCGCCCGCCTGTGGGTATGTGAGCGGCGCGACCCTCGACGTCGACGGCGGCGGCGCCTTTCGGTGAGGAGCGGGACCATGACCGACACGCGTGTGAAGCCAGGGTGGCAGGGGCGTTTCTACGAGGATCTCGAGGTCGGGGACGTCTACAAGCACCCGCTGGGCCGCACCGTTCTGGCGGCGGACAACTCCTGGTTCACGCTGCTCACCCAGAACACCGCACATCCGCATTTCGACGCCCACTACGCGGCCCACACGGAATTCGGACGCCCGATCGTGAATTCCTGCTTCACGCTGGCGCTTGTCACCGGCCAGTCGGTGACCGACGTTTCGCAAAACGTCTTCGCCAATCTGGGCTGGGACGAGGTGCGGCTGCCTGCGCCGGTTTTCGAGGGGGACACGATCTACTCGGAATCCGAGGTGCTGGAAAAGCGCGAGTCGCGCTCCCGCTCGGAGGTCGGCATCGTGACGGTGCGAACCCGGGGCTATAACCAGGACGGAACCGTGGTTGTTGACTTCAAGCGGACGTTGATGGTGTATCGCCGGGGTCAAGGACCGTCGAAAGCACGCCCGGTTCCTCAGTCGTGAGCGCCTTGGGCCCGCGGCCAAGTTCGGGTTCTCAGCTGCGACAGGCGGCCCTTGATGCTGCCTCCACAGGCTAGGCTGTTGCCTTTAGTAAACGGCTTGGCCCCATCCTGGCCGCCTGCTGCGACGCCCTGGCCTTGAACGCAGAACTCCCCGGCGATGGCCGAAAGTTGAGTCTGACCTGCCTCGTCTGAGTGCTCAGCTTCATACTGGAAATCGTAGCGGACGATCCCGCGATCCCGCCAGCATCGTGCGAGCGGGCCAGAGCGCACCTAAGTGCCGCTTATTTCCTGACAGTCGCGGAGCAAAACTCCAGGCTCATCCCATCCGGGCTCAAGATCGGCAGCCATTTTTGCATCGTGGCAAATTTCCAGAAGCACGGCATCCCTATCACCATTACCATCGAACCACGTGCGATCTGATAAGATCGTGCCGTTTCCACAAGACCCCCGCCGGCTGGCGGCAGGCCTGTTTTACCTAGGACTGCGGAATGTGCCCGTCGCTTCGGGCCTGATAGTCCCACCGATCAATTAGACGATTGTCGCTGAGCTTGATTGGCGCCATTCATAATTGGCATGACTGGCCTATGCTTAAGCGCCACCGCTGTAGCCTTCGTTTTATGATTTCGGATTCAGCTCGGGACGCGTTGGTCGGGAGGATGAAGTCCGATCTCGACCAGTACCGCGCGTTCAAGAACAGCCGACCCGATCCAAAGGAGCGTCGGTCCGATCTTAAGAGATATATTGCCGCGTGTGACCGCATCGTAGCCGTGGTTCGCGACTGCTCTTTTCTGTGTGGCTCAGCCCGCGAAGACGTGTTGCCGACATTGGGCGCGATGCTGAGCGCAACAGGGTTCAAGCGCTTCGGGACTTCGATCGGAGCGCCAAACCGAATCGGCGTTGAGGAGCTGCTGCGCTCAATCGTCAGCAAGAATCGAGGTATCAATCCGGCGGAACTGGTTCATGGACTGGAGGAACTGAGCATTCCGGTTCGCCAGGCCGTAGCGGTTCAGATCGGCCCTGAGCTTATTGTCGAACTAATTGAGTCCATGAAGGGCCCTGCTTTACGGCTGCTCCAAATTGACAAGCTGAACCCCAATCGTGGGGGACGGCCGCGGGACGTCGAACGTGAGCATGTGGTCCTTCAAGCACGCGATGTCTACCGGCAGGAGACTAAGAAGCGCGAGACGTTGACGCGCGATGGGGCCTTCGTGCGGTTTTGCGCGGATGTCATGGAGCCACTTGAGCTCGACACTGACACGGCGACGACCGAGCGGTTCTATCAGCAGGCGCAGAGCCTCGAAGCGCACCGGAGATTCGCGGCTGAGATGGTGCAGGAAATCAGTCCAGCTTCGTCCTCACGGACGTTCTAGGGTCGATTGCTCGACGCCGCGCCCTTGGCCCCTGTGATGATAAGGCAACCTGATATCAGCCCCACCAGTTTCTAAAGTCCGCTCAGCCTTGAAATCAAAGCTGGGGCTTCGCCGTGCGGCCGAGATAGAGTTCCGCTGCTTGCTCGTCGGCCAGCAGCATGGCCGCCTCTCCCTCAATAGCGACCATGCCGCCGTCCAGGATGTAGCCGCGTTGCGAGATGGCGAGGCATTGGCGAGCGCGCTGTTCGACGGCGAGGACCGAGACGCCAAGCGAGGGCAGTCTCGCAATGAGAGCGAAGGCTTCGGCCACCTTTGCGGGCGATAGGGCCGCGGTTGGCTCGTCAAGAATCATGAGCCGGGGGCTCGTCATGAGGGCGCGGGCGAACGCCAGTTGTTGGCGCTCGCCCCCAGACAGACTGCCAGCGCGCGCGCGCCGCCGTTCGGCCAACAAAGGGAAGGCCTCAAGCAGCTCCGCAATTCGCAACCGCTTGTTGTTGACCCCCGCCACCACCTGGAGGTTTTCCAGTACGCTTAGGGCGGAGAAGACATTCGCCACCTGCGGCACGTAGCCGACGCCGCGGCCGGCGCGATCCTCGGTCGGTAGGCCCAGGACATCGGCCCCCTCAAACAGAATACGGCCGCTCACGCGCGGGAGAAGGCCCATGATGGCTTTGGCCAGGGTTGACTTGCCCGCTCCGTTGGTGCCAGCCACCGTTACGATCTCGCCTGAGCGAAGGTTCAGCGACACCCCGTTTAGAATATCGACTTCACCGTAGCCCCCGCGGACGTCCTCGACGCTGAGCAGGATGGTTTCTGCCGAGCCGCGGCGGGGGGAATATGCAGGGGTGGACAAGTCCGCGCCGGCGCTCACGACAGGCCTCCGAGATAAGCTTCCCGCACCTGCGGATCATCGAGCACGGCTTCAGGGTTGCCTTCCGCCAAGACCCTGCCGCGATCCATCACGGCCATCCGCCGGACGAGCCGGGTAAGGGCCGCGAGGTCATGTTCGATCACGAGGAATCCAATGCCGTGGCCATTCAGTTCGGCGATGCGCTCCATGATCTCGCCGATCAGAACAGGGTTCACGCCCGCAAAGGGTTCGTCCAGCAGGATGAGGCGCGGCTCGACCATGAGGGCGCGCCCGAGTTCGAGCAGCTTCTTCTGGCCCCCGGAGAGCTTGCCGGAGGGCTGGTCGGCCACGCGGGTCAAGTTCAACAACGCAATGGTCTCCTCCACGCGCGCCGCGATAGCCGCTTCTTCCCGACGCACCCGTCCTGGCCGGAAGAACAGCCCGAAAAGCCTCTCCCCGGTCTGGTCGGGCGCCGCCGCCATCAGGTTCTCGCGGACGGTTAGATGGCTGAACTCACGCGGGACCTGGAAGGTGCGCACCATCCCGGACTTGGCTCGCGCGGGGGCGGATAAGCCATTCATGCGGCGGCCTGCGAGCGTGATCTCGCCTCGGTCCGCAGACAGGAAGCCCGACACGACGGAAAACAGCGTCGATTTCCCGGCGCCGTTCGGCCCGATGAGCCCGAACAGCGAATCGAGCGGCACCGACAGGCGCACGCCGTCCAGCGCCTGGAAGCCGCCAAAGGCCTTGGTGACGTTCCGGATCTCCAGGGTCATCGCTTGGTGTAGTCTCCCATAAGGCCCTGCGGCCGGAACATCACGAACAAGATGAGCAGCAGGCCGACGACGCCGATGCGCACGGAAGCCATGTCGACCTCCGAGATCCAAGGAGCCACGTCGCGCAGGAAGCGTGACCCCTCCAGGAAAGCCATCAGGATGACGGATCCGACGACCGCGCCCGAGACGCGGCCGACGCCGCCCATGATCACGGCCATCCAGACATAGAACGTGACCAGCGGGATGAACTGGTCCGGAACGATGTAGGTGATGTAGTGGGCGTAGAAGGCGCCGGCGACGCCTGCGATCGCAGCGCCCACGACCAGGACCTGGATCTTGAAGCTCGCCGGGTCCTTCCCGAGCGCCTTCACCGCCTCCTCGTTGTCGCGAATGGCTTCGATCAGGCGCCCGAACGGCGATTTCGCGATCCGCAGGATGATCAGCCCGGCCATGATGGTCACGGTCAGGATCACGGCGAGCGTCGCGGCCTGGGCGGCGAAGCCCTCGAGCCCCGAGAACAGCCGCGGGATGCCCGGCAAGCCCTGCACGCCATTGGTGAGCCATTTCTCGCTGGTGATGACGATGCGCACCACCTCCGAAAACCCTAGGGTCACGATTGCGAAATAGTCGTCGCGCAGGCGAAGCGACACCAGGCCGATGGGAAAGGCCGCCACGCCCGCCGTCACGGCGGCCGCCGGGAAGCTGAGGAGCAGCGGCACGCCCTTCAGGGACAAAATGGCGCTCGTATAGGCTCCGATCGCGAAGAACCCGACATGCCCGAAATTGATCAGCCCCGTCAGCCCGTATTGCAACGTCAGACCGAGGCTGAGCAGGACGTAGATGAGCGCGATGATGGCGATCGCGGCGAGATAAGCCTCCATCAGCGGGCCCCCTCGACGCGTCCGAACAGGCCCCGCGGCCGGACCAGCAGCACAGCCAGCATGATCACGAAGGCGAGCGCGATCTTGTAGGTGAACCCCACGATAGGCGTTGAGGCCTCCTGCACGACGCCCAGCAGCAGCCCCGCCAGCACCGCGCCTCCAGGCGACCCGATCCCACCCACGATCGCGGCAGTGAAGGCTGGCAGCAGCATCTCCCAGCCGCTTTCCGGGGACACGATGGTCTTGACCCCAAGCATCATGCCTCCGACGCCGGCCACCCCTCCGGCAAGTAGCCAGAGCGCCACCATCACGCGGCCGGGACGCACGCCGGAGATGCGCGCGAGGTCGCGGTTGTCCGCGACCGCGCGCATCTGCCGTCCGATGGACGTGAAGTAGAGGAGCCCGAAGACTGCCCCCAACGCGATTGCCGCCACGACCGCAAGTTGCAGATCCAGAGGGGTGACCCGCACCCCGCCCCACACATAGGGCCGTGACAAGGGCGCCATGAACACCTGTTGCCCATGTCCGAATGCGACCCCCAGGCCGGCGCGGATCAGGAACGCCAAACCGATCGAGGCGACCAGCAGCGCCACCACGGAGCGGTCCGCCAATTGGCGGAAGATCGCCAGATAGGCCAGCAGCGACGCCACGGCCGCGGCTCCGAATGCGGCTACGCCGCCGAGCGCCATGGAGCCCGTGGCCTTGTAGGCCGCGAGTGCCGAGTAGCCGCCGAGGGTCATCACGTCGCCGGTCGCCGCGTTGGGGAAGCGCGCGATGCCGAAAACCAGGGTGATGGACAGGGCGGCGAGCCCGATCACGAGCCCCTGAACAAGGCCGTTAACCAGCAATTGAGCGAAGAACATGGCGTCCCGGGATCGTCCGGCGGACCGGAGGGCGAGGGGCGGCCGAGCTCTCGAGCCCGGCCGCCGGGTGGGTCAGATCTTGACGACGTAGCGGCGCTTGAGGGCTCCGCCCTCGATGAAGAAGACGCCGAAATCGGGCGTCACGTCTCCATACTGGTCGAAGTCCAGCACTGACGACGCGCCCTCGAAGTTGATCTTGCCCTTTTTGAGGGCCTCCTTGCCCTCGGCGAACGAATAGACTTGCTGGCCGGGCGGGTTGGCGATCTCGCGAATTTTGGCGTTGATCGCCTGCGTATCAGCCGAGTTCGCGGCCTCCATGGCGAGCGCGAGCACATGGACCATGTCCCAGGTCATGGCCGCATAAACGTTGGCCTGACCGGGCTGGCCCATCGCCTTCCTGTAAGCCTCGTCATAGGCCTTGTAGGATGCAGCGTTCTCGTTGGAGACAGAATCCACGGAGATGACCCCCTCGACCACGTCGGGACCCACCGCCTTCACCAGATCTGGGCTCGCCGCCCAGCCCGGCATGATCCACTTCACGGGCTGGCCGGTCTGGAACCACTCCCGCATGAAAATGGTGGTGTCGGCCAGATAGGAGCCGGTGACGATCACGTCCGGGTTGGCGGCCAACACTTTCTGGAGTTCCGAGCGGTAGGTCGGCTGGTTCGGCTCGTAGACGACGCTCTCTACGACCTTGCCGCCCTTCGCCTCCCAGGCCTTGCGGAAGCCTTCCGTGTTGCCGATGCCAGATGCATTGTTGAACGCCATGGTGGCTGGCCGCTTATAGCCTTCCCGCACGCAGATCTCCGCGAAGGCGCGTCCGAACCGGTCATTGGTCGCCTGGTAGCGGTAGGACAGGCCCTTGGCGTTGGCGGGCGGGGTCGACAGCGCCGGGGCACCCGACGTGTTCATCAGGATCATCCCGGCGTCGTTCGTGAGCGGTACGACGGCCAACGAGACGCCCGAAGACCAGGTCCCCATGACGCACTGGACCTTGTTCACGTCGATCAGCTTCTTGGCGGCGAGCACCGCAGCCTGCGGGCTGGTCTGAGTGTCCTCGTACTGAACCTCGAGTTTGCGCCCCGCGGCGCCGCCCGCCGCGTTGACGATCTCGGCGGCGACGCCGATCATCTTTTGCATGCCGGAGCCGAAAGGGCTGCCGGAGCCGGTCACGGGGCACAGGGCCCCGATGCGGTAAACGCCTTGGGTCTGCGCGCGCAGGATGCCCGGCGCAGCGACGAGGCCAGCGGCGGCGCCCAGCCCTCCGACAAAGTGACGGCGTGTCGTTGTCATTGTGCTCTTCCCTCCCGAGTCGTTGTTCATTGGGCCATCGCGTCCTTCACGAAGGCGCCGGCCTTCATGATCGCCGACAGGTGCTGGCCCTGGTGCGTCAGAAGCGACAGGTCGGCCAGGGGGTCGCCATCGACCACGATCAGGTCCGCATGCGCGCCGGTCTCCACCACGCCGATCTGGCCTGGCATCCCGATCAGCTCGGCGGCGTGCACGGTGGCCGAGCGGATGACCTCGATGGCGGGCAGCACACGGCCGCGGATCACGAATTCCTCCGATTGATGGCGGTGCATCTCGCCAAGGAGGTCGGTGCCGTACGCCATGGTGACGCCGGCGTCGCGCATGATCTGCAGCGACTCCAAGCCGCGCAGGCGCACATCGTCGATTTTGGCCACGGACGTCGCCGGGAGCCCGAGCGACTCGCCCTCGTTTTTCAGCGCCTCGTAGGTGACCAGCGTCGGACACGCGATGGCGTCGCGCTCCTTCATCAGGGAGGCGGTCGCAGGCTCGATCAGGTTGGCGTGCTCCACCGAACGCACGCCGAGCTTCACGGCGCGTGCGATGGCCTCGTCCGTATAAAGGTGGGCCGACACGTAGGTTTGAGCGGCGCGCGCCTCCTCGACGATCGCGGCGATCTCGTCGTTGGAAAAGCCCAGGAATGCGATTGGGTCGGTCGGCGACGCGACCCCCCCATTGGCCATGATCTTGATGAAGGTGGCGCCTTGGCGGATCTCGTCTCTCGCCGCGTGGCGGCACGCCTCGACGCCGTCGCAGATGCGGCCCAGAGAGCCCAGGCGCCGCGTCTGGTAGTCAGGGTCGCGATTGTCGTAGCGACCGCGGAAGTCCGCGTGGCCGCCGGTCTGCGCCAGAGCCTTGCCGCAAATCACGAGCCGCGGCCCCTCGACGAGCCCCTGCTCGAGCGCGTCCACCAGGGCGTGGGTGGCGCCGCCCACGTCCCGGACGGTGGTGAAGCCGCGCGCCAGCATGCCCTTCATGATGCGGGCGGCATGGAACGCGGCGACCGCGTCCGGCAACAGCGCGTTAAGGCCCAGATTGACCAGCCCCGCCACGACATGCACGTGACAGTCGATCAGGCCCGGCATCAGCGTCCGCCCCTTCAGGTCGATCGTCCGCGCCGAGGCGCTGCAAATCGGCCGGTCGGAAACCTCGCAAATTCGTCCATTTTCGACTCGCACATGCCGGTCGTGCTCGCCATTCGGGCTGCGGCCGTCTAGCACGCGGGCGTTCTCGAAGATGATGCTCTGCGACACGCTGTTCACCTTTCCTTGGAGCCGCCGGCTCGAACCCGCCGTCTCTGTTCCTGCGCCGGAGCGTATTTGGCGAGGACCGATTTCCAAAAGTTCAGGAGGTCCTGGTAATACGCCGGATCATCCCGCAGCACCTGCTGCATGCCCATGCCGCGCATGAGGCAGAGCGAAGCATTCAGCGCAGTCTGGACGTCCCTGTCGTCCAAGTGGGAGCCCTCGAAGAAGTCGCCCCAGATCCGGTCAAGCTCGGAATGGAACGCACGCACAACCGGTATCAGGCCCTCACGCAGAACGGCGTTGTGCCGCGCCTCGGTGATGTGCTCCAGAGTGATCAGAAGCAGGCGGCCCGAGAACATGGCCCAGAGGCGGTCCAGGAAGTCCGGAAGGCTCAGCGAGCCGTCCCTGACGGACGCGGCGAGGACGCGGATGCCGAGTATGGAAGAATTCAGCAGGTGCTCGATCGCCTGCACCACGAGAGCGTCCTTGCTGGGGAAGTGATGGTTCAGGGCGCCGCGCGTGACTCCCGCCCGCTCGGCGATCTGCGCCAGGGTGGTGCGGGGGTAGCCGCGCTCGTGTAAGCAGTCGAGCGTCGCCTCAACGAGTCCGGAGCGCGTCTCGGCAGACCGCTCCTCCTGGGTACGACGTTGGCGCTGTTCTACCCGCACAATGGGAAGCTAAAGAGCGAAAAACAAACAAGCAAGCATGTTTGTCGACGGCTGAGCTTTGACCGACACTTCCCACCGAAACTTCATAGATACCGCATCGCGCCGCGAGGATGGGGTCGTCCGAGAGTTCGATCCCGTCGGTCACCCGGGTCGGGTCGTGCATCATCACTGGATCGCCGATCTCCTCGACCGACGTGGGTCGAGTGATCGCGAGTTGCCCCACAGTGACGCGCGGACGATCGTCCGGCCACGGTGCATTCGGGTCGTCCGTCAGACGAACTGGCGACCCTCCAGGCCTGGCAGGCAGGAACGCTAGCGGCAGGTCTGGGATCGAACGACGCGTCGCGCCACCGCTAGCCCGCGAGCGTCGCGCCGCCTTGTGGCAGGTACACCACGTTGTCCAGCCGACGCTCACTTTCATGACCAGTCGGTCAGGCGTAGCCGGTCGGGCCTCGCAACGTCTCACACCGTCTCACTGGCACGGGCAGGCCCGTTGGCTTGAGGCTCCTTTCGATCGCCGTGCCACAGGGTCCCCGGCAATCGGAAGGAGAAACCGATGATGTCCCCCCATCCACCCCGCCTGTCGCGCCGCGGATTCTGCCTCTGCTGCGTGGCGGCCGTCGCCGGCCGGCAGGGTTGGCTAACGCCGCGCCAGGCCTTCGCCAAGGCCGGCAACATCGTCGACGGGTTCCGGGCCGAGGCCGCGAAAGCGGACATCGCGGTCCATCCCGTCCGCGGCGGGCTGAGCGTGCTGGAGGGGTCGGGCGGCAACATCGCGGTCTTGGGCGGAGCGGACGGCAAGGTGCTGGTCGATGCCGGTATCACCGCAACGCGTCCCCGCATCGAGGCCGCGCTGGCGAGCCTCGACAATCGTCCGATCACCCACCTCATCAACACGCACTGGCACTTCGACCATGCCGACGGAAACGAGTGGATCGGCGGCGCCGGGGTCTCCATCCTCGCCCACGCCAACACGTTGAAACACCTGCGGGAGCCGCAAAGGGTCGAGGACTGGGACTTCGACTTCCCGCCAGCCCCGCACTTCGCGCTGCCGACCGAGGTCGTGGACCGCGCTAAGACGGTGAAGCTCAACGGCACGTCGATCGGGCTTCAGCATCTCGCCCACGCCCATACAGACGGCGATCTCGTGGTGACCTTCGGCGAGGCTGACGTCACGGCAAGAACACCCTCATTCTCCCGGGGCACGCCGCCCCCGTCAGCCATGCCGAGGGGCTCCGGGCCTTTCGCGACATGCTGGCGGGAAGCCGCGACCGCGTCTCGGCGCTGAAGCGTCGCGGCCATTCGCTGGACGAGATCGTGGCGGCGCGCCCGACCACAGCAACGGACGAACGGTTCGGCAAGGCGGTTATCTCGCCGGACTTCTTCACGAAGCTCGTGTTCGAAGGCGTCTGAGCGGAGCGCCGCGCCCGTCTTACCGCAGCCATCGTCAAGACCATCACGGCGCCGGACTACACGGCCTGGCTCTCGGACCCCCGCGGGCAGCCGCGCTCGTGCTCAAGGTGGCGGATCTCGACGCCCCTCCCGTGCGCATCCTCGCCGGGGCGGACGCCTTGGCGTTCGCTCAGCGGGCTGCCGAACGCCAGGCCGCATCCGACAGCCGCTGGAGCAACCTCAGCCGGCTGGATGCCTCCCTTCAACGCTGACCCGCATCAAGGCCTCACTCTTCAGCAACGTAAAGGACTTCGCGATGTCGATCTGGTTCATCACGGGCGCTTCCCGGGGCTTCGGCGCCCTGGTCGCACAACACGCACTCGAAAGGGGCGATGCGGTCGTTGCCACCGCCCGCGATCCGAAGGCGATCGTCGACCGCATCGGCTCGCATCCCGACCTTCTCACGCTGGCGCTCGACGTGACGCGGAGAGACCAGGCGATCGCGGCGGCGCAGGCAGCAGTCGACCGCTTCGGCGCTATCGACATCCTGCTCAACAATGCCGGATTCGGCCTCCTTGGCGCGGTGGAAGAGGCGAGTGATGACGAAATCGAGGCCGTGTTCAGAACAAACGTGTTCGGGCTTCTGGCGGTCACCCAAGCCGTCCTGCCCCACATGCGCATGGCCGGGTTCGGTCGCATCCTCAACATCTCGTCGATCGGCGGGTACCGGGGCTCGGCGGGATTCGGCGTCTACGGGGCCACCAAGTTCGCGGTCGAGGCCCTGACGGAGTCCTTGCGCGCCGAGCTCGCGCCGCTCGGCATCCACGTCACGGCGATTGAGCCGGGCTACTTCCGGACCGACTTCATGGACGCTTCGTCCCTGAAGGTCAGCCGCACCGTGATCCCTGACTACAGCGAGACGGTGGGGAAGGTCCGGGCCAATGCCGGGCAGGTCAACGGAGCCCAGCCTGGGAACCCTGCCCGGCTCGCGGAGATCCTGGTCGACCTCGCCCACCACCCGGACCCTCCGGTGCGGTTGCCCCTGGGCGCCGATACCGTCGCGGCCATCGAGGCGAAGCATGCGTCGGACACAGCCATCCTCGACAAATGGCGGGCCGTGGCACTCTCGACAGGCTTTGACCGGTGATCTGAAAGGCCCGCGTGGGCCCACCCCGGCTGGAACCGGACCCACCGTATCCGGAAAGTTACTTAGGCTGTACATTCGTCGAGGCGCCGCCATCGGTCGGCATCGCCAGGATCGGTGGCAAAGATGCTCTCTTGCACGACGCCGGCCCTGCTGAGCCGGAAGATCGATCAAAGGGGAAAGGCATGAGCGCGCCGGACCCAAAGTCCGGTTCTGCACTTTGCTTCGGCCCGTTCCGTCTACTGCCGACGGAACGTCGGCTCGAACGTGACGGCACGGTCGTTCCGATAGGCAGCCGCGCACTCGACATCCTGATCGCGCTCGCCGAGCGCCCGAGCGAGGTGCTCGGCCGCGACGCGCTCATGACCCGCGCCTGGCCCGACCTGACGGTGGACGACAGCAACCTGCGCTTCCACATCGCACGCCTGCGCAAGGCTCTCGACGACGGTGCCGGAGACCAGCGCTATATCGTCAACGTGCCCGGACGGGGTTATTGCCTAGCCGCCGAAGTCCGGATCGAGGCGCTGCTCCCGCCGGCGAAGCCCCGGCCCTTGCCGGGCGCATCGGGACTGCCCCCCTTGTTGGATCGCATGGTTGGGCGTGACGGTGCAGTCGAGGCCGTCGCCGACCTCGTCGCGCGGTACCGCTTCGCGACGATCCTCGGCGCAGGCGGTATGGGCAAGACGACGGTCGCCATCGCAGCCGCAAACCGGTTGCTCCGGTCCGGTCACGACGAGGTCCGCTTTCTCGATCTCGGCCCGCTCTCCGATCCCACGCTGGTGGCGAGCACGCTGGCCAATGCACTCGGCGTCGCCGCGCAATCCGGCGACCCCACCCCCGAGGTGATCGGGAATCTCCGGGAGCGCAGGATCCTGCTCGTCTTCGACGGATGCGAGCACCTGGTGGACGGCATCGCCTCTCTTGCCGAAAAGATCTTTCTTGAAGCGCCCGGCGCAAGCCTTCTCGTGACCAGCCGCGAGCGGTTGAAAGTCGAGGGCGAGCACGTCTTCATCCTCTCCGAGCTCGAACAACCGCCGCCTTCGGAGGACCTGACCCCTGCCGAGGTTCTCGGCTACCCGGCCGCGCAACTGCTCGCCGAACGCGCCGCCGCCGCCGGTCATTCTGCCGACCTGACGCCGGCCGACGCCGCCGTCATGGCAGAGATCTGCCGGACGCTGGACGGCGTTCCACTCGCGCTCGAACTCGTCGCAGGCCGGGTCTCAGATTACGGCTGGAAACAGACGGCTGATCTGTTGCATGGGCGTCTCCGCCTGCTCTGGACCGGTCGGCGGACAGCGCCGGCGCGCCACCAGACGCTGCGATCGGCAGTCGAATGGAGCTATGATCTGCTGCGGCCGGACGAGCGGAAGGTCTTCGAGCAGCTGTCCGTCTTTGCCGAAACGTTCGACCTGACCGACGCCGTTTCCGTGGCCACGGACGGCGACCTGACCGCGGCAGACATCGCCGGCGCCGTGCAGTCACTGGTCGAGAAGTCGCTCGTCGCGGTCCGCTGCAGTGGCGGGTCGGCAGCCTATCGCCTTCTCGATACGACGCGCGCATTTGCCCGCGAAAAGCTGGACGGGGAGGGTGTCCGGCAAGCGGTGGCGTCTCGCCACGCCGCCCATGTCCTCGCATGTCTCGAGGCCTCGAAGGAGCTGCCCCGGCCCGATGTCCTCGGCGCCCGCAAGCGGCCCGCGCTCGCCGACGTCTACGCGGCTCTCCAGTGGAGCTTCGTCGAAGGCGGGGACGCGCGGCTAGCCACAAGACTTGCCGCTGCTGCATCGCGGACCTTTATCGAGTCGTCGCTCCTGAACGAGTGCCGCCGGTGGACAGAGGCAGCGCTTGCGCTGGAACCGACGGACGACGACACCGTCATGCGGCTCAACGAGGGCCTCGGCTACGCCCTGATGTTCACCCAGGGCAACGGCCATGAAGCCGGAGCGGCCCTCAAGCGGGCACTGGCGCTTGCCGACGATCTGGCCGACATCGCCAGCCAGTTCCGCCTCATGGTGACATTGCTCCGGTTCCGCCGGGGGAGAGGCGAGTATTCGCTACTGATGCCCATGTCCCGGCGGCTCGAAGCACTCGCGGCCAGCATCGGCAATCCTGTCGCGATCTCGTGCGCCCATTACCAGGTCGGCACCGCACTGCACCTGCTGGGGCAGCAGCAGGCCGCACGTGAGCAACTCGACGCCGAGATCCATCTCGACGTCTTCGAAGAGGTCCCTCCCCACCACTACGCCTACAGCAGCCACCCCTTCGTTCCCATGTCTCGATGCCTTTGGTTGCTGGGCTATCCGGACCAGGCCCTGGCGATGGCGCGCCACGTCGCGGAGAGGACCGCGCCATCGGACGCGGTGAGCTACTGCGTGGTGCTCATGTGGGTCACCACCGTCTTCGAATGGACGGGAGAATGGGACATGGTCGGCCAGCTCGCCGAGCGCCTCGTCGCCTACGCGAGAAGCCATTCCATGCGGCCCTACCAGGCGGTTGGGCTCGGCCACCAGGGCAGGCGCCTTCTCGAAGCCGGCCAGGCCAAGGCCGCCGTGGCCCTGCTGCGGAATGCGATCGGCCAAGCCCGCCAGCACGGCATGATGATGCCGGGGTTCGAGGGGTCGCTCGCGCTGGCACTGCTCGGCGCAGGCGAGACCGAGGAGGCGCACGCGACGGTGGGCGCGGCCATCCGGAGAGTAAGATCCGACGGCGAGAGCCACGAGCTTCCCGAGCTTCTCAGGGTCCTCGGCGAGGTACAGGTTCGGCGATGCTCCCATGACGACGCTATCGCGGCTTTCGACGAGGGCATGGCGATGGCCGACCGCCAGGGCGCCCTGTCGTGGAAGCTTCGGCTCGCCATGAGCCGGCACCGCGCCTGCGTGGAGCGCGGCGAGGCGTCGGCGTCCAGGCCCGTTCTGGCCAACGTTCTCGGCCAGTTCTCCGAAGGCTTCGATACGGCCGACCTCGTAGCCGCCCGGCAGTTGCTGGAAGGGTCGCCGGACGCCGCGCAGCAGCGCTGACCGCGGTCCACGGCATCTCACAACACATCACTCGCGATGTGGCCCGCGGCCCGGGAGGATGGGAGCCGTTCAGTCCTCCGAGGTTCACATGATCGTCCGCCCGCCACTTCCGCCGTTCACGCCAAGCACCGCCGTCGAGAAAGTGAGGGCCGCCGAGAACGCCTGGAACAGCCGGTCGCCCGCGAGCGTCGCCCTGGCCTACACGTCAGACACGCGCTGGCGAAACCGGTCCGAGTTTTTGTCCGGCCGCACGGAGGTGGAGGCTTTCCTGGCGCGCAAGTGGGAGAAGGAAACCGAGTACCGGCTCATCAAGGAGCTCTGGGCCTTCACGGACGCGCGCATCGCCGTGCGCTTCGTCTACGAATTCCGGGATAGCGCCGGCCAGTGGTGGCGCTGCCACGGCAACGAGAACTGGCGCTTCGCGCCCGACGGACTCATGGCGGAGCGTCACGCCAGCATCAACGACGTCGCGATCGGTGCGGACGAACGGCTGTTCCTCTGGCCGCTCGGCATGCGCCCCCTCGATCATCCCGGGCTCAGCGAGCTCGGGCTCTAAGGTTCGCCGCCGGGGCGCCTCCCTTCCGCCTCGGCGCACTGGGCCCCGGGTCCGTGTCCCATGCGGACCCGGGGTCATTTGCGGCAGGAGAACAGTCATGACCTTCGCCCCCAAGACCTTGCCGATCGTGCCGGCGTCGTTCTTCGGCATCGTGCTGGGGCTCGTGGGTCTCGGCAGCGCATGGCGGGCAGCCACGGACGGCCGGGCGTCGTCGGAACGGCTCATGGCCGAGACCGCCTCTTCGCGCTTCCACGAACTGGTTGACGGCCGTTCGGTCGATTGGTCGTTCGCTGACGTCCTGATCTAAAAATCAGGTCACGGCCGGACGTGCCGGTCGCTGACATAAACGGGGTAGGCGGATTTCGCGGCATCCGCCACGTCGCGTTCGACATCGACCACGAGCATCTCCATCCCGCGGGAAGTCTCGCCAAGGGTCACGGCGGAGGGCGCGAACGCGAAGCCTTGCCCGCCGAAGACAGGAGGCTGGCCGTCGGCCGATCCCACGCGGTTCGAGCTCAGGACATAGGCGCCGCTCACGATGGCCGCCATGGCGCCCGCCGTTCTCCAGGTCGTCATCGCGCGGCCGGATGCCCTCGGCACGGCGATGAGGTGGGCGCCTTGCCGCCCCAGGGCTCGTGCGTGCTCGGGGAACATCAGCTCGGTGCACAGCAGGACGCCGACGGTCAGGCCGGCGATCGCGTGCGTGTCGAACCCCGGACGCCGAGGCGCGAACCAGCCGTCCTCCTGCCAGCCTTCCTCGGCCGGGAAAATCTGCTTGTGGTGCAGCGTCCGGTAGACGCCGTCCTCGATCGCGAAAGCCTCGTTCGCCAGCACGTCGCCATGGAAGATCGGGCGGGAGGAGATGACGGCCTGCGCCAAGCAGGCGAGCGCCGGAAGGGATGCCTCGTGCATGTCGGCCCACGTCCGGGCGGCGGCGCGATCATAGGGCAGCTGCCGCGGCAGCCAGGACCCGAATGGCATCTCGTTGGTGATCAGCAGCTCAGGGGCGGCCGCAGCCAGGTCCCCCGCCAGTGCCGCCCAGGCCTTGCTCCCCACCTGCAGCCCGTCAGGCCACTCCACCACGCAGACCCGTGTCATGTGTCGTGTCCCTCGTGATCGCCCTCACGCCGTCGTGCTCCGCGCCGACGTGCTGGGCTGGGCCGCAGCCCACTCGACCGGGCGCGACAAGGTCAGCTGACGGCCGCCCTGATCCGGATGGCCGCCAGCACGGGAGCCGACGCTCAGGCCTGCGTCTTGATGAAGTCCCGTCGGACGCCTTCACGAAGCCGCTGCTCATCCGGGTTGCTCCTGCCATGGGTTGACGAACCGCAGGGCCGGACGGCGCCGCGGGCTGGGACTTGGACTGCGGTTGGGCCTGGCCACTGATCACGGCGCCGAGGCCATGCCGAGCGAGCCGGCAAGGACGGTGCGCCGGGTCGCGGATGTGTTCGTGGGGGTGCTTGTCATCACGCGTCTCCGAAGTGGATCTCGGGCCCGAGTGCCCGACGATCCTTGGGGAGTGCACTGCCGCCGGCCAGTGAGAACTTGTGAGGCCGTGTGTGACGTCGGCACAGGCTCATGTCGCCGCGATGTCGACCGCGATCTTGCCCGTGCCGTCGGCCTTCTTCAGTGCCTCGTAGGCTGCGCCGACCTCCTCGAGGCCGAACCGCCGCGGATCGAGCAGAGGCGTGAGCTTGCCGGCCTCGACCAGCTCCCGCGCCTTCTCGAGGATCTCGCCGTGGTGCCGCCGGCCTTCGCCGTCGATGAGGGGCAGGAGCGTGAAGACGCCGGAATAGGTGCCGCCCTTGAATGAGAGCGGCGCGAGCGGGTGGGTCCCCCAGCCCAGCGACGAGGTCACGTGGCCGAACCGCGCGAGGGCGGCGAAGGCGACATCGAGCGCGCCGACGGTGTCGTAGACGACGTCGAAGCCGCGCCCGCCGGTGAGCCGGTCGACCGCGTCGGCGATCGGCTCGTGCCGGTCGATGAAGCTGGCGCCCAGCCGCTCGATCACGGGCTTGCTCTCGGGGTTTCCAGTCGCGTGGACCGTCGCCCCGAAGGCGAGCCCCAGCTGGACGACGACATGGCCGACGCCGCCGGCGCCGCCGAGCACGAGGAGGGTCTGCCCGGGCCGTACGCCAACGCGGTCGACAAGTCCCTCCCAGGCCGTGATCGTCACGAGCGGCAGCACGGCCGCCTCCCGCATGGTGAGGTTCGCCGGCTTGGCAGCGAGCAGGTCCTCGTCCGCGCTCACATATTCGGCGAGCGTGCCGGGGTGGCCGCCAACGCCGCCCACCATGCCGAACACCTCGTCGCCGGGCCGGAACCGGGTGACGCCGGGCCCGACCGCCTCGACCGTGCCGGCCATATCCAGCCCGAGGATGGACGGAGCAGGGTGCCTGGCATGGGCGGCCTGCCCGGCATGGATCTTGGTGTCCAGCGGATTGGTGCCGGCCGCCGCGATGCGGACGAGGACCTCGCCTGGGCCGGGAACTGGCCGGCTGATCGGGGCGACGCGCAGCGGGGCGCCGGTTTCGTGGAGGACGGCTGCCTTCATCGACGTGGTCATGGAGACCTCCTCGGTTGGGAACGGGGTGTTTGGGCGCGGGCAGGGATCTCGATTGCGCTAGGCGCCCTTCAGGACCGGGGCCGCCTTTGCCCACTCGGCCCTGGTCTGCGGAACGCCGTCGAGCGTCTCCACGATGGCCTTGGATTTCTGCAGCGTGGTGATCAGCGAGCGCGGCCCCTCCCACGGCCGCCCCCCGATGTGCCAGCCATCCGGATGCAGTTCCTCGATCAGCACCCAGACGACCTCGCGAAAGGCCTCCGACCCCTCGAACTCGACGAGCACGTCGGTCAGGGCCTTGGCCAGCTTGTGCTTCTCGGCCTCGCTGAACACGCCTTCGACCAGCTTCACGTTCACGAACGGCATGGGGGATCTCCTTTCAGGGATGGTCACGGGCTCAGCGTGAAAGGAGTGGGCACGCGTGGCGAGAGAGCCGTTGTGAGATCGTGTGAGGCGCGTGGGGCGGCTCTCAGGTCGCGCCTTTGGCTTGGCGGGCCGCTTCCCGCACGAGGTCAACGAAGGACCGGTGATGCGCGGCCAGGTGCCGGCGGCCAGGGTAGTAGAGGCAAAGGCCGGGGAAGGGCGGCGTCCAGTCTTCGAGCACCCGGACGAGCCGTCCCGCGGCAAGATCGTCCGCGGCGTTCCACTCGGTCAGGTAGGCCAGGCCGACCCCGGCTCGCGCCGCCTCGATCATCAGCATCGGGTCATCGAGGATGAGCGGCCCCCTCCCGTCGATCTCGACCTGCTCGCCGCGGTGTTCGAACTCCCAGCGATAGATGCCGCCGCCAGGCAGGCGGCTGCGGATGCAGGCGTGGGCGGCGAGGTCGCCCGGGACGAGCGGCTTGGGGCGCCGCGCGAAGTAGGCGGGCGAGCCGACG
Source organism: Alsobacter sp. KACC 23698 (assembly GCF_045348435.1). GTDB lineage: Bacteria > Pseudomonadota > Alphaproteobacteria > Rhizobiales > Beijerinckiaceae > Alsobacter. The sequence continues at coordinate 5,179,015 of NZ_CP157484.1, read as the reverse complement.
ACGGCGAAGCGCTGCGGGGGCCCGAGTGGGACGGCGATCATGTCCTGCGGCACCGTCTCGGCCAGGCGAACGCCGAGGTCGAAGCCTTCGAGGACGATGTCGACGAGCTTTCCCTCGGTGACGATGTCGACGGTGACCAGGGGGTGTCGCCGGACATACTCGAGGACGATCGGCGCCATGATCTGGCGGGCCGCGCCGGACGAGGCGTTGATCCGCAGCGTCCCCGACGGCTCCGCCTGGTGGTCGGTCAGGCGCTCCATGGCTTCGCGGATGTCGCGGAGCGCGGGCCCCGTCTCGGCTACGAACCGCTCGCCTGCCTCCGTCAGCGTCACGCTGCGGGTCGTGCGGTGGAATAGGCGAGCGCCCAGTCGGCTCTCGAGCGCCGCGACCATGTGGCTGAGAGCGGACCGGGAGATCCCGATTTGCGTCGCCGCGGAGCGGAAGTTGCGGTGTCGCGCCACCGCCTGCACGGCTTCGAGTTCCGTCAGGCCCGTCGTCATCATTGTCCTGTCTCGCTCACCAGAACATGCCGGACTGTCCGGCTAATCAATCTTATAGGTACGGGCTACCTGAGGAGCAACGCCACGCATCCCAGGAGCCACCCGTGAACATGATCGACAGGATCTTCATCGACGGCCAGTTCGTCATCCCCCATGGAGCCGAGATGTTCCCGCTCCACAATCCCGCGACCAGGGCGGTCATCGGCCAGGTGCGTCTGGCCGACGAGGAAGACGCGCGGCAGGCGATCGCCGCCGCCAAGCGGGCCCTCCCCGCCTTCGCCACGACGAGCCCGCCGGAGCGGCTTGCCATGCTTCGCCGCCTGCGCGACGAGGTCGCCGCCCGGCGTGAGGCGCTGCTCGAGGCCGTGATCGAGGAATACGGAGCGCCCGCATCGCGTGCGGCCTTCATGGTCGACCATCCCGTCGCCGCCTTCGACGAGGCGATCGATCTGCTGGAGACCTATCCGTTCCGCCGGCGTGTCGGCGCGTCCGAAGTCGTGATGACCCCGTCCGGCGTCGCGGGGCTGATCACGCCGTGGAACAGCAATGCCGGCTTCATCTGCGGCAAGGTCGCGACCGCGCTCGCGGCGGGCTGCACCGTGGTGGTCAAGCCGAGCGAGATGAGCGCCACGCAAACACAGGTGATCATGGAGGCGTTCCACGCCGCCGCGCTTCCCGCAGGCGTGGTCAACATCGTTACGGGGCGCGGCGAAACCGTCGGAGCCGAGCTCAGCCGGCATCCCGATGTCGCCAAGATCTCTTTCACCGGCTCGACGGCCGTCGGCAAGGCGATCCTCCAGGCCGGGGCCGCGACGCTGAAGCGCGTAACCCTGGAACTCGGCGGCAAGTCGCCGACGATCATCCTGGACGATGCCGACCTGGAGACGGCGATCCCGATCGCCGTCCAGGCGGCCTTCATGAACAGCGGCCAGGCCTGCATCGCCGGCACGCGCCTGCTGGCGCCGCGCAGCCGGCTTGCCGAGATCGAGCACCTGGCCAGCACGGCCGTGGCCGC